>DBFBKG010000022.1:0-2586 GCA_048203815.1 Collinsella sp. | reverse complement strand
GATCTATGCGCATCCGGATGTATCCACGCTGAATGATGGCTACCCCAACGCTCACGCCATGGTACTTGGCAACCTTTTGGAACAGGGTGCACCGCAACTCGTTTCGCGGATGCGGCATCCGGTGTTTAAGCCGAGCGATGTCCTGCATGTCGGGCTACAGCAGCTCCACGACTATCAGGAAGTTTGCTTAAACAAGCATAGGTGTTGCGGTTTTAGCCGATGTCCTCATGGAGGAAAACGACATGCTGGGTCTGTCTGATTAAAGTCCAACAGTTTCCATGAGGCATCTAGCACGGTAAAAGCTAAAGACCCGGGAGACCCCAAACTGTCAACCATCTTTACGGGTGCAAGGGAAACGGGCAAGACAGCCCCCTCTCGCTCCTATCCGAAACGGCGCTTGAACACGGCTGGATTGCAGCGAATGTCTCCGCCATGCCCGGCATGCTCGAAGATATCATCGAGCACACAAAGGAGGCCGCAGGCCGTTACCTCTCGCAGCCCCATACACGCGTGAGCGGAGTTCAAGTTGGGCAGCGGGGCGGTTTAGCGCGCCAATATAATCAAATCGTGCACTTCCATAGCCTCTCGTCTACGTGGTGTACCGTCGTCTCCCCTTTTATCAGAGTTGGGCGATTTCAGGCACCCGAGCTGAACTCAAATTGAACTCAACGATGCCTTATCGGTCGAGGGCGTCCTAGCGAGAATATACAGAGGCGCACATTTCGCAGGGAACCTCCCATTCGTTATCATATCGGGATGCTGTCAAGGCAGCGTCAATGCGTTCGACCTACACCTTCTCGCTTTTCGAGGCCTCGTCTGCAGGACCATCGGAATCGATACGGAATCGATCGGCATACCATTCATCCGAAGCAATCACCTTATGGAGCATCTGGAGATGCAGGTCGACATAGTGGCAGAACGCCTTGCCGCATTCCACGAGAGGCGCATTGTTTCTCTCGTTGGGCTCGGCTCCAAAATTAAACTCGACCTCATAGCCCTCCCCAGGCACACCCATGCTCGGCAGAACATCAATGGAGAAGTGGACGAATCCAGACGTCACCTTGTATACATCTTTTACCTTTGGATCGAACTTCTCGAGTAAGTCTTGAAGTCTTCCATCGGACATCTTCTCACCCGAGAAATCTTTCAGCTTGTTCACAGGCACACCTTGAAACACCTGCTTGAGAAAGTCATCCTGGTCTTCGGCGGCGAATAATGCGAATGTCCGCAGGCAGACTCCAACCTGTGCGCGGAGAAGCTGGGCGACGCAAACAAGATTCCTCGACTCGAGCATGGAGATGAATCCGTCTATCAGTCTCATCGCATACTCAGAGGAGGATGCCAGATATAGATCCCATTGGGTAAAGTCGCCGTTCATGAAGGGAATCACTGCATTGCGCTCGGCGACTCTCAAGGCACTCAGGCTTTGTTCTATTTTCTCAGCTTCTTGTTTGAACTGTTCGCTATCCAAAATGCCCCCAAATGCCGGCTTCTCAACAAATCAAAAAAGCAGGAGAGACAGAGATTAGGTTCCTGCTCCACTGAACCCGCGCTTCCAGTCGAGACACTCCTCCTCGAAGATCTCCCCAGAGTCCCGTCTCTCGCGCCCCTCACGGAACTGTCCATATCAGTGTAGCCAATCCAAGCACAGCCCCACCGCACGGCCCAGTCGCTTCCGGTCCTGCGTGGCCCCATGAAGGCGGAAGGGCGTGGTTGTCGTCATCGCGTTCCTTTCTCCTCATACCTTTTGGGCATGCGTCACGGGCCCCCGCGCGGCGCCGAGAGCGAATCGGCGCAGGCTTGGGGCCAGTTGCGTAGAGGTTGAGGTTCGGGTTTCGCCGGCTTACGCAGCTTGGCGGGCAGAGCGCCCGGGCTCGCTGCGCCTAGGGCGCGGCGGGATCCGCGACGCCGGAGGTGTCGATCTCGCCCAGATTGGCGAGCTGCTCGATGAGGGGGAGGCCCATCGGGTCGTCCACCTCGACGCCGCCGAGCACGATGGTGCTGTCGCGCGTGTCGATTTGGGTTGTGAACACGGCCGGGTCGAAGCCCGAAGCGATAAAGCCAATGCCCGCAAGGACAACACCCGCGGCAACGAGCCCGCCCGCCACGGCGAGGTAGATCTTCTTCGCGCTGGTCATGGTACTCACTCCTTTCTACGCCGCGAGATGCGCGGCAGCGCCGCCCTTCTCGCCCTTGCCCTTCCAGAAGGGCGAGGCGGCCTTCCTCGCCCAGAGCGCCGAAAGGCGCGCAATTTGTTTTGAGGCGGCCCAAGCGCCAGCACCAACGAAGAGCGCCACGCCGACGAGGCCGAGCCCCACGCCCGCCGAGGCGAGGGCGTACGGGAAGTGGCCGATGGTGACGCCGCTTACGGCAAGCAGGAGCTCAACTACGCCCACGCCCCCGAGTGCCGCCGCGACGATCAACACGCAGAGTGCCAGCAGCCAGATGCAGATATAGACCGTGACGGCCACGGCGGCGAAGGCGGCGAGCAGCGGCACCCACACCGGGGAGCCCACGATGGTCAGCACCCACAGCAGCGCGGTGCTGCGCTGGCGCGTCCTCGCGATCGCGCGCGGCACGGCGGGC
>DBFBKG010000021.1:0-13795 GCA_048203815.1 Collinsella sp. | reverse complement strand
TTTTGTATGTATTAGCGCACTACCAAGCACGCTCGCGCGGCCGCATGCCGTGCCCATAACGCGTGCAGATAAGGAACAACAACATATGCGTAATTCTGTATCCGACGTCACGGACGCCGAGATTCTGGACGAGGCCCGCGAGGCCATGACCCAGGCTGCCTTCGATGCTGCCGACGAGGCCAGCGCCGCCGAGACCGTCGAGTCCGCGACCGAGAACCTGCCTGCCTTTGACGAGCTGGGACTTTCGGACGAGATGCTTCGTGCCATCGAGAACCTGGGCTACACGGCGCCCACGCCTGTCCAGGCTGGCTCGATCCCCGTGGTGCTCGAGGGCCGCGACCTGCTTGCCGCCGCTCAGACCGGCACCGGCAAGACGGCCGCCTTCTTGCTGCCGACCATGAATAACCTGGAGCACATCGCTCCGCCCAAGCCCGTGCGCGAGCGCGGCGGCCGCAACCGCCGTCGCGGTGCCAAGAAGCCCGAGGGCAACGGCCGCGGCCCCGTGATGCTCGTCATCACCCCCACGCGCGAGCTTGCCCAGCAGATCGATGAGGTCGCCGGCAAGATTGCCGACGTCACCGGCCATGTCGCCGTGACCGTCGTGGGCGGCGTGAGCTACAAGCCGCAGACCGCTGCCCTCAAGTACGGCTGCGACATCCTGGTCGCCACGCCGGGCCGTCTGGTCGATCTGATCGAGCAGGGCGCCTGCCACCTGGACGAGGTCAAGGTGCTGGTGCTCGACGAGGCCGACCGCATGCTCGACATGGGCTTTTTGCCCGCCGTCCGCCGCATTGTGCGCGAGACGCCGGCCGAGCGCCAGACGCTGCTGTTCTCGGCCACGCTCGACGAGGAGGCCGTGGGCGAGATCACCGACCTGGTGAGCGACCCGGCCCGCGTGGAGATCGCGCCCGCCACGTCGACCGCCGACACCGTCGACCAGTTTGTGTTCCCGGTGTCCATCGAGGCCAAGAACAACCTGCTGCCCGAGTTTCTCAAAAAGGAGGGCCCGGAGCGCACTATCGTCTTTATGCGTACCAAGCACCGCGCCGACAGCTGCTGCCGTCGTCTGGAGCGCAAGGGCATCAAGGCCGCCGCGATCCACGGCAACCGTAGCCAGGCCCAGCGCGAGCGCGCGCTTTCTGCCTTCCGCGACGGCACCGTCGACGTGCTGGTGGCGACCGACGTGCTCGCCCGCGGCATCGACATCAGCGACGTGCGCTACGTCGTGAACTTTGACGTGCCGGCCGAGCCGACCGACTACATCCACCGTATTGGCCGTACGGGACGTGCCGGCGAGCTGGGCTGGGCCATTACGTTTGTGACCGAGCAGGACGTCGATGAGTTCTACGAGATCGAGAAGCTCATGGACAAGACGGCCGACATCTATGACGCCGGCGACCTGCATGTGGGTCCCAACCCGCCCGCGGTTGACCCCGAGCGCGACCCTGCGGCCTTCAAGGTGAAGAAGAAGACCAAGCGCGGCAAGTCCAAGAGCAAGAAGAAGCTTGAGCAGGCACGTCGCGACGGCAAGCGCAACGGCGATGACTACGGCGATGTGGCCGGTCGTTCCAACCGCGGTTGCGACGAGCGTCGCGGCGACGGCGAGCGCCCGAGCCGTCCCAAGCGCGGCGGCAAGACCCGCGTGCGCGAGGGCGTTCAAGCTCGCGTGGACGAGGCCGTGGAGAGCGTGGCTCGCGAGGTGGCTGCCGAGGAGCGCGGCGGTGCTGACGCCGTCAAGCAGGCCCCGCGTGGCAACCGTGCCGAGCGCCGCGCCAAGCAGTTCCAGGGCGAGGCGCATCGTCGTCGCCGCGAGGACGAGGACCGCGGCGGTCGTCGCCGTGTTGAGCGCGAGGACGACCGCCGCGTTTCGCGCGGTGGCAAGCGCGGTTCGGGCGACCGCCGTCGTTCCGGTCGTGATGACGAGCGCGGTGGCCGTGATGAGCGTCGCGGCGGCGAGAGCCGCGGTGAGCGAGGTGCCCGTGGCGGTGAGTCCCGTGGCGGCAAACGCTTTGAAGAGCGCGGTAGCCGCGGCGGCGAGCGTCGCGAGGGTGCTCGCAGCAATGGCGGCCGCGGCGGCGCTGGTCGTTCTAACGAGTCGCGCGATCGTCGTGACCCGCGTGCCAGCCGCGATCGTCGCGATGACTGGCGCAACTACGACGATACCCGCGAGGAGCGTCGTGGCGGCTATCGCGGCGGGCGTGGCGGCAACCAGGCCGGCTCCCGCGGCGGTCGTGCCGGCGGTCGCGATAACCGTGGCAGCTATGGCAACAATCGTGGCGGCAAGCGCGGCGGCAGCTCCCGTCGCCCCGGTGACGGCGGCGGCAAGCGCAAGTAACATACGCGTCGCACGCTAGAGCGAGGCGAACTAAGGGCCCCGAGCAACTACGCTCGGGGCCCTTTTGTTTGCCGCATCCGACCGTTGGTCCGGTGTGATTTGCTCAGGAATGCACCTGGAGGATGCTGAAGGCCCGTTTTCAGCCATGCGGCAATGGGTCCCATGGGGTGCGCCGTGCATTTTTTGGAGTATTCTGCAGATCGAGTTGCCTGCATACGATTCGACGTCGCCAGCGGTGGCCTTCGGATATCCCTAGCGAGCGTTTTGAGTCAGACTTTTCCGTTTTCCGGTGCAAAGGTGCGTCATTCTCGTTATAGCGGAACCCAAAATGATGCAGCGCCCTACAGTTTTGCCCGCTCGCGGCGGTGTTGGCACGAGCGCGTTGCAGAATACTCCGTTTTTTGCACGGTCCGGGATGGGGTACCTCAGGAGAACACAGCGGTATCATGTAAATATATGCAATCTGTAACGGAAATTATGCAAATCGATGAGGCAGACAGCATAGTTTGGTGCAAAGGGGTCAGGTTAATCTGCACCAGGTTGGTGGAAACAAACCTGACCCCTTTGCGCTAAACCGGGGTTTCCCCGCGCGCCGTATACTCTGTCTAAGCATGCGGGCGGCTTGGTGTGTTACCAAGCGTAGGGGAGGATGTTCGATGAGCATGTTCGAAATTGTGTTTAGTCCGACGGGCGGAACGGAGAAAGTGTCTGGTCTTGTGACCGGGGCGCTGGATGGGAATATCGTTACCGTCGATCTGACCGATAGCGGGTTGGATTTCCACGGGGTCTCGATGGCGAAGGGCGACGTTGCGGTTATCTCCGTCCCATCATATGCTGGCAGGGTTCCAGCTGTGGCGGTTGAGCGACTGGGAATGGTGCGTGGCAACGGAGCTCGGGCTGTTTTGGTTTGTGTTTACGGGGACCGCGCGTTTGAGGATACGCTTATTGAGCTGGAAGACGTTGCGAAGCGTGCCGGATTTAGGGTGGTTGCAGCGGTTTCTGCCATTGCCGAGCATTCCGTTGCTCGTCAGTTTGCTGCTGGGCGACCGGATGCGCAGGATGTGGCGCAACTTTCAGAGTTTGCGCAGCGAATCCGGCAAAAGCTACTGGACGGGGCTGCGTCCGAGCCCTCTATTCCCGGCAATCGTCCTTATAAGCAAGCTGGAGGCCACAGTATGGTGCCCCATGCAACGGAGGATTGCGTCTCCTGCGGTGCTTGCGCTGCGTTGTGCCCTGTTCGAGCTATCGACAAGGACGATCCAAGGCAGGTGGATGGCGAGGCGTGCATCTCCTGCATGCGTTGCGTCTCCGTATGCTCGCAGAATGCTCGCAAACTTGACCCTAACAAACTTGCCGCCGTTACCCAGATGCTGAGCAAGGTTTGCGTTGTGCGGAAGGAATGCGAGCTCTTCATCTAGCGCAAGTGAGATTGGTGCAAACAAACCTGGCCCTTTTGCACCAAAAACGATCCGTTTTCCTCCGTTCCCAAGGGATCGTGTGATCCGAAGGGGACGGAGGAAAACGGAACAAAAAGGAAAAAATTGTAAGGCGCTCTTTTTCACATTGAATATTGCAATTTGGTAACGCGTTTTATCAAATATGGCATTTATCTGCGGTAATGTCCTTTTTCACCGCTGAGGGTCGCATTTTATACCGCCTGCCGAACCGTGTGGAGGCCTAACAACTTTTTAGGTCAGTGTTGTGCGTGTAGCAATTTCGCCCGGCCTCGCCTCCGGGCTGCCGCATGAGAGGGGATCTTATGGCACGACTGCATGTAATGGAACGCAGCCACGCTCAGGCCGTCATGGACGACCTGCACGATGCGCTCGGACGTCGTCTGGCGGTGAGTTCGCTCGCCCCGTGTCCCGTTGAGTTTACGGCAGCGCTCGTCAACCTGTGCTCCACCCAGAGCTGCGGCAAGTGCACGCCCTGCCGCGTGGGCCTGAGCGCGCTGAGCGACCTGCTCGCCGATGTGCTCGAAGGGCGTGCCGATGAGTCTACGCTCAACTTGATTGAGCGCACCGCCCGCACCATCTATCTTTCGAGCGATTGCGCCATCGGTTACGAGGCTGGCGCCATGGCACTCACGGCCATTCGCGGCTTCCGCGACGATTTTGAGCATCACATCCGCGAGCACTCCTGCGGCTTTGACCGCGAGGCCCGCGTCCCGTGCGTCTCGGGCTGCCCGGCGCACGTCGACATTCCCGGTTACATTTCGCTGGTCGAGGCCGGCCGCTATGCCGATGCCGTTAAGGTCATCCGCAAGAACAATCCGCTGCCGCTCGTTTGCGGCCTGGTGTGCGAGCATCCCTGTGAGATGCACTGCCGTCGCGGCATGGTCGACGACCCCATGAACATCCTCGCCCTCAAGCGTTTTGCCGTTGAGCACAGCGACCTTAACGATTACAAGCCTAGCGTGGCCGACAACACCGGCAGGCGCATCGCCGTGGTTGGCGGCGGTCCGGCCGGCCTTTCCTGCGCCTACTACCTGGCCGTGATGGGCCATAAGGTGACCATCTATGAGCAGCGCCACCACCTGGGCGGCATGCTGCGCTATGGCATTCCCAGCTACCGTCTGCCGCGCGAGCGCCTGCAGGCCGAGATCGACTGGATCTTGAGCGCCGGCATCGACGTGGAACTCGACCACTCCGTCAACGACGAGGAGCTTGCCCGCCTGCGCGACGAGTTCGATGCCGTCTACCTGGCCATCGGTGCCCACAGCGATAAGAAGCTCGGCCTTCCGGGCGAAAAGGCGCCCGGCGTGGAGTCGGCCGTCAAGATGCTGCGCGCCATCGGCGACGACGAGCTGCCCGACCTGAACGGCCAGCGCGTGTGCGTCATCGGCGGCGGCAATGTGGCCATGGACGTGGCACGCTCTGCCGTGCGCTGCGGTGCCGAAAAGGTGAGCATCGTCTACCGCCGTCGTATCTGCGACATGACGGCCCAGGATGCCGAGATTGCCGGCGCCCAGGCCGAGGGCTGCGAGGTTCTTGAGCTCACCGCACCGCTCGCTATTGAGACGGGCGAGGAAGGTCGCGTGAGTGGCCTGCGCGTGCAGCCGCAGATTATCGGCGAGCCCCGTCGTGGGCGCCCGGCCCCGCGTGCCGCCGCCACGCCCGAGCGCGTCATTCCCTGCGAGCGCGTGTTTGTGGCCATTGGCCAGGACATCGATTCCAAGCCGTTTGAGGACATGGGCATCGCCTGTAAGTGGGGCTGCGTGGTCACCGATTCGGATGGCGCCGTGCCTAACT
Source organism: Collinsella sp. (assembly GCA_048203815.1). GTDB lineage: Bacteria > Actinomycetota > Coriobacteriia > Coriobacteriales > Coriobacteriaceae > Collinsella. The sequence goes on along the minus strand of DBFBKG010000021.1, from coordinate 8,209 downwards.
TTGATGGCCTCTTTAGCGGCGGCGACTGCCAGACCGGCCCCGCCACCGTCATCCGCGCCATCAATGCCGGCCGCGTTGCTTCGGCAAATATCGACCGCTACCTGGGCTTTGACCACAAGATCAAGCTCGACGTGGAGCTGCCGACCGTGCAGTTTAAGGGCAAGCACGAGTGCGGCCGCTGCGAGCTGGGCGAGCGCGAGGCCGGCGAGCGCATCCACGATTGGAATCTGGTCGAGCAGGGCCTCACCGAGGAGGAGGCACGCCAGGAGGCAAGCCGCTGCCTGCGTTGCGACCACTTTGGCTTTGGCGCGTTCCGCGGAGGGAGGAACCTGGAATGGTAGAGCCCAACAAAACCACTGTCAGCGACAACACCGAAAGCGGAGCACTCAACATGGTTAAGCTCACTATCGATAATTGCGAGGTCGTGGTGCCCGAGCGCACCACGATCCTGGACGCAGCCAAGTCCGTCGGCATCCAGATTCCCACCCTGTGCTACCTGCGCGATATAAACGAGATCGGCGGTTGCCGCGTGTGCGTGGTCGAGGTTGAGGGCTGCGACCAGCTGGTTGCCGCCTGCAACAACTACGTGCTCGACGGCATGGTGGTCCACACCAACAGCCCCAAGGCCCGCGAGGCCCGTCGCACTAACGTGCAGCTGCTGCTGTCCCAGCACGATTCGCAGTGCACGAGCTGCGTGCGCAGCGGCAACTGCAACCTGCAGACCATCGCCAACGACCTGGGCATTTTCTATCTGCCGTATCAAAGGCATTTGGCGGGCGAGGGCTGGGATTTCGATTTTCCCATCATCCGCGAAAACGACAAGTGCATTAAATGCATGCGCTGCATCAAGGTGTGCGAGAGCGTGCAGGGCCTAGGGATTTGGGACCTGACCAACCGCGCCACACATACCGCCGTGGGTACCCGCGGGCGCGCACCGATCGGCAAGACCGATTGCGTCGCCTGCGGTCAGTGCATCACGCATTGTCCGACGGGCGCGCTGCGCGAGCGCGACGATACCGAGACCGTGTTTGACGCGCTCGCTAATCCCGACAAGATCGTGCTGGTGCAGATCGCGCCTGCCGTGCGCAGCGCCTGGGGCGAGGAACTCGGCATATCTCGCGAGGAGGCCACCGTTGAGCGCTTGGCTTGCGCGCTGCGCCGCGTTGGCTTTGAGTACGTGTTCGACACCGATTTCTCGGCCGATCTCACCATTATGGAGGAGGGCTCCGAGCTGCTCGAGCGCCTGGGCGCCGCCGCCAAGGGCGAGGGTGACAGCCGCGGCTGGCCCATGTTTACGAGCTGCTGCCCGGGCTGGGTGCGCTTTGTGAAGGCGCGCTATCCGGAGTTTGTCGACAGCCTGTCCACGTCCAAGTCGCCGCAGCAGATGTTCGGCGCTATTGCCAAGACCTACTACGCCAGGGTGCTGGGTGTGGAGCCTGAGCGCCTGTTCGTGGTGTCCGTTATGCCGTGCACGGCCAAGAAGGCCGAGTGCGCGCTGCCGAGCATGGTGGGCGAGGACGGCGCGCCCGATGTGGACGTTGCGCTGACGGTGCGCGAGATGGTGCGCATGATCCGCGCGAGCCACGTGAGCGTGGACACGCTGGTCGAGGAGCCGCTCGATACGCCGCTGGGCTTTGGCACGGGCGCGGGTGTGATCTTTGGCGCCACGGGCGGCGTGATGGAGGCCGCCGTGCGCTCGGCCTATTACCTGGTGACGGGCAAGAACCCCGACGCCGACTTCTTTACCGATGTGCGCGGCCTGGACGGCTGGAAGGAAGCCGTCGCCGATATCGATGGTACCAAGGTGCGCGTCGCCGTGGCGCACGGGCTGGGCAACGCCGCCCGTCTGCTCGACGCGATTCGCGACGGCCGCGTGAGCTATGACTTCGTTGAGGTCATGGCGTGCCCGGGCGGCTGTGTCGGTGGCGGCGGTCAGCCCATCCACGACGGCTGTGAGCTGGCAGCCGAGCGTGGCCAGGTGCTCTGGGGCCTCGATGCGAAGGCGGACATTCGCTTCTCGCACGAGAATCCCGATGTCCAGGCGTGCTACAGCGAGTTTTTGGGCGCGCCGCTCTCGCCGCTGGCCGAGGAGCTGCTGCATACCGACCATCACGCATGGACGATGCCTAACGAGGGGACGTGCTAGCGATGCGCGCGTTTGATGTTGAGATGTCGCGCCGGGGGTTTGCCTCGGCGCTCGCCGCGGGCGCCCTGTCACTTGCGCTCGCGGGCTGTGGCGGCGGGGCTGCCGGTGCCGGGTCCGCCGCGGGCTCGGTTGCCACGGACGGCGCCGGTGCTGCCGCAGAGCCGGTCGAGGTGCACGTCGCCTCGCTCAAGGGTCCGACGTCGATCGGTCTGGTGCAGTTTATGGACCAGGCAGCCGATGGCGAGACAGACAATGAGTTCGACTTTGCGATCAACACTGCCGCCGACGAGATCGTGCCCAAGGTGATTCAGGGCGATGTCGACATTGCCTTGGTACCCGCCAACGTGGCGAGCGTTCTCTACAACAAGACCGAGGGTGCGGTACAGGTCATTGATATCAATACGCTTGGCGTGCTGAGCGTGGTGACGGGCGACGCGGACGTGACTTCGTTTGGTGACCTGGCGGGTCGTACCGTCTACATGACGGGCAAGGGCACCACACCGGAGTACGTCATGAACTATCTGCTGGAGCGCGCGGGCCTGACCGGTCAGGTGGCGCTTGAGTTTAAGAGCGAGCCCACCGAGGTGCTCTCGGCGCTGCTTGCCGATCCGTCTGCTGTGGGCGTGCTGCCCGAGCCCTTCAAGACCGCTGCCATTGCAAAGAGCGGAGGCAAGCTGTCGGCGCCGGTAAGCCTGACCGATGTGTGGGATGAGCTGGCGGGCGACACGGGCTCCCGTTTGCTGACGGGCATAACCGTGGTGCGCCGTGCCTTTGCCGAGGAGCATCCCGAGGCCGTGGCGGAATTCTTGCGCTGCCATGCGGCGAGCGTTAAGGCCGTCAATGCGGCGCCGGCAGACTGGGCTCAGGCCGTGGTCGATGCGGGCATCGTGGATAACGCCACGATTGCCGAAAAGGCGATTCCCGGGTGCATGCTCGTGTGCCAGACGGGGAAGGATATGAAGGCGGCGCTCGGTGGGTACCTGCAGGTGCTGGCCGATGCGGACGCGAGCGCCGTGGGCGGCAAGCTCCCGGCTGACGATTTCTACTACATGGAGTAGCCCGTGCGTGCGTTTGCTCGACAAATGGCAGAGCGTATGAAGGCGGTGGCGGCAGCAGGTGCCGTTGCCGCCTTTTGGCTTGCCGTGTGGGTCTTCGCGGCGGCGCTGGTGGCGCAGCCGTTGATTTTGCCGGGGCCGGGCGCTGTTGTGGTGGCGTTGCTACGGCTGGTGTGCGATGCCGCCACGTGGGCGATTCTGGCGGGTTCGGGTGCGCGGATTCTAGGCGGTTTGGCGCTTGCCGCGGTGTGCGGCGGTGTGCTGGCGGGGGCCTCGGTGCGGTCGCGAACGTTTGCCCGCCTGGTGGCGCCGGCGCTTTCGTTTGTTAAGGCGACACCGGTTGCCTGCGTGGTGGTCCTGCTGCTCATTTGGTTGGGGTCGGCGCGCGTGAGCATTGCGGCGGTCTTTTTGATGGCGCTGCCGGGCGTGTATTTTTCGCTGGTTGAGGGTTTGACGCAAGCGGATAAGCCACTGGAGCAGATGTTTCGTCTGCATGGCGTGCGGGGTTGGCGACTGTTTTGTGCCCACACCTGGCGCGAAGTCCTGCCGTTTGTGCTTTCGTGCGCCCGCGCCGTGATTGGCATGAGCTGGAAGGCCGGCGTGGCGGCGGAACTCATCGGCATGGCGACGGGCACCGTGGGCGAACGCATCTATCAGGCGAAGCTGCTCATCGAGACGGCTGACCTGCTGGCGTGGACCGTGCTGGTCGTTGCCGCCTCGTGGGCGTGCGAGCGTGTGCTGGTGTGGCTGCTGCGGGTTTCGGGGCCCGTAGCGTGGCGCGCTGCCGTGCGGGCGCATGGGTGTGGTAGTCGCGGACGTGCGGGCGGCTCTGCTGGCGGCAGGGCTGCTGCGGAGCTTGCGCTCGCCGTGGGCGACCGAGCGCCCTGGGCGCCGGCGCTCGATGGACTGGTACTTCGCGTTTCTGCTGGTGGGCGCACCTGCGTGATGGGCGCTTCGGGCGTGGGCAAGTCGACGCTGCTTGCGCTGGCGGCGGGCGAGTGCGCGCCGTGCTCCATGGTGTTTCAGGATGTGCGCCTGGTAGAGGGCGCCTCGGCTTTGGATAACGTGCTGGTGTGCGCCGACGCGCGCGTGGATGCCTCGAGTGCCGCAGCCCTGTTGCGCCTGCTGGTGCCGGGGGTCGATGTACATGCTCGTGTGGCCGAGCTCTCGGGCGGGCAGCGCCGTCGCGTCGAGATTGCCCGAGCCCTGCTGTGCCCAGGCGACGCGGTGATTCTGGACGAGCCCTTTACCGGTCTAGATACCGCTGCGCGCGACGCATGCGCCGAGGCCGTGCTCGACTTGCTCGACGGCCGTATGCTGTTGCTTGCCACGCACGATTCCGCTGACGCTCGGGCCCTCAATATCTCGGACATCATTACGCTCTAAATACTAACTCAGCAACAAAATGATCCGTATTCCTCCGTCCCCATGGGGTCGGGTGTGGTATTCTATCTGCGGGGTAATACTTAAGAATCCTAAGTAATACCAACGCCGCAGAAACAAACTCCAGATGCGGGCCAATCGGGTTGCCTTCACAGCCCGTCGCCCAGCCGCGTGGCCCGCATCTATCCGCACTACCGTCGTTTCAAAAAGGAAGCGCCATGGCAGAACACATGACCCCCGTAGTCGCGAAGGTCTTGCCCGAGGAAAAGGCAGCCTTCGCGGCGGCAACCCAGCTCGTGGGCACCACGCCGTCCAACGCTATCCGCATGTTTATCGCCGCGTTCAATCGCTGCGGCACCTTCCCGTTCGACATCTCGCCCAACGGGGCTTTTGGCAAAGACTGTCCCCAACAGCTAGTCGTTGAAGAACGTCCCCAATGACTAGTCGTCGGGAGGAGGTTGGCATGCTCAATGCGATGATTTGGGCGCTTGCCTGTTTTGGCGTCGTCGCTGCCGATATTGCCCTGAGCGTCGTTTTGTTCTCCGCCCTTGGCGTCGCATCGGTGTTCATGGGTTCTTCGATCGATGACCTCGACATTCAATTGCTTCAGGCCGTCGCGCAGACGGCATCGTTTTTGATGGCGCTGCTGTGGTGGCGTTATCTGTGGCCGCGCTCGTTTATGGCACGCTGGCAAAGCGAGCGTCCGCTTGGTGGGGGAGCGCGTGGGGCGTGGAAACGCATCGCCTGCGTTATCATGATCGGCCTTGCCCTGCAGGTGGTCGTTGGCTACGTGACCGACGCTGTGCTGTCGCTGTTGCCCGAGGCGGCGGCCGATTACAGCGAACTTGTCGAGGAGACAGGCATGGGGGACACGAGCTATCTGGCCGTTCTGACCACGGTGCTCGGCGCTCCGTTTTGCGAGGAACTGCTGGTGCGCGGTATCATTTTTGAGTTTTCGCTCCGAGCGTTTAACCCACAGTGCCGTCCGCTCTGGAAGCGTCGGCGCCGCGCGAACGCGCAGGACGGCGCCATGGTGCCCTGGGCGGCCCCGAGCACCTGGGGCGTCGCCGCGGCAATCGTGCTGCAGGCGGCAATCTTCGGCTTTATGCACATGAACTGGGTGCAGGGCTGCTATGCGGGCGCTGCCGGACTCATTTTTGGTTGGGTGCTCGTGACGACCGGAAAGCTTCGCTACACGATCCTGCTGCACTTTGCCTTTAATGCTGGGTCGTATCTCATGACGTTGCTCTGGTTTGTGAACACGCCGTTCGACGTGGTGGCCACGGTTGCTATCGCCGGCGTCATTCTCATTGAGGCGATGCACTCGCTGCGCCACGCGTGTGGGATGGACGCAGCGAGTGCACCACTTCGCTAGTTGCGGCGACCGCCTCCGTTGGCACCCTGACGCCCCTGAGCTGCGCGGTTGCGCCCGGCGGTGTTCTGCGCGCGGGACATGCCGCCGTATCCCTTGTTGCCCTTAGACCCCTTGCCGGCACCACCAGCGCTGCCGTGGGCCTTGCCGCCCTTCTTGCCGGTGCCATGCCCACCGCCGGCAGACGTCTCGCCCGGGCGTGGCGGCACGGGGCGAATCAGGCAATGCTTGGTGTAGCCGATCAGATCGCGACGGCCGGCCTTTTCCAGTGCCTCGCGCACGAGCTTGTAGTTCTCGGGCTTGCGGTACTGGATGAGCGCGCGTTGCATGGCCTTCTCATGCGGGTCGCGCGCCACATAGATCGGCTCCATGGTGCGCGGATCCACGCCGGTGTAGTACATACAGGTCGACATAGTGGACGGTGTGGGGTAGAAGTCCTGCACCTGCTCGGGCATGTAGCCCATGTCGCGCACGGCCTCGGCAAGGTCCACGGCTTCCTTCATCGTTGAACCGGGGTGGCTCGAGATCAGGTACGGCACCACGTACTGCTTGAGTCCGTACTCGCGGTTCAGGCGCTCAAATTTGCGGCAGAACGCATCGTAGACGGCGCGGCTCGGTTTGCCCATCACGGACAGTACCGCGTCGCTCACGTGCTCGGGCGCTACGCGCAGCTGGCCCGAGACATGGTGTTCCAGCAGCTCGCGCAAAAACTCGTCCGAGGCATCGGCCATGGTGTAGTCAAAACGGATGCCGCTGCGCACGAAGACCTTCTTGACGCCCGGCAGCTGGCGCAGGTCGCGCAGCAGCTGCGTGTAGCCGCTCTCGTCGACCACCATGTTCTTGCACACGCTCGGCCACAGGCAGCGCTTGTTCTTGCACACGCCGTGCTTGAGCTGCTTATCGCAGGCGGGGCGGCTAAAGTTGGCCGTCGGTCCACCCACGTCGTTGATGTAGCCCTTAAACTCGGGATCGCGCGTGAGCAGCTCGGCCTCGCGCATGATCGAATCGTGGCTGCGCATCTGCAGTACGCGGCCCTGATGGAAGGTGAGCGCGCAAAACGAGCACTCGCCAAAACAGCCGCGGTTGGAGCTAATGGAAAACTTGATCTCGGCAAAGGCCGGCACGCCGCCTGCCGCGTCGTAGTCGGGATGCCAATCGCGTGCGTAGGGGAGTTCGGCCACCTCGTCCATCTCGTCGGTGGTGAGTGTTGCCGACGGCGGGTTCTGCACCACGTACACGCTGTTGGGATATGGCTCTACCAAGCGATGGCCGGTGATAGGGTCCATATTTTGCTGCTGCACGTTAAAGCTGCGGGCGTAGTTGAGCTTGTCGGCGGCAAGGTCGTCCCAGCTGGGAAGCAGGTCGTAGTCGTAGACCTCGTCGAGCGAACCCGTGCGGTAAACGGTGCCGTTGATATAGGTGATCTGATCGACGGGCAGTCCCGCGTCGAGCGCGTCGGCGATCTCGACAATCGCGTGCTCGCCCATGCCGTAGATGAGGATGTCGGCGCCCGAGTCGAGCAGCACCGAGCGCTTGAGCTTGTCCTGCCAGTAGTCGTAGTGGGCCAGGCGACGCAGGCTCGCCTCGATGCCGCCGATAATGATGGGGGCGTCCTTGAACGTCTGACGGATGAGATTGCCGTAGACCGTGACGGCACGGTTGGGGCGGTGACCTTCCTCGCCGCCGGGGGTATAGGCGTCGGTGTGGCGGCGGTGCTTGGTCACCGAATAGTGGTTGACCATGGAGTCCATGTTGCCGGCACTGACCAAAAAGCCCAGGCGCGGCTCACCGAGCACGCTGATGCTGGCGGGATCGGTCCAGTCGGGTTGGCAGATGATGCCCACTTTGTAGCCGTGCGCGTCGAGTACGCGGCTGACGATGGCCATACCAAAGCTGGGGTGGTCCACGTAGGCGTCGCCGCAGATGTAGACGAAGTCGCACTGGTCCCAACCGCGCGCGTCCATATCGGCGCGGCTGACGGGGAGGAACTTATCGCGGCCCGGGCGCCAGGGACGGGCGGGCGCTGCCGGGGTATGAGCGGCGTGGCCGCCCTGGGCCTTGCCGCCGCGCTTTTGCCGCTGGCCCTGTTTGCCCTGCTGACTGCGCTGGTTATTCTGAGCGTGCTGAGGCTTTTTTGCCACGATCCCTCCCGGTGTTTGTATGCTGCACGTAATTGTAACCAGTCTTTTTGGGACGGGGCTAAAAAGACTGGTGGAGTACATGGGCTGGCGGATCGGCGTGTCGATGCAGGTG
>DBFBKG010000020.1:0-8942 GCA_048203815.1 Collinsella sp. | reverse complement strand
TCAAGTGCAGAGACAGGCTCGTCGCAGATAATCAGCTTGGGCTTCAGCGCAAATGCGCGGGCAATGCCGACACGCTGACGCTGACCGCCGGAGAACTCAGGAGGATAGCGGTTAATGTGCTCGGGGTTCAGTCCGACAACGTCGAGAAGCTCGCGGACACGCTCAATGCGCTCCTCCTTGGTGCCCACGCCGTGAATGGTCATGGGCTCGGAGACAATCTCGCCGATGGTCATACGAGGGTTGAGCGAAGCATAAGGATCCTGGAAGATAAACTGCATCTCGCGACGCATGTCCTTGATCTCATGCTTGCTCATCTCGGCAACATCTTTACCCTGGAAGAACACCTTACCGGCGGTCGGCTTGGTCAGGCGCATGATGGTGCGGCCCGTCGTGGACTTACCGCAACCAGACTCACCGACCAGACCAAAGGTCTCGCCCGGATAAATCTCGAACGAAATGTCATTCACTGCAGAGACAACACGCTTGGAGAAGCGCTTGGCGAACATGCCGGACTCAGCGGGGAACTCCTTAGAGAGGTGCTCGACCTTCAGCAGCGGAGTACGCTCGTTGGTATCTGCCATTACGCCTCGCCTCCCTTCTTGGAATCCTTGCGCGTACGGGACGTCTCAGGAGCGTTCTTGAGGAACTCGGGGTCACCGGAGTAGTGGCACGCAGAGTAATGACCAGACTCGGTGACAACGCGCTCGGGGCGCTGCTTGCGGCACTTGTCCGTCGCATAGGGGCAACGAGGAGAGAAGACGCAGCCCTCAGGCAGGTTCATGAGCGAAGGCGGGTTGCCGTGAATCGGCGTAAGCGGCTTCTTCTCTTCGATGGCCTGCTCCGGGATGGAGCGGATAAGGCCCCAGGTGTAGGGGTGGCGACTCTCGTAGAAGATTTCCTCAGCAGTACCGAACTCGACGGGACGGCCGGCGTACATAACCATGATCTTATCGGCCATATCGGCAACGACGCCCAGGTCATGGGTAATCATGATGATGGCGTTGCCGTTCTTCTCCTGCATTTCCTGCATGAGCTCGATAATCTGAGCCTGAATGGTAACGTCCAGAGCCGTCGTGGGCTCGTCGGCAATCAGGATATCGGGATCGCAGGCAAGAGCCATAGCGATCATGACACGCTGACGCATACCGCCGGAGAACTGGTGCGGATACTCATTGACGCGCTTCTCGGGCTCGGGGATACCCACGAGGTCCAAAAGCTCGGTAGCGCGCTTGAGCGCCTCCTGCTTGGAGTAGCCACGGTGCAGACGAAGGCCCTCGCCCACCTGCTTGCCGATCTTATAGACCGGGTTCAAGGAGGTCATAGGATCCTGGAAGATCATCGCGATGTCGTTGCCGCGAATGTGCTGCATCTCCTCCTCGGTCATCTCGAGGATAGAAAGACCGCGATAGCGAACGTCGCCGCCCTCGATCTTTCCCGGAGGCATCGAGATAAGACCCATGATGGTCATGGCGGTCACGGACTTACCGGAGCCGGACTCACCGACGACGCCCAGGGTCTCGCCGCGATCGAGCGTGTAGGAGACACCGTCGACAGCGCGAACAACGCCGTCCTCGGTGTGGAAATACATCTTAAGGTCATCGACCTCGAGCAGATGCTGGCCCTCGGGAACAGGCTGGTCCTTCAGGTCCACATAGTTCTTGTTCTTCTTCATCCTTATGCGTCCTTCATCTTGACGTCGAGGGCGTCGCGCAGACCGTCACCCAGCAGGGTGAAGGCGAGCACCGTCGAGAGAATTGCCAGACCGGGCATGATCATCATCCAGGGAGCGGTCAGAAGATACTGCTGACCGTCCTGAATCATGGAGCCCCACGAAGGCGTAGGCGGAATAACGCCCATGCCGAGGAAGGACAGAGCGGACTCGGTCAGAATGGCGCCACCAATGTTCATGGTCGCGTAGACCACGATGGAGGCGACGGAGTTCGGGAAGATGTGACGTACGACGATACGAGCATCGGATGCACCCATCGCGCGCGCAGCATCAACATAGTCATTTTCCTTGACCGTCAGGATCGCGGATCGGAAGACGCGCGCAATCGAAGGCCAGCCGAGAATACCGATGGCGATAAAGACGTTCTGAAGGCCACGGCCGATAACGGCGATCATGGCGACAACGAACAGCACGTACGGGAACGCCAGGAAGATGTCCGCACAGCGCATGATGATCGTATCCCAGATGCCGCCGTAGAAACCGGCCAGAGCACCCATGACCAGACCAATTAGCGTGGAGATCGCGGTGGCCATAATTCCGACGGACAGCGAAACGCGCGCACCGTAGATAACGCGGACGAGAATGTCGCGACCAAGGGCGTCGGTGCCAAACGGGTGCTCTGCACACGGAGCCAACAGCGACGTCTCGGCCATAGTGGTCGAGTCGGAAGCCGTCGGGGAACCGAGCCAGGGCTTAGCCCACAGATCTGCAGTCAGGGCAACCACAACGACGATGATGATCCAGCAGACACCGATAACGGCGAGCTTGTTCTTACGAAGACGCTTAAAAGCGTCGCCCCACAGCGTGCGGGACTTGGCGGGAGCAGATGCGGCCTTGGTGGCGGTAGCCTGCTCCTGAGACTGAGAATCAGTTTCCTGCATGAGACGTACCTCCCTTAGGCCTTATCCGACGGACCGCCAAGGCGGATGCGCGGGTCGAGGAATGCATAGCTAATGTCGACGAGCAGGTTGATCACCATGACGACGACAACGATGAGCGTAACGCCGCCCATAACGATGGGCCAGTCACGCATGCTAATGGCGCGATAGACCTCATAGCCGATACCGGGCCAGTTAAAGACCGTCTCGGTCAGGATGGCGCCCGAAAGCATGCCGCCAAAGTCGACACCAATATAGGTAACGACGGGGATGAGTGCATTCTTAAGCGCATGCTTGACGATGATCGCACGATTGGAGAGACCCTTGGCCTTTGCCGTACGGATGTAATCCTGGTTCATGACGTCAAGCAGCTGCGAGCGCATAATGCGCGCAGCATAAGCGGTCGAAACCGAAGCCAGCGTAATGGTCGGAAGCACATAGTGCATCCAATCCTGATACTGAGAGCTGGAACCGCCGGCACCCGAGATCGGCATGGAGATTGCACCGCCCGTGGCGTCCTTGAGGATGACGCCAAAGAACAGCTGCAGCAACATACCGAGCCAGAAGGCCGGGACCGCAACGAGGATCGACGTGGTGAGCGTTACCAAAATATCCCAGAAGGAATAACGCTTTACCGCCGAAATGATACCCGCGCCGATACCCATAATTGCCTCGAGCACGATGGCGCACGCGGCAAGTTTGACCGTATACGGATACTTCTGGGCAAAGATTTCCGTAACCGGCAGCTTGCGCTGATACGAATTGCCCAGATCGCCATGAAGCAGGCCGTTCATGTAATACAAGTAACGGTCCACGAGCGACGTTTGAACGGGGTCGCCGTTCTCGTCAAGGATCGCGTTGCCGTCCTCGTCCGTCTGGACCAGGTGATAGCGGACGCGAAGCTGAAGCTCCACCTCGGGGGACAGAGCCTTGTCTCCACCGATCAGCTTGATCGGATCTCCCGGCACGATATTCTGGAGGGCGAACAGAATCAGCGTAACGCCCAAAAACACCGGGATGAACTGAAGCACACGTTTAACGATGTACTTACCCATACCACTCCCCTATCTAGGGATTAACCTAAATGGGATGCCGATCGCCAGACCGGCATCCCAAAATTACCATCAGCCAGTTTACCCCAGGTTAGGGAGAACTGTATGTTTCCCATGAGGTCTACGTAAATACTTGACCCTCACGGAAGCTGCAAACTCTTAGGCGAGCTCAGCGGTACCCAGATCGGCGTGCTTCTGCGGATCGACATAGAGGTGCTTAATGCGATCGGAGCCGGCGATGGTGTGCGTGTAGAACATAATCGGGATGACCGGGCAGTCGGCAGCGACCATTGCGTCGGCCTCCTGCATCTTAGCGACGCGCTCCTCGTCGTCAACAATAGTACGAGCCTCGTCGACCTTGGCGTCGAACTCGGGGTTGTTGTAACCGGAGCGGTTGTCGCCACCGAGGGAGTCGGAGTGGAACAGCGGATACAGGAAGTTGTCCATAATCGGGTAGTCGGCAATCCAACCCAGACGACCGAACTGATAGTTAAAGTTCTGATACTGCTCGAGCAGGGCAGACCACTCAGGGGTATCGGAGACAGCGGTAACGCCAACCTTGGCGAGGTCACCGATGATGGACTCCATGATCTCCTTGTGACCGCCGTCCTGGTTGTAGGACAGGGTCACGCTAATGCCACGATCGCCGTTAGCGCCAGCGGGAGTAACCTTGTCGAGGTACTCGTTAGCCTTGTCGACATCGTAGGCGCAGAACTCCCATGCGCCCTCCTTGTAGCCATCGATGCCCGGAGGAACAATGCCGTCGGCAGGGGTACGGGTACCCTTGTAGATGGTCTTGCAGATGGCCTCACGGTTAATGGCCAGGGAGATGCCCCTACGCAGGTCGGCGTTGTTGAACGGCTCGGCCGTGGTGTTGCAGGTCAGATAGTACGTGGAAGGCTCGGCGCCGAGCAGCATGCGCTCGCCGTCACCCATGGTGTAGCCGTCCTTGGACACGCCGCGATCCTTCTTGGCGGCATCGATCTGAGCGACGGGAACGTCGCAGACATCGAGGTTACCGGCCTGGAACTCCTTGTAAGCGGTCTCCATGTCCTTGATGACCTGGAAGTGGATGCCATCGATCTTGGCCTTGTCGCCATAGTAATCGTCGAACTTCTTGACGTTGATCTCCTGGCCATCCTCCCACTTGCCGTCCATCATGAACGGGCCGTTACCGACCGGGGCAAGATAGAAGCTCTTGACATCGGACTCGGCGCACTCGGGAACCGGGGCCAGAGCCGGATGAGAGGCGACGAAGGGGAAGTCAGCGTAAGCGGAAGACAGCTTGACGACGAGGGTCTCATCGTCGGGGCACGTAACACCGCTGAGCTCGGTAGCGTTACCGGCAAGCAGGTCGTCATAGCCCTCGACCATGGAAAGGTGATAGGAGACCTCGGAAGGGCCGTACTCGGTAGCGATGGCCGACTTGGTGTTGACCAGACGCTCCCAACCGAGCTTGAAGGACTTGGAGGTAACGTCGTCACCGTTGTGGAACTTGGCCTTCTTGATCTTGAAGGTAAACTCGGTGGCGTCGTCATTGGACTCAAAGGACTCGCAAGCCAGCGGAACGATCTCGCCCTTCTCGGCGTCGTAAGAGGTCAGAGCGTCAAAGAGCTGGTACTCGACCTGAGTGCCCTGGTCCTCCTGGACGTTGTAGGGGTCGATGCAGACCGGGTTGTTGATGTAGAAGTTCAGCGTCGAACCGGACTCAGAACCGGAAGCGTCGCCACCCTTCTTGCCGCATGCGGCAAGAAAAGCCATGGAGCTCGCAGCAAGGGTACCGCCAACGAAGGCGCGACGACCCATAACGGGCTGGTGGAACATAGAATCAGCCATGCCATCCTCCTTATGAGATAGGACAAAGAAATGTTCAGTCGGACACATGTCGAGACAATCCGATCCGAACCATAAAAACGTCGCCCGTCGCTATGGCTGGTTATGCACAACGGACCAACGTTTCGCAATACAGTAGCGCATTTTATGCACGATTTGGGGCTAATTCCGGTCAACGGTCAAGAATTTCTTTAGTTGGGCGAAGTATGTGGGGATATTTTGACTCTGTTACAAATTTGTAAACAAAAAGGGTCCCGCACTTGCGGAACCCTTTTCAATTATTTTATGCGGCTCGTGCTTAGAAGCCGACGATGCCCTGCGGGAAGAAGAACATGCACAGGACGACGCACACGGCAAAAACGACGGCCATAATTACCGTCAGGCGATCGAGGTTCTGCTCCATGACGCCCGTGGCAGAGCTGGAGTTATACAGCGAGCTAGCGATCATATCCGAAACGCCGGTGCCCTTACCGGAATGCATCAGGACGAGAATCGTCAGCGCCACGGCAGAGACAGCCCAAACGACAAACAGAAGAATCTGGAACGGACCCATAGATAAGCTCCTTAATAGAACAATTCAAACTCCAGTACTGTACCACAATCCCCCGCTCTTCCCCACCCGCCACTCGGGGACGGGGTAGAAATGGCAGAAATATTAAAAAGGGGGTTGTCCGGTTGTGGACAACCCCCTTTCTAGAAAACGGTATTTGTTTTCTATTAGGCCTCGGTGGCGAGCACGCGACCCGTCATCTCGGCGGAAGGCTCAATACCAGCCATGGTGAGCATGGTCGGAGCGATATCGGAAAGACGACCGTCCTCGATACCGGTGAGCTGTGCCTTCTCATCAACGATGATGAACGGTACACGGTTGGTGGTGTGAGCCGTAAACGGATGCTTGGAACCGTCAGAAGCAACGTCAAACATGTGATCGGCGTTGCCGTGGTCGGCGGTAATCAGCGCAAAGCCGCCCTTGGCGAGAATCGCCGGGACAACCTTGGACAGGGCATCGTCAACAGCCTCGACGGCCTTAACGGCGGCGTCGAAGACACCGGTGTGACCAACCATGTCGCAGTTTGCGAAGTTCACGATGTAGAAATCAGCGCGATCCTCGTTGATGGCAGCGACGAGCTTCTCGGTAACCTCGGGAGCGCTCATCTCAGGCTGCAGATCGTAGGTAGCGACCTTGGGGGAAGCGACGAGCACGCGCTCCTCGCCCTCCTTGGGCTCCTCGATGCCGCCGTTGAGGAAGAACGTCACGTGGGCGTACTTCTCGGTCTCGGCGGTGTGCAGCTGCTTCAGGCCATTGGCGGCGATAACGTCGGCCAGGACGTTCTCGGGGAACGTCTTGGGGAAGGCGACCTCGACATCAAACGTCGGATCGTACTCGGTCATCGTCACAAAGTGCGAAAGCTTGATCTGCTTGCGCTCAAAGCCGTCGAACTCCTTGTCCGTGAACACGCGGGTCATCTGACGGGCGCGGTCGGGACGGAAGTTGAAGAAGATGGCCGCGTCGCCCTCGTGGATGCCCTCGTTGTGGGCAGCGAAGGGCTCGACGAACTCGTCGCCGCGCGGATCCTTCTCGTAGTAGGCCTTGATACCGGCAACAGGGTCGACATCGGCATCGGACGCGTTGACCATGACGTCGTAGGCACGCTGGATGCGCTCCCAACGGTTGTCGCGGTCCATGGCCCAATAGCGGCCAGAAACGGTGGCGACGCGAGCGTCGCAACCGGTCTCCTCGGAAATCTTAGCCAGGAAGGCGCAGAACTCGCTCATGTAGCCGGCACCGGACTGCGGGTCAACATCGCGGCCATCCATGAAGGCGTGGACGCGAACGGTCTTGACGCCATGCTGGGCAGCCATCTTGACCAGGGCCTCGACGTGGTTCATGTGGGAGTGAACGCCGCCAGGGCTCATAAGGCCCATGAGGTGAAGGGTCTTTCCCTCAGCCTTGACATCGTCCATAGCCTTGACGAAAACCTCGTTCTTGGCGATGGAGCCGTCCTTGATGGCATTGTTGATGCGCGAAAGCTCCTGGAACACGATGCGGCCGGCACCGATGTTGAGGTGGCCTACCTCGGAGTTGCCCATCTGGCCGTCGGGAAGGCCAACGTCCTCGCCCGAAGCACCGAGCGTGGTGTGGGGGTACTTCTCGTACAGGCCATCGAGGAAGGGCGTCTTGGCAGCGGCGACGGCGTTCTCGCCATCGGCCGGAGCAAGGCCGCAGCCGTCCATGATGATCAGGAGTGCAGGAAGATGACGCTGTGCCATATGTCCTACTCGCCTGCCTTGACGACCATAGAGGCGAAGTCGGCAGCCTTGAGCGAAGCGCCGCCCACGAGGGCGCCGTCAACGTCGGGCTTGGCGACGAGCTCGGCAATGTTGCCGGGCTTAGCGGAACCACCGTACAGGACACGGATGCCGTTGGCGAGCTCCTCGCCAAACATCTCCTTGAGGGTCTCACGGATAGCGCCGCAGACCTCCTGAGCGTCCTCGGCGGTAGCGGTCTTGCCGGTGCCGATGGCCCAGATGGGCTCGTAGGCGACGACGACCTGCTTGGGGCAGGTGATCTCAAGACCAGCAAGGCCAGCCTTGACCTGGTTCACGACGTGCTCGACATAGGTGCCAGCCTCGCGGACCTCAAGGGACTCGCCGCAGCAGAAGACGGGAACAAGACCGGCGGCAACGAGGGCCTTGGCCTTCTTGTTCTGGTCCTCGTCGGTCTCGTGGAAGTAGTCGCGACGCTCGGAGTGACCGATGATGCAGTAGGTGCAGCCAGCGGACTTGAGCATGTCGCAAGAGGACTCACCGGTGAAGGCACCCTTGGCCTCCCAATACACGTTCTGTGCACCGAGGGCGATGGGGGCAGCCTGAATGCGGTCATGGACCGTAGTGATGTCGATGGTCGGAGGGCAGACGAGCACCTCGACGCCAGCCGGAACCTCGGGCAGAGCCTGGGCCAGCTCGTCGGCGAGCTTGGCAGCCTCGGCGACGTCGTTGTTCATCTTCCAGTTACCAGCGATAAGAAGGGTGCGGTTAGGCATCGAGAAGCGCCTCCACTCCGGGCAGGGCCTTACCCTCGACGAGCTCCATGGAAGCGCCACCGCCGGTGGAGATCCAGCTCATCTTGTCGGCCAGGTTGAACTTGTTGACAGCTGCGACAGAGTCGCCACCACCGATGATCGAGGTGCAGTCGGCCTCGGCGACAGCCTCGGCGATAGCCTGGGTGCCATGAGCGAAGTTGTCGAACTCGAAGACGCCCATGGGGCCATTCCAGAACACGGTCTTGGCGCCCTTGACGGCCTCGGCGTAGAGCTACTCGGTCTTGGGGCCGATGTCCATGCCCTCACGATCGTCGGGGATAGCGTCGGAAGCGACAACCTCGGGGACAGCATCCTCGCCAAAGTGATCGGCAACGCGGTTGTCGATGGGGAGCAGGATCTTGACGCC
>DBFBKG010000019.1:0-5504 GCA_048203815.1 Collinsella sp. | reverse complement strand
GCATAGCTCATCATGAGCGAGCTCAGGTCCTCGGCGTCCATGTTGAAGTGGATGGCACGAGCAAAGGCGCTCGCATCCACGTGCATGGCGCTCGCCAGGTTAGCAAAACTCGACGACATCTGCGTCGCCATCTGGCCCATGAGCCCTGCTGCGCCTGCCCTGAGCTGAGCTGACACCGTCGCCGCAATCTGATCGCTGATCGACTTCATCACCTGATCCATAGCCTGCTGCAGATACGGAGCCAGCTGCTTTTGCACATAGTCGGTCATCGCCTGCTGCAGGCGCTCGGCCAGGGCATCGCCGCCGAGCGCTTTGAGCTGGGCCAGGATTTGCTGGGCTGCCGTATCACCCTCAAGATACGCCGAGAATGCGGAAGCAAGCTTTGACGCGTCCTTAAGATCTTCGGGCGACAGCGCCTTAAACTGATCAGACCGCAAAAAGCCCTCAAACAGCTGGTTGGCTAGTGTTCCCACCTGCTGCATTTGCTCGGGTGTGAGTTCCAGGCCGTCAAAAATGCCCGAGAAATCTGGGGTTGGCGCTTTGGCCATGATGTCGCTGAAGTCGATGTCCTTACCAACGCCCGAAAGGTCAATGTCCAGCCCGGACAAGTCAAGACCCGACAGGTCCATACCGCCGGCCGCACCCGAGAGTGCAGACGTATCGAACGAGAACGCGCTCTTCAGCGCCGCCTCGTCCACGCTGAACATGCTGCCCAGATCCACGCCCTGTTTTGCCTCGCCCTGCAGTTCATCGAAAGACTTGCCCGTAAAGACATCCGTCTCGGGGTGGGTAAGCTGCTCTTGCACAATCTGCGAATCGGCGGCGCGCTCCATAAGCTGGTGAGTCAGCGCATGTGTATAGGCAATGCCCGGAGACAACGCGCTCGCATTGGCCGTCTCGTTAGGTCGCACCACGCCCACAATGTGCACGTCAATGCCGTCGGCAACCTTGTCGGCCATAAAGTCGGCGTCACCGGACATGTCAGTCCACATGCCGGTCTCTTCGTTTTTGCGATAAGCATCGGCCGGCGACAACACCTTAAACGTCGTGGACAGCGCATCGTCGTAGGTAAAGTCGGCGCCGGTCTCGGGCGTTTCGACCCCACCGTCGGCCGCCATGGCGCTGTTAACCAGGTCGTTGAGCTCGTTGATATCCAGCGCGCCGATGCTGTAGAGCGTGTAATCGCCCACCGTGCCACGGCTCGAAAGCACCATCACGGCTTCGTTGGCGGACGTGGGCCAGTGACCAGCGACGACATCGTACTGGCTGTCGAGCAGACTCTGGTCGTCGATCATCTCGTTAAAGACCGAGGTTCCCATGGATTCCATGCTCACCGTTGCCGCCGAACTTGCGCCTCCGCTCATGGCCTCGGTCATAGCGTTGGGCACCAGCCGGACGGGCTTCTCGTCGCCCTTACCCGAACGATAGACAACTGGCGTCACGCCATAGCCGTACTGGATGGCGTTGACCTCTTTATCGATTCCGTCGCCACCGGCATCGAGCCATGCCTTAAAACTCGTCATGTCGTTGGACTTAACGCTCGCAAACATATCCTTTACGGCCGTAACCACGGGAATTTTATCGGTTCCCTTAGCCTTGCCGCCGGCACTGTCGTCGGACGAATCCACATTTTCAGGCGAGTCATCATCCGCAGCCCCCTGACCACCCATCATGGACGACAGGTCGTAGTCCTGCTTGGAAATGGTGAGCGGATAGCTCGAGAGCGTATCCTCCTCGACCTTTTTGATGTAGCCGTTTACGCCATTGGAGAGCGCCAGGATCGCCGCGATACCGATAATGCCAATCGAGCCCGCAAAGGCAGTCATGGCCGTGCGGCCCTTCTTGGTCATGAGGTTTCGGGCAGAAAGCCCCAACGCCGTCACAAAGCTCATCGAGGTTTTGCGCGTAGGCTTAGCCTCGCGACGCACGGCCTTTGCTACATCAAAGGGGTCGGAATCGTCGGTGATCTTGCCGTCCGCCAGGTTAACGATGCGCGTGGCGTACTGGTACGCCAGCTCGGGATTGTGCGTGACCATGATGACCAGGCGGTCGCGCGCCACGTCCTTGAGCAGATCCATGACCTGTACGGATGTCGTTGAATCCAAAGCGCCGGTCGGCTCGTCTGCCAGCACAATCTCGGGATCATTAATCAGGGCGCGGGCGATGGCCACACGCTGCATCTGCCCGCCCGA
Source organism: Collinsella sp. (assembly GCA_048203815.1). Classification (GTDB taxonomy): domain Bacteria; phylum Actinomycetota; class Coriobacteriia; order Coriobacteriales; family Coriobacteriaceae; genus Collinsella. The sequence continues at coordinate 3,312 of DBFBKG010000019.1, read as the reverse complement.
AAGCTGGCTCGGGCGCTTGTTAACGTGCTCGCCCAGGCCGACTTTCTCCAACGCCTCGCGCGCACGCTGGCGACGCTCGGCATGCCCCACGCCCGTGAGCGTAAGCGCCAGCTCCACGTTTTCCAAAATGGTCTGATGCGGAATGAGGTTATAGCTCTGGAACACAAAGCCGATGCGGTTGTTGCGATAGGCATCCCAATCGCGATCGTGAAAGTCCTTGGTCGATATGCCGTCGATCAGCAAGTCACCAGAATCGAAATGATCGAGCCCACCGATAACGTTGAGCATCGTAGTTTTGCCCGAGCCCGAGGGACCCAGAATGGCCACGAACTCGTTATCGCGAAAAGACAGGCTTACGCTATCGAGCGCCACCTGCGTAAACGACTGCGTAACGTACCTTTTGCAAATACTCTTGAGCTCCAACATGGACGGCAACCTCTCCCACGCGGGCGCACTTGCCCGCTCTCCCCCGCCGTTCGTATTCGACGCGTTTGTCCTACTCTATCCCCATTTTTTGCCGGCGCCAGTGAGGAATGTAACGAAGCACGCCAAAAAAACGAACGGGACGGCGCCTAAAAGAAGAGGCCCCGAGCGGGACCTCTATATGGTGGAGATTATCTTGAAAGGCAGCGGACTACTCCGCGCAGCGGCGCACGATCCTCGCCATGCTTTACGCGTTTTTTACTGCTCGCTATTCGCAATCGCCTGGTCGATAAGCTTGTCGAGTGCTGCACGCTGCTCGGCGGAGCTGATGGCTCCCACGATTGGATCCCCTACGATGTTGCCGTTCTGATCGATGACATACGTTGTCGGGAACGAGAACAAATTTGACGTGAACTTACCGGCCTCGCTATCCGACTTGAACCAGATGTTCTTATATGTCACGCCCTTCTTGCTCAGCACGTCCTTGGCATCTGCGATCTCGCCCTTGTTGCCATCGAGCGTAAAGGAATTGACGCCCACGGCCTGGCCGCCCTTCTCGGCAAGCTCCTGATTCAGCTTCTCAAGATCGCCCAGCTCGCCCACGCACGGCTTGCAAGTAGTGAACCAGAAGTTCATGACGGTGACCTTGTTCTTAGAGAACAGCTCGTCGCTGTTCACGTCGTTGCCATCCAGGTCTTTGCCCGTAAAGCTGGGGAACTTCGTCGCCTCGCTCGAAGCATTGGCACCAGCCGTCATGCCAGCGGTCGAAGCGTCGACGCTCTCGCCTGCACTCGGCGTGCTTCCACAGCCGGGGAACTCCTTCTCCAGGCTCTCGAGCTTGTCCTCGATCTCCTTGATCTGCTGTGCACCGGCCTTGAGCGTCTTAAGCTCATCCGCCGTAAACTCATCCTTAGCGCCGTCGATGGTCTTGAGCAGGAAATCGCCGTAATTGCTGCCATCCTCAATCATTGCCGAGTCTTTATTTGCTGCATTGAATACCTTTTCCCACAGCGCGTTATCACTCGAAAAGATCTCGTTCTCCTTCTGCATGAGCTTCGCATACAGCTCGGCGGCCTCGTCGGCATTGGCCGGCTTCTGCGCAGTGAGTTCTGCGATCTTAGGATCGGAGCTCGCAGATTCGCTCGCATTGCCACCGGGCGCCGAACATGCCACAAGGCACAAGGCCAATACCGGCACCATAAACAGGGCCGCAATCTTAGAAAGCTTCATAGTCATTCCTCCGTTTTGTCGAAGCTTGTTTACTTTTTATCGGCGGTCAAGGGAAGCTTTTCCGCCGACACATCCAGGCCATAGCGATAGCTGATGGCATCGACGGGGCAGGCCCCGATGCACTTTCCGCACCGGATACATTCGGCATGATTGGGCGCGCGGACCACATCAACGTCCATCTGACAAACCCTTGAACACTTGCCGCACGAGACGCATTTGCACGCGTCGACCTGAATCCCCAACAAGGACACCTTATTCATGAGCGCATAGAATGCGCCGAGCGGGCAAATCCATTTGCAGAAGGGGCGATAGAGCAAAACGCTCAGCACTACCACGGCAATGAGAACGACAAGTTTCCAAGTAAAGAGCTGTCCCAACGCAGATCGAATGCCGGCATTGGCAATGGCCAGAGGAATGGCGCCCTCGAGCACGCCCTGCGGACAGATGTATTTGCAAAAGAACGGATCTCCCATCCCCAGATCGTTGACCACCAGCACAGGCAGCACTACCACAGCAAACAGCAGCACGACGTACTTGATGTACGTGAGCGGCTTGAGCTTTTTCGTGGAGAACTTTTTGCCGGGAATCTTATGAAGCAGCTCCTGCAGCCAGCCAAACGGGCACAGAAAGCCGCATACAAAGCGTCCCAGCAGCACGCCGAGCAAAATGAGCGTACCGGTAACATAGTAAGAAAAGTTGAACTTGGATGAACCTACCACCGACTGGAACGACCCGATGGGGCACGCACCCGATGCCGCGGGGCACGAATAGCAATTAAGTCCAGGTACGCAGACTGTTTTTCCCGCGCCCTGATAGATACCGCCTTTGGCAAAGTTCGGCAGGTGAATGTTGGTGACGAGCGTCGCCGCCGCCTGAATGAATCCGCGAAATCGGGCCAAAACATGCGACGCAGTGTTTTCTCTTTTATCCAATTCCGATACACTCCAAGCACAGCCTAATCGCTTTGGCCAGCACGGCATCTGCCTCGCCACGCATAACGCCAAAGCACACCATGGCAATTCCGACGATCAACAAAGCGACCTGTACCACGGGTTTTACCGCTTTGAACAACCTGACCACTCCTTTCGTTACGCGACCATTGGACCATATCGGCTATAAAATCCGTGTTAAGCGCGATTTGAAATGTGCAAGGAGACTGTTATGCGTATTTTGATCGTCGAGGACGAGCGGGCGCTGTGCGACGCAATCGCGCGCAGCTTGCGGAACTTGGCGTACAGTGTCGACTGCTGTCACGACGGACAGGAGGCGCTCGACCTACTGGACGTTGAGGCCTTCGACCTCGTGATACTCGACCTCAACCTTCCCCGTATCGACGGCATGACCGTACTCAGGGAACTTAGGAAAACCGACTGCGAGACCAAGGTGCTGATTCTGTCCGCGCGTGGCGAAGTATCCGATAAAGTCGCCGGACTCGATGCCGGCGCCAACGATTACCTCACCAAGCCGTTTCATCTGGACGAGCTTGCGGCAAGGATCCGCAGCCTTACCCTCAGACGCTTTACACAAAGCGACGTAGTTTTAACCTGCAGAAAGCTCCGCTTTGACACCAAGGCGCGCATCGCTTCCGTGGACAGCGAGACTTTATCTCTTACGCGCAAGGAAACGGGAATCTTGGAATACCTGATGCTTAATCAGGGG
>DBFBKG010000018.1:0-18563 GCA_048203815.1 Collinsella sp. | reverse complement strand
CCCCGCTGCGCACTTCGTGCGGCGGGGGTCCTGCCGTCCTGCGGAAAGATTTGGGGGCAAAGCCCCTGGCCTCCCCTACGTTCACTTCGCTGGCGGCGGCTACAGGGACCTACACTCTGTAAAAGCGCCGGGCTGATAGTTGCTTTTTATTGGTAGGGGCTCTTGCTAGGTAGGGACACTTACTAGTGACAGGCTTCGCCTGTGCGCTTGGTTTACGCTGCGCTGGTTTCTTTGTATTCGAAGACTGGTTCTAGGAGGTCTTCGATGTTGCAGTGGAGGGCTTTTGCTATGGCTCTTACGCTTGTTACCGAAGCTTCATTGATGTTTCTCTGGCGCTGCTCGTATATTTGGATTGAGCGGAGTGACACATCCGATTCGTATGCCAGATCTTGTTGGGTTTTCTTGAGCCTCTTTCTTGCTAACGCAAGCTTGGTTTGCCTGGACGCTTTTTTCGCCATATCGCAGACGAGGCGAGCCACGCGTTCCTCCGAGGCTTCGTGCCAGGGGTAGTACAGACTGCGTAGCACATCGAATGGAACGACATGCAGCAAATCTTCGAAAGACTCTCCTAGGCGCCACTGAAGGTATGCCAATATCCAGCCTGTCCAATATTCCGGTGTCTTTTCGAATCGGTAGGTTCGATTTGGCATCGGCCTTGATTGATAGCCCGACCTTTCGGCGATAAGCGCGAACAGCTCAACGCCCGATTTTCCCGACACTACCCATGCGTTGCCGCATTCGAACTCGCGAGCTACGCCGCTCAAGCAAAAGAGTTCAGCAACTTCCGATCCTTCTGCTCCATAATCGTTAACGGCATAGTCAAAGCAGTCGCCGAGATTGTTCATTGCGTCCTCGAGGTAGTAGACGGGGTATGTCCTACTCGGCCCACGATCCGTTAACTCTTGGATCATTTAAATCAACCCTCCCTGCCATCAAATCCCTAATGTCGACACCATCAGAGTCAAATCCGTTTACCGTATCCAAGTACTTGCGCCGCGCGTTCAGCTCTCGCCCAAAGCGTTTGGGATAATACTCAAATCCCAAAGCCTGCCTCCAATCGCAGAATGTAATCGCTGAAAACGCACGCTCACTCATAAGCGCGTATTGAATACCTAGGTCTCCTAAAAAACTATCACTGAGGTGATACAGATAGGGGCTTTTGAAAGGTTAGGCCTGATTAGAGGCAAGCCTCGGCGATGCGCTTTTTGAGTTCGTCGATGCCGGTGCCGGTCTGGGAGCTTGTGATGATCACGTTTTCGGCCGGGACGTTGAGCTGCTTTTTGATGGCTGCTGCCTGGCGGGCCTGCTGGGTGCGGCTGAGCTTGTCGGCCTTGGTGAGGCAGACGATAAAGTTGAACTCGTTGCCCTGTAGGTAGTCGATCATGTCGTGGTCGAGCTTGCTGGGGTCGTGACGAATGTCCACCAGCGAGACGACCAAGTTAAAGCTGCGCTCGGAGTCGAAAAAGTCGCCGATAAGCTCGGCCCAGCGGTCGCGCTCGGCCTTGGAGCGACGGGCGAAACCGTAACCCGGCAGGTCAACGAAATGCACGTCGTCGGCCTCAAAGAAGTTGATGTTGCTCGTCTTGCCCGGCGTACTGGAAACCTTGACCAGGTTCTTGCGGCCAAATAGCTTGTTCATGATGGAGGACTTGCCCACGTTGGAGCGGCCGACGAAGCTCACCTCAGGGCAGGTGGACTCGGGAATCTGCGAAACCTTGCCGTAGCTGGCAACGAACTTGGCAAGCTGATAGTTAATGGAATCGGCCATGGACACTCCTTGGTCGTAGGTTCTTACAAATAGACGCGCTATTGCGCAGCGGCAATGCGGCGGACGATATCGAGCGTGATGTCACTTGCGACACGCGCGTACTCGAACAGATCGAACTCTCGCTCGCAAATTGCATCGTACGCCTCGTCACAATTATCGCTGATAGCGCGCAACACCAGGCAATCGACACCATTTTTGGTTGCAACATGGGCAATTGCCGCGCCCTCCATGCCGACACAATCGGCATGCGTCGCCTCGATAGCGTCGTTGCGCATGGTGGCGCCCGTCACAAAGCGGTTGCCCGTGGCAATCGTGCCGACCAGGAACTGCTTGGTGCCCTCATTCGAAGCGACTGCATTTGTCGAAGCGTCAACAAACCCACGCTCAGCAAGCACGTCGGCGGCAATATCGACCAGCGCGGGCGTCGAGCCAAACTCCTCGAGCCCCGGTGCGGACTCGGCGATAAGCGCGGTATCGGTATCCAGATAGCGTAGGCGTTTGCCAATGACCACGTCGTCGATATGGAGCTTGGGGTTCAAACCGCCCGCAATGCCCGAAAACACAACAGCCTGCGGAGCATACTTGCTAATGAGGTGCTGTGTTGCAGCGGCGGCGTTCACCGTGCCCATGCCCGCCGTTGTAGCGACAACTGTCAGGCCGTCGAGCTCACCGCTCACAACGGTCAAGCCTGCCTCCCGTGCCTCGCAAACGTCGCTCAGCTCTTCCTTAATCTGCATGATCTCTTTTTCGAGCGCACCGATAATCGCAATGGTAGCCATGCCATTCCCCAAACCTATTCGAAATTCTCAACCACGGTATGGTACCAGCATTTTGTTTGACCTCGTCAAACGAACACGCTAAGCCAGTGCAGCTCGCGTATCAAACAGAGCCTTTGCAATCGCGGCCGTAACCTCACTCGAGCGGTCGCTCCACGGCATCGATGTCATGATACCCATGACATAGGTACAGCCATCGATGTCGATAAGGCCCGCATCGCATGTCGAGTAGTAACCATCCTCGCTAATCCAGCCTGCCTTGTTGCGCACCAAAACCTGCTCGTCCGCAATGCCATCGCGAATAAACGAGCGCGATGTTGATGCCAGAAGGCCCGACAACCACTGTGAAGTCTCGGTATCCATGCTCAGATACTCGCTCATCTCACGCCATAACCTCGCAGAAGTGCGCGGGCAGTAGGTCGGAAAATCACTCATCGGATTCAGTGCCGTTTCGTCATCAACACCCAGATTGGCAATCCAATCCTCATAGCCATCATGGTCAAACGCCGCGCGTAACGCGATAAACGAATCGTTGTCCGAGTTGACGACCGCGGCCTCGATAAGGTCACGCACTGTCTGCCAGCCCATGCTGTAACCACCATACGTTGCTAAAGGCCAATCGAGCGACACCTGCCCCGATTCGACCAACATCTCGCAAATATAGAGTGCATACAGCGCCTTATAACTGCTCGCTCCATACACCTCAACATCGGCGTTATACGTCACGCCCCTACCACTCGATAGGTCGTAGAACACTACACCCACGTCACCCAGCTCCTGCGCCCGACACAGGGCATCCTGGAGCGAGGCAAGGCTCTCATCCTCCAAGGCAGGAGTCTTGTTATCCACCAACGAGAAGGTCCGAACGGTATCACCCGAAGGGATATCGTTGAAGTCCGCCTTCGAAAGTCTCGTCTTGAGATCTGCCGTCGACAGAGCTTGATCTGCCGACGCTTTGGACTTTGAAACCTTCTCGTTTTGCAGCTGTACCGTTGACGCATCTGGGCGCCCCGTTCGCTCCGAGGCGTAGGTTTTAACGGTAATTCCGAGGATAATAACCGCCGACGTTAGCATCCCAATAGCGGCAATCTTCCTCACGCGGATGCGAGCGCCGGCAAGGCCACGCGAAGACGTGCCCTTCGTCTTATATCTGCTGCCATGCTGCGGCACATACTCGTCCCGCGATGCGATGTTTCGCACGTGGTCTCCTGACTGCCACCGTTTATATACGAGCAGCATGATACCGAGCAGGCATTTCTTTCCAAAGATATTCAGCAGCGTTTAAGGTGTCTTTAAAGAAACCACAAGCGTATTTATCCAAATGGCACGATTCTGTTGCGCATCTCTACCCAAAACGAAGTTGCGGTGAAATGGTTCCTGTTTGGGCGACATGGGCCTAAAAACAAGAACTATTCCACCGCAACTCAGCTGGGAACGAGGGGATATGAGGGCTATGGCATGCTATCCGATAGCGTTTTTGAGCTCCGCACGGCGCTTTTTCATACCGGCCATAACGGCATTGCGCAGCTCGGGCATGCGCGCGGTATCCATCTGGGGCACGCCCTCGAGCTTATAGGGAATGCCCAGTTGCTCGTACTTGACGACACCCATCGTGTGATACGGCAGCATTTCCAGGCCCACCACGTTGTGCCATGGAGCGATGAGGCGACCGAGCTTCTCGCACTCCTCCGCCGTGTCGGTAATGCCCGGCACAACCACGTGGCGGATAACGACCTTGATATTGCGACGTGCAAGCTCATCGCCAAACGCCAGGATGCGTGCGGGATCACAACCGGTCAGCTTTTTATGCTCGACCGGGTCGGCATGCTTAATATCGAGCAGTACCATGTCGGTCTCGTTGAGCACGGCATCGAACTTCTCGGGATGCTGAGGGTCGAAGGCGTAGCCACAGCTATCCAGGCAGGTATGCACGCGGCCATCGGGGTTGTTGTGCATTGCACGGAACAGGTCGGCCAAAAACTCAGGCTGTAGGAGCGGCTCGCCGCCGGACACCGTAATTCCGCCGCTGCGATAGAACTCGTGGTTGCTCTGGAACTCGTCCATCAGGTGCTCGACGGTCACCATGGTGCCGCCGTTAACCGACCAGGTATCGGGGTTGTGGCAATACGCACAGCGCATGGGGCAGCCCTGAACAAACACCACAAAGCGGATGCCGGGTCCATCGACCGTTCCCATCGTCTCAATCGAATGCACGCGGCCCAGGGCAAACGCAGAGTCCTCGGGACGAGCGTCCACACCCTCGAGTGTCATCTCAGCCATTCCCGCTACCTTGCCTCTCATTGGTTTTAGTTACATAAATGCCAGAGCCATTCTAGCCCATACGCATGATGGTGAAACGGTTTAGTGGTCAATTGGGTTGTTCTATTTGGCCCCACACAAAAGCGGCGGGAAGGTTATCACAACCCACCCGCCGCCGAGGCAATAGATATCGATAGGCACCAGGCCTTACGCCTTGAGCGTGAGCACCGCGCCGAAGGCAGTCGGGCCGCAATGGCTCGAGATAACGCCGCCGACCTGAGTCCAGGTAACGTCCTTAAAGCCCAGGTCGTGCGCATAGATTTCCATGTCGTCGCGCAGCTCCTCGGAAAGGCCTACCGAATACGCCAGGCCAATGTGCGAGTAGTCAATCTCGCCCTTGGCAACCATGTGGTCAATAAAGGCACGGGCGCATTTGAGCATAGAGCCGCGGAACTTCTTGGTCGCCACGAACTTGCCACCCGTCACCTCAATGCAGGGCTTAATCTTGAGCAGATGGGCGCCAAGGAATGCGACGTTGGACAGACGACCGCCCGCCTTAAGAAAGGCCAGGTCGGTAGGAACAAAGCCCAGCAGCACGCGGTCCATGACGGAGTTCGTAAATGCAAAGATCTCGTCGACGGTGGCATCGGGGTGAGCCTCGATGTATTTGGCGGTCTCGACGGCAACGAGCGACTGGCCCACCGAGACAAAACGCGTATCCATGGAGAATACGTAGTCGCGGCCCTTAGCCGCAATCTTGGAGGACTGATGCGAGCAAGTCGTGACTTCGGAGTACGCAAGATGCAAAATGGTCGCATCGGGCTGCTCGGCATGGATACGGTCATACACGTGAGCAAAATCCGCAGGCGCGCAGCCACTCGTCTTAGGCATAACACCGAGCTCGTTGCAGCGCGAGTAAATCTCGAGCGGATCAATCGAGCCATCCTCGACGGTCTCGTCGCCAATCGTGACATGCATGGGCACGCGCACGATGCCGTAGCGCTCGCAGAGCTCCGGCGTCACATCCGACCCAGACTCAACCACGATTACGTACTTGCCCATTATTATCACGACCCATCTCGACATTGGCTTTTCAATACATGGCACGCGCCGCCGCACTGTTGCACAACGGCGTCCAAGCGCCAAAGAGACGCCGCCCCTTGCACACAACAAAGGACAGCGTCTCCCTGGAAAACTCCGTGCTTATCTAGGATTCCACACGGTTTATTAAGGAGGGTTACTTATTCCGCAAACGGTCGCTATATGCGGTAAGCGGTAGTTGGCCGCGACAACTGCGACACATTCCGTCCAGCAAATCCAATCGTGCTCCACGCACGGTTAATGCACGAGGCGGTAGAAATTCATCGATGCCGCACCCTCGGCGTGCAGCTCCATCGCCGGAACCGCCGGCGAATAGGTACGGCTCGTAAGTGCCGCCTCGCCGCCATTTGCAAAAATCTCGACCATCGTAGTGTCCGAAAGCACGCGCAGGTCGCGAAGTTCGCCGAGCTCGATCGACCTCTGGTCGCGTCCATAGCCTTCGTCGCCCATATCGAGGGTAAGCATCCCGTCCGTATAACGCACAAAGACACCCTTGCGGATTTCGAGCTCGATCATCTTGGCTCCCTCGCAGGAAACCACGACATCAAACAGGCGTCCCGGCTCCTCAACGGTCTCACCGCCTACAGCACGAACGCAATCGCCGCGCATCCTCTCAATCTCGTGCGCCGGCCACTGGCAGAGCTTGCCGCCGCGCATGCTCAGCTCTCTCGGCACCGTCAACGCGCACTGCCACCCGCGTGCCACCGTCGGGCTTTTTGCCGTCGCATCGGGGCAACCCGACCACCCGATCATCAAACGCCGACCCGCAGCATCCTCAAAAGACTGCGGTGCGTAGAAATCAAAGCCGGCATCGACCATCGGGGGCATGCCCTGCCCGGCGATCTTAAAACTCGGCGCCTCCCAATCGGCCTCGATGGGAAACCACACGCACTGGTGCGGATTGCGGTAACGCCATCCATCGGCGGACACACCCTGCGGACAGCAAACGAGAATAAGCTCACCATCGAGCTCAAACAGATCGGGGCACTCCCACATAAAGCCAAACTTTTCGCCCAACTCAATGCGCGTCGCATAGCTCCAGTCCTCTAGATCGCTCGAGGTATAGACAAGCACGCAGCCGCGGTCGTCTTTCGTACGAGCGCCCAGAACCATGTAGTAGATACCATCGTGTTCAAGGATTTTGGGATCACGCACGTGCGTACCGATATCGTCGGGGTAATCGACCGGCCCAACAGCTATGCGCTTCTCGCCCAATTCGTCGGGGTTCTCGGCAACCACATGAATCTGGTTTTGCTCACGGCCCGTCAACACGTAGTCGTAATCATCGCGGTCAAAATGCTTGACGTTGCCGGTATAGAAGTAGTGAATCTTGCCGTCGTGTACAAAGGCAGAACCAGAATACGCTCCGCTCGAATCCAAATCGGAATCGGGGAACAGCACGGGGCCGCGATTCTCGTACGTCACAAAATCCTTTGTTGTCAGATGATTCCAAAGCACTGGACCGCCATGCGCAGCATCGAATGGATCGTATTGGTGATAGATGTGATACGTATCACCGATCTGCACCAAACCGTTGGGGTCGTTGAGCCAGCCAAGCTCAGGCTCCACATGGAACAGGAGCCTATCGGGGTCGGACGCGATGCGACCCGCCGTCTCATCCTGTCCGGCACGCCACTGCTCATAGTCCGCGCGTGTCACCTTATTTTTTTGATTAAACATCGCCGTTGACTTTCTCGTCTATGGGGAAGGACGCTCGACTCACACGAGTCGAACGCCCTTCCCCAAATGGACTTATCCTCAGATTACGCTGAACGGCTCAACTAGAAGCTAACGTCGAAGCCAGCGCCAGCGCCCTCTTCATCGGTGGTCGGCACGCCCTTTGCCTTGTTGTAGGCAAAGATCAAGACGATCGGCACGATAAAGGCGATGAGATTGCCGGCCACATACCACACGAGCGTCTCGGGCGTAACGATGAGCAGGCCAAGCACACCGGTCAGACCCTGACCGATAGCGCGCACCTCAAAGAGCTTCACGAAGGCACCGCCGCAGCCTGCACCGATGCAAGCGCAGACGAACGGGATGATCGAGTAGCGCATGTTTGCAGCAAAGATTGCGGGCTCGGAGATACCGACCAGCGTCGGGATAAAGGACGACATGCAGATGTTGCGCTCTTTGGAGTGCTTCTTGTGGATGAGATACATGCCGATGGCGCCGCCGCCCTGGGCGATGATGGAAACCGACCAGATGGCCTGGATGTAGTTGAAGCCGGTCGTGGCAACGAGGTTGGCCTCAATACCCTGGATGAACTGATGCGTACCGGTAACGACGAGCGGCTGCAGGAACGCGGCGAAGACAAAGGCGCCAAAGACGCCCATCCTGTTGTACAGGACATCGATTACGCCAGCGAGGACGTCGCCGATCAGGTTGCCGAGCGGGCCGAACACGGTGAACAGGGCAACGTTAGCAAGAATCAGGGTAACGGTCGGAACAAAGACAAACGAGACGACCTCGGGGATGTACTTCTGGGCAATCTTCTCGACCTTGGCCATAAACCAGGCAGTCAGAATTGCAGGGAACACGCCGCCCTGGAAAGCAACCATGGGGATGGAGAGTGGACCAAAGTTCCAGTACTCAGCACCCGACGGATCCATAACGAACGCGTTACGGTTCATAAGGCTCGGGTGAACCATGACGATACCGACGAGGATACCCAGGATCGGGTTGCCGCCAAAACGCTTGACCGCGCTATACATAACCAGGACAGGCAGGTAGTCAAAGGTGGTGGCAATAATGGCAAAGAAGCTTGCGAGGTTCTTGAGGAACTCGCTGTGGTCGGCAAGGCTGCCCTCCATGCCAAAGAGGCCGTTGGCAACGATCAGCGACTTAAGGCCGATGATGATAGCAGCGCCGACGAAAGCGGGAATGATGGGGATAAAGATATCCGAGAATACCTTGAGGACCGAGAAGAACTTGCCCTTCTTGTCCGCCTCGGCGCCCTTGACCTCGGAAGCGCTGATCTCCTTAACGCCCGTCAGAGCCATAAACTCATCGTAGACCTTGTTGACGGTACCGGTACCGAAGATGATCATGAGCTGGCCGCTGTTGTACAGCACGCCCTTGACGCCATCGATGTTCTCGAGCTCGGCCTTGTTGTACTTGCTCGTATCCTTGAGCACCAGACGCAGACGCGTAACGCAATGCGTGGCGCCCTCGATGTTCTCCAGACCGCCGACGTTATCGACGACTTGCTGAGACACTACTTTGTAGTCCATGTTCCTCTCCATTCCCTTACGAAATCATAAAACGTTTTGATGCCATTACAGAGACGCGATCGTTGCATTTGCGCACTTGAGCGTACCGTCGGTGACCGTCAGTGCCACACCCTGGCCCTGCTTATTGCAGAAGCGCGCGTTAAGCGCAACATCATCGACAAAGATGGTCGCGATATCGTCGTCAACGACCAGGCGCACATGATGAGTGCCCTCGCCCTTAAAGAACAACGGACGCTCGAGGCCCATGTTGTTGACCTGGAACCACGGATACTGGGGGGCCGCCGTAAACTCGAGCTTGCCCTCACGCAGGTTGGCGCGGAACTCATAGGCAAGACCGGACTCGGCGTCCTCGGCAAGCTTCACCGAGAAGCCGGCAGCGTCACCGGCGAGCTCGATGTCGGCATCGAGCATATAGGTGGAACCGGCATCCGCGGCGAGCACCTGCTCGACCTTGCCCGACTCGCAGGAAAGCTCAAAGGCCTCGACTGCCTTAGCCTCGCCAAAGGCGCCAAGCATGCTGTCAGGGAGCTTGGTGCCGAGCGTTCCGTCGGCACGCTGAACGATCTCGAGAGGCATAAAGGTGCCACCCCACAGGTAAGAGCTGGGATCGCCACCCTCGTCACGCGTAGGAACCCAACCAAAGAGAACGCGGCGCTCGCCATCAAATGCGGTACGCGCGGCATAGTACGCGCGGCCATCGAATGAATCGTCAGCAGGAGTGATCCAAGGACCGTTGATGGAGCGAGACATGCGGTAACGGGTCTTGTTGCCATCACTGTACTCGGAGAACACCAGATACCACCAGTCGCCCATCTTAAAGAGATCGGGCATCTCGAACATGGTGTACAGGCCCGGATTCCACCAGTCGCCCTGGAACTCCCAGGTATTCAGGTCCTTGGAGGTGAACTTGACCAGACGACCGGTCATCAGACGCTTGTCCTCGCCCACGCGCGTGCCGAGGATGAGCATGTACTCTTCGTTCTCCTCATCCCAAAGCACAAAGGGATCGCGCCAGTTGCGGTCATCGTAACCTTCCTGGGGCGGAAGCAGCGTCTCGGCGATGTTCTTCTCCCACTTGACGGCGTCGTCACTCGTTGCGTGAAGAAGAACCTGCTTCATCAAGCGTGCGCGGACCTTATCGCGATTGCAACCAGTGTAGAGCGCATGGTACTTGTCGCCCACCTTAAACACCGTGCCGGCATAAACATACTGGTCGACTTCCTCGTCGCCGCCACGCTCAAGGCTCTCGCCAAAGTCCTTGTAGTTGACGAAATCCTTGGTCGTCGCGAGTGCCCAGCCAAACGGCTCTCCGAAAGGACCGGGGTTTCGCGTGTCACGCTGGTGATAGAGATAGAACGTGCCGTCCTCGCCGTACGGCATGATGTCGCCTACCCAAATTCCCTCAGGCTGGTAATACACCTTGTGCATCCGAGACTTCCTTTCCCACAAGATACTAACTCGGTACAACTGCAAGATATATCAATCGTTTTCATATGTCAAACGTTTTCACACTAATACGTCTTTTCGCAGTTCCAGTCGTCGGCAAACGGTTGACATATGGCGGCGAACGGTCATCAGAGGCGTTTGAGGAATTCTTTTGGCACGGGATGAACTACGCGGTTTTGCCCTCAATGAGTTCAACGGGGAGCTTGGTATTCGATTCGGGCTTTTCACCGTTAACAAGAGCGATGATGGATTGCGCCGCGAGCTCTCCGATGCGATCGATATCTTGACGAACGGTTGTTAAGTCAGGCATAAACGTCATAGTGCGGCGGGCGCCATCCGCGCCCACGACCTTAATATCGTCCGGAGCGCTCAAGCCGCGCCGCTTCATCACGTTGAGGCAGATGGCCGCCATCGTGTCGTCTCCCGCAAAGATGCCGTCAATATCGGGGTTCTCATCGAGGATCTTCGCAACGACCGCACTCTTTTCGTCGTCGGACTTAACGAACTCGACCTCACGGACAAGCGCGGGCAAACCGGCCTGCTCCACAACATCGTGGTAGGCATCGGTACGCTTATTGGCAGGCATACGCATGCGGCTATTGCTGCGCAGACACAGGATGCGTGAACATCCGTCATCGATCAGGCGACGCGTGGCAAGTTCGCCGATGCTATAGCTGTCGCTCGCAATCTGAACAGAGGCCTCGCCAAGGTCGCAGTCGATACCAACCAGACTCAAGCCCATCTCGGCATACGCCTCGGCACCGATATTAAGCGAGTTGACGATGACGCCATCAACCATATTGCGTCGAAGCATGTCGATATAAGAGCGCTCAAGCTCGGGTCGATTGGCGCTATTGCACAGCAGCATCTTAAAACCGTTTTCGGCCAGGGTATGCTCAATGACTTGAACCACTTGGGCATGAAACGGACTGCTGACATAGGGGACAATCATACCGATAAGATTCAGGCGACCGTTGAGCATGGCACGAGCGATATCGTTGGGCGTATAGTTGATGCGCTTCATCGCGGCATGGACCTTATCGCGGGTCTCTTGGCTAATATAGCCACGATTATTAAGCACACGAGATACCGTAGTAGGCGAAACCCCCGCCACCGCCGCAACTTCCTTGATGCCAGGCTTAGCCGAATCCTTAGAACGAGCGCCCTCGCGAGCCATAGCACCCTCCCCCATCAACATGTCATACGTTTACATACGAACAAAGCATACCCCAACAAGAGCGGGAAGACGGTAACAGTACAAGTAAGTAAACGACTCATCCAAATAATTAGGAGAGTTCCGCCTAAAGGGTGACTACACAGGACCCCCGCCGGGGCTGTTTGGGCTACCTCCCAAAACATTCCGCACTGATATTTTCTGTATTGAAGACGTCGATGGTGCACCCGTATACCATTGACGTCGACACCATCAGATGCGGACCGCGCGGTGACCCCACATTCCGCTGGCGCCCACAGGGCTGCCCTCGTTTCCTGACATGTCCCGCGCGGCCCGCGGCGAGCCGAGACCGCCGCATGACCTAATAGGAGCATGGAGCGATACCGCGGACCCGAACAACCGCATTCTATCGCGCCCCGTCAGTGTGCCGTCTGCCCGGTCCAGGCGAGCACGGAAAGAACGGTGCGAGACATGAGAACCGAATCGACACCCGGCGCCCGCGGGCCGGTCTTCTGCGGGGTCGACACCCACGCCGACTCGCACTGGCTGTGCGTCCTGGACTGGAGGGGCCGCAGGGTCCTGTCCCGCCAGCTCCCCGCCGACGCGGCGGGCTACGAGGCGCTCGCCGGGGCGATCGCGGCGGCCGGGGAGCCGGCCTGCGTCGCGATGGAGGGGACGTCGTCCTACGGGGCGGGCCTCACCAGGCACCTCGCGTCGCTGGGGATGCCCGTGCGCGAGGCGCTCTCCCCGGCGGGGACGCAGAGGAGGCGCCCGGGGCAGGGAAAGTGCGACGAGGCGGACGCGGAGAGGGCCGCCCGCGCGGCGATGTCCGGCTCAAGGCTCGGGACCCCCAAGAGCCAGGACGGGTGGGTCGACGGGGTGCGCTGCATGCTCGCGGCGCGCTCCGGGGCGGTGAAGGCGCGGACCTCGGCGATCAACACCGCGAGGTCGCTGCTCACCACCGCCCCGGAGGGGCTCAGGTCGAGGTTCCGCGGGATGGCGGGGCCGAGGCTGATGGAGGAGCTCCCCTCCGTGCGCGCCGAGGGCGCGCTGGGCGCCGCGCCCGGAGCGCTGGCGGACCTGTGGGCGGCGGCGCGCGACGCGGCGCTCGACATGGAGCGCGCGATCGAGGCGTCCCTGGAGGAGAACTGCCCCGCGCTGCTGGCGATGTACGGGTGCGGGCCCGTGAGCGCGGCCAAGCTCGCGGTCGCGGCCGGGGACAACCCGGGCAGGCTGCGCTCCGAGGCGTCGTTCGCGGCGATATGCGGGGCCTGCCCAATCCCCGCCTCGAGCGGCAAGACCGTGAGGCACAGGCTCAACAGGGGCGGCGACCGGCAGGCGAACAGCGCTCTGCACGAGATCGCGAGGCAGAGGGTCATGCGCGACCCCGAGACCGCCGAGGACGCCTCGGGGCTCGAGGCGGCCAGGCGCGCGGCGAAGGTCAGCCAGGTGAGGGCGGCGTCCATACTGGGCACCAGCGAGAAGTACATCTCGATGCTGGAGAGGGGCCAAAGGGAGCTCAAGCCCATAAGGAGGGCCTACGAGGCATGGGTCGAGGCCGGACTTCCGCTCGATTGGGACAGGCAGGCGTTCGAGGCCGAGCGCAAAATGGATTCTAAAAGACACCTTGCCAAATAGGAGCGTCAGGACGCAAAGAGGCTCGCCGCACGAAGTGCGCAGCGAGCCTCTTTGCATGTCAGAGGACGTTTTGGGAGGTAGCCCAAACAGCCCCGGCGATCCTGCGGGAGTTAAATCCCTTTAGAACTTGTCGTGGAAGGTACGCGCAATGACCTCGTCCTGCTGCTCCTTGGTGAGCGTGTGGAAGTTCACGGCATAGCCGGAAACGCGGATGGTCAGCTGCGGGTACTTCTCGGGGTGAGCCTGAGCGTCGAGCAGCGTCTCACGGTTGAAGACGTTGATGTTCAGGTGGTGGCCACCCTTCTCGGCGTAAGCGTCGAGCATGTGGACCAGGTTATCGGCCTGAGTCTCGGAAACTTCAGAAACCTTCATAATGTGTCTCCTTCGATTGATAGGCGCCGGCCGAAACCGGCGCGCTAATCAGTAATCGTTATTGTTAGTATAGCACTAACAATAGTTACTCGCCCAGCTGATCAAGGTCGATATCGCCAAAGAACACCTGGTCCTCCTTGCCGAGCGCACTCGGGATGATGGAGAAGGTGTTGGAGATGCCGTCCTGAGCATCGCGGAACGGGAGCTTGGAAACCGAAGACAGCGAAGCGATGGCGCCGTGGCTATCGCGCTTGTGCATGGGGTTAGCACCCGGGGCGAACGGCTGACCAGCCTTGCGGCCGTCAGGCGTGGAACCGGTCTTCTTACCGTACACGACGTTGGAGGTAATGGTCAGAACCGAGGTCGTGGGCACGGAGTTGCGGTAGGTGTCGTTCATGCGGATGTACTCCATGAACTGGTGCACAACGTCGTGAGCGATCTGGTCGACGCGGTCGTCGTCGTTACCGTACTTGGGGAACTCGCCCTCGGTCTCGAAGTCGACGATGATGCCGTTCTCATCACGGACGGGGTGGACCTTGGCGTACTTGATGGCGGACAGGGAGTCAGCCACGACGGAAAGGCCAGCGATGCCCGTAGCGAACCAGCGGTGCACGTGCTTGTCGTGCAGGGCCATCTGGATGCGCTCGTAGCAATACTTGTCGTGCATGTAGTGAATGATGTTCAGCGAGTTGACGTACACGCCAGCGAGCCACTTCATCATGTCGTTGTACTTGGCCACAACGTCGTCGTAATCGAGCGTATCGCCCTCGACGGCGCGATACTTGGGGCCGACCTGCTTCTTGGAGACCTCGTCAACACCGCCGTTGAGTGCGTACAGCAGGCACTTGGCCAGGTTGGCGCGAGCGCCGAAGAACTGCATCTCCTTGCCGATGCGCATGGAGGACACGCAGCAGGCGATGCCGTAGTCGTCGCCATGATAGACGCGCATGAGGTCGTCGTTCTCGTACTGGATCGAGGAGCTGGCGACAGAAGTCTTGGCGCAGAACTTCTTGAAGTTCTCGGGCAGACGGGTCGACCACAGAACGGTCATGTTGGGCTCGGGGCTGGTGCCCATGTTCTCGAGCGTGTGCAGGTAGCGGTAGCTCATCTTGGTAACGAGCGTACGGCCGTCGACACCCATGCCGCCGATGGACTCGGTGACCCACTGCGGGTCGCCGGTGAACAGGGCCTGGTACTCAGGGGTACGGGCAAACTTGACCATGCGAAGCTTCATGATGAAGTGATCCACGAACTCCTGGATCTGCTCCTCGGTGAAGGTACCGTTGGCAAGGTCGCGCTCAGCGTAGATGTCGATGAACGTAGAGGTACGGCCGATGGACATGGCAGCGCCGTTCTGCTCCTTGACGGCAGCAAGGTAGGCGAAGTACATCCACTGGATGGCCTCCTGCGTGTTGGTAGCAGGGTTGGAAATGTCGAAACCATAGGTCTCGGCCATCATCTTGAGCTCGCCGAGGGCGCGGATCTGCTCCTGCAGCTCCTCACGATCGCGGATGTTGTCGGCGGTCATGACCGTCGGGGTGGAAGCCTTCTGGGCCTCCTTGTCCTTGATCAGGTAGTCGACGCCGTACAGGGCAACACGACGGTAGTCGCCGATGATACGGCCGCGGCCATAGCCATCGGGCAGACCGGTGATGATGTGAGCCGAGCGGCAAGCACGCATCTCGGGGGTGTAAACATCGAAGACGCCAGCGTTGTGGGTCTTACGCTCGAAGGTGTAGCGCTCGACAACGTTCTCGTCGACCTTATAGCCGTGCTGGCTGGCAGCCTGGCAAGCGATGCGGATACCGCCGTTGACGTGCAGCGCGCGCTTGAGCGGCTTGTCGGTCTGGAGACCGACGATGGTCTCCTTCTCGCGGTGGGCGTTATCGATGTAGCCAGCGGGGTGGCTCACGATACCCGTAACGGTCTTGGTGTCCATATCGAGGACACCGCCCTGCTCGCGCTCCTTAAGCAGCAGGTCGAGAACCTCGCCCCACAGCTCCTTGGTACGCTCGGTCGGGCCGGCGAGGAACGACTCGTCGCCCTCGTAGGGGGTGTAGTTCTTCTGGATGAAGTCTCGGACGTCAACCTCTCCCGTCCAAATGCCTTCCTTGAAGCCTTCCCATGCCTCCTGCATTGTGTAACCACGCTCCTAGTTACGTGTTATGCGGCGCTCTCTCACACCGCTGCTTATTGAATTCTTGAATTTTCGACTTGCACTACCGGCTTCTTCCGTTCTTCACCACACGCTGGTGCAGAGAAAACGTTTGTCCACCTTGGAACTACAACCCAAAACCCAAGATTTCACCCGTCTGAGAAGGATAACATAGCGACCCTCTCCATCTGGGCTGTTATATGTTTCTTTTTTTATATCATAAGGGCGTTTTTTACAAACCCGCAGGAAATGCGAGCGCGAACAACTACCGTTCACCGATTTGTATGTTATTTTTCCTTGCCTTTGTACGACGTTCGCTCTAGCTGTTATGCCAGCTTTAGCAGGGTAAAGTGTCTCATAGACCCTACAGAAACTGCAGGGCGGCCACGGGATCCCCCGTGGCCGCCCTGTGGCGTAGCTAGTTTTTAGCTTTGGTTGCCGCTTGGCATTAGGCAGCTGCGGCGGCCTTGTCGGTCGTTGCCTTGCTGTGGCCCTGGCCCTCAAAATGCTTGTAGCACCAGCTGGTGACCAGCGGGGTCAAAATAGCCGTCACGATTGCGCAGGCAGCAACCTGTGCCGTGGCCGTCGCGAGCACCGCACCGCCGTACAAGGCCTCGTTGACGCTTGCCATGGCAGCAGGCGTGGCCACATTGGCTCCGGCGCAGCTCGAAATGGCCGCACCTGCGACACCCGTACCGCCCGTGAGCTTATCGACCGCGATAACGGGAATTGCAAAGACCACCGAGCAGATCACGCCGAGCAGAATACCGGGAAGACCGCCATTAATGAGCTGGCCAAAGGTCATGGTCGAGCCCATGGCAAAGAAGACGAGCACGATGACGGCGGAAAGTGCCGGTGCCATCATCTTCTTAAAGCTGGGGAAGAGGTTGCCCAGAATAATGCCGACGACGATCGGCAGGATGGCACCCACGAGCGACCAGCCGATCGGAGCCTGGCCGGCAGCGCCGAGCACAATCATCGTGACCGGAGGGCCGACAACGAGCGTGGTGATTGCGACGGCGCCACGCTCGGCCTCGTTGCCCATGGTGCCCATCAGACCAGCGTACATAGCGTTGTTGGCGCCGGTGCAAGCCGCCAGCATCACCATGGCAGAGATGCCAAACAGGTTGTCGTTGAACACATAAAGGATGAGCAGCGACACGGCAACGACCACGATCTGCTTGACGGCAATGATAATGGTGCCGCGGGCAGCGGCGGCAGGAGCGCTCTTAAACGAAATCGTCGTACCGACGATGAGCAAAAAAGCGCCCACGAGCGGGCCTGCACCCTGCTGGGTCATGCCAAGCGTAAAGCTGCCGAGCGTTTTGAACAGGTCGGGGAATAGCGTGTTGAGCAGGCAACCCAACAGAAGCGGCACCAAGATATTGGCGCCCGGGATGGAGGACATCTTAAAGAACGGCTCCTTTGCCGCCGGCGCCTCCACCGCAGTCGATTCACTCATATATATCTCCTTTGGATGCATGCGAATCGTAGCCGCACGCGCCTATGTCAGAAAGAAGGCGACGGTCCCGAGTCGCAGGAGCCGTCGCCGAATAATCGTCGCGGGGTATTACCCGTCCAGGACGATGCCGCCGTCGCAGTCACCGATCTCGCCGTTCACGAAGCTGGCGAGGTCGGAAGCGAAGAACAGCACCATCTGCGCAGGCTCGCTGGCCTGGGCGGCGCGGCCCAGAGGAATACCGTTGATGATGCGCTGAGAGTTCTCGTCAGAGAGGATCGAGGTCATATCGGTAAGCGTGAGCGACGGGCATACAGCGTTGCAGCGAACGCCAAACTTGCCGCCTTCCTTGGCGACTGCCTTGGTTAGACCGTTGACACCGGCCTTGGAGCTCGCATAAGCCGCGGTGCCGAGCAGGCCGCCGCCGATCTTGCCAGCAACAGAGCTCACGTTGACGATAGTGCCGGCATGGGCCGCCTTAAAGTGCGGGTACACGGCATTCATCATGGTAAACGTACCATTGAGGTTGATGTCGATGGTGCGGCGCCACTCGGTGTCATCGATCTCGTCGAACTTCTTGGTGCTGATGACGCCGGCGCAGTTGATTAGGATGTTGGTTTGCGGCAGGTCCGTAAAAATCTGCTCGACGGTCTCGCGCGCCTTGGGCGCATCGGCGACATCGAGCTGATAGAACTTGTTGCCCTCGCCAAGCTCGGCCACAGCGGCCTCGCCCTTAGCAGCGTTCCTTGCGATGAGCGCGACATGTCCGCCGCCCGCGACGATGCCCTTGGCGATCTCGAGGCCAATGCCCTGAGTGCCGCCCGTGACAATCGCGGTCTTGCCCGTGAAGTCAAATGCCATGACTCCATCCCCCTTTATGTAAGGTGTCTCCTTGCGGGAAGTTGGAGCATCGCACGTGGCGATTATATGAGTTCCAGTCGTCATGGTGGTGACAACCCCTCGCCTAACCGCGGGCATGATAGTTCTTTGAAACGCTTTAGCAATTGAATGATTTTAAGTCTTAATGAGCTCTTAATATTGCCTACTGTATGAGGCCCGCGTATGGGGGTATCATCTTCCACCGAAAATAGTTTCTAGTGTTAGGGGTTTTCGGTGGAAGATACCGATTTCCATGAGCTTGGGCGTCAGCTCTTTACCGAGTTTGGCAGCATACACCAGCGC
>DBFBKG010000017.1:0-3970 GCA_048203815.1 Collinsella sp. | reverse complement strand
CTCCATGTAATGGCTGGTATACACCACCGTGGCGCCCTCGTCGCGCAGGCGGCAGATGCCCTCCAGGATGGCGTTGCGGCTCTGCGGGTCGACCGCCACCGTGGGCTCGTCAAAGAAGATGAGCTCGGGCTTGTGCGCGATACCGCAGGCGATGTTGAGGCGACGCGCCAGGCCGCCCGAGAGCTTGCCGGGGCGAAACTTGGTAAAGTCGCCCAGCCCGACAAAGTCGATCGCCTCGTCCACCAGCGCGCGGCGGCGCTTGCGGTCGTTGACGTAAAGGCTGCAGAAATAGTCGATGTTCTCGCGCACCGTAAGCTCGTCAAACACCGCCACCTGCTGCGGCACCACACCGATGCGGCGCTTGAGGTCGTAGCGGGCGGGCGTCATGGGCTCGCCGAACAGCTCGATGGTGCCTTTGTCGTAGGCGAGCAGCTGCAGAATGCAGTTGATGGACGTGGTCTTGCCCGAGCCGTTGGGGCCCAGCAGGCCAAAGATCTCGCCGGGGGCGATGCTCAGGCTAAAGTGGTCGAGCGCGATAAGGTCGTCGTAGCGCTTGACGAGGTTTTCGACGTGGACGATGTCTGTCATGAGGCGGCCCTTCTGTTGATTGCGGCCCGGTACGATTGCATCATCGCAGGAGCGAGCGGCGCGCACCAGTGAGCTTTGTCACGAGTGCGGAGCTTGGCCGTGCGGCCTGCCGACGTCCCCGCTTTGCCGCGTGGGAGGAATGTCACGGTTGCGCAGGCGGTCCCTCCACCACGCGCGGCTTCGCGTACAATACCCGTATGAACAGGCTTTTCGACAAATCGATCGTGCTGGCGTGCTGTATTGCGGCCGCCATGGGTCTTGCTGTGGACGCTCGCCTGGTCGCGGCGTTTTGCCTTGGCGTTATTGCCACCTCGCTGGCCGAGGTCGTACAGGGAAACCGCGCCCGCCGTGTGAGCGAGGCCGCGAGCTACGCCTGCATCATCGCGGCTGTCTTCGTGCCGCCGTTTGTGCCGTTTGCGCCTCTCGCTCTCTATGACATCGCGCGACGCGTTCGCCGTGAACGAATCTGGCCCGCGCTGGCGATTGGCGCCGTGTTTGTCTGCGCGCTTGTCGCGGACCTTCGTGGTGGCGTGCTCACCACCCGAACGCTGCTGTTAACCGCCATCCTTTCGGTTGCCGCCACCTTGCTATCGCTACGCACCGCCCAGTTGGAGCGCGAGCAGCGGCGCATGCGCCGCACCCGCGACGAGCTGCAGGAACGAGCCCTCGCGCTCGAAGCGCGCAACCGCGACCTTGCCGATCGCCAGGACTACGAAGTCGAGCTCGCGACGCTCGCCGAACGCGCCCGCATCGCGCGCGAGATCCACGATAACGTCGGGCACCAGCTCACGCGCGCCTCACTGCAGGCCGAAGCCCTACGCGTGGTCCACGCCGACGAGCCTGGCGTCGCCGCCGATTTCGCCGACGTTAAACGCACGGTTGACGAGGCGCTCCAGCTTGTGCGCACCAGCGTCCACGCGCTCAACGACAACGCCGTCGACCTTTCCGTGCAGCTCGAACGCATTGTCGAAGGCACACGCTCGGACGGCGGCCCGCAGATTGAGCTTGAAGTTATGGCCGAACATGCGCCCGCAAACGTCGCCAACTGCTTTGCAGCGGTCCTGCGCGAAGCGCTCTCCAATACCATGCGCCACGCTTGCGCCCAGACCGTCACCGTACGGTGCATGGAGCATCCGTCGTTTTACCAGCTCATCGTTACCGACGATGGCGTGGGTGAGGTCCAAGCAAGCGGCCGCGGCACCGCGGAGGGCATGGGGCTCGCCTCCATGCGCGAGCGCATCGAGGCGCTTGGCGGCACCTTCACCGCCGGCCCGCGTGCCGGCGCCGGCGGCTGGCGTGTGTTTGCCACCGTTCCCAAACAGCAAGGAGATGAGGGCCGATGAGGCTCATCGTTGTCGACGACGACCGCTTGGTGGTCGATTCGCTCAAGATTATCTTGGGCGCCCAGCCGCAGATCGAAGTGGTGGGCACCGGTGCCAACGGCAACGATGCGGTGGCGCTCTACGCCGAGCACGCACCCGATATTGCGCTGCTCGACATCCAGATGCCGGGACGCGACGGCCTTTCGGCCGCGCGCGAGATCCTTGAGCACGACCCTGCGGCGCGCGTGGTGTTTCTGACGACGTTCTCGGATGACGAGTACATTGTGTCGGCGCTCAAGCTGGGCGCCCGCGGCTACCTGATCAAGACCGATGTCGCTGCCATTCCGCCGGCGTTGGCGCAGGTCATGGACGGCAAACGCGTGCTCGAGGGCAAGGCGATCGAAGATATCAACTTTGATGGGGCGGACGTCGAGGCCGGCGCGACCCGCCGGCCCGCCGCCTTTGCCGGCCTGACCGACCGCGAGTTCGAAGTCGCCGAGCTCATCGCCCGCGGCCTCGACAACAAGGAGATCGCTGCCACCGCCTATATGGGCGAAGGCACCGTGCGCAACCACATCAGCTCGATCCTAGCCAAAATGGGGCTACGCAACCGCACCCAAATCGCCATCGCCTATCTGCGAGGCTAGCCGCTGGCTGCCGCCAATTTGATGCCATTTCAAAACTATGCCGGTTTACTACGATGAACCGCATATCTCCGACCACGGCAAATTGCGCACTTACAAAACCGCAGGTAGAACACTTGCGATATTTGCAAAAATGCGGGTGTGGTCAGGAATCTCGGATTCATCGTAGTAAACCGGCATAGTTTTGTTCGGGCGGCCCTGCACGAGTGTCTCCGCCAGCCTCGCGGGACCAAAATGAGCCGTTTTCCTCCGTCCCCAATGGATCAGCCGAAACCGCCCGCCACGAAATCGGCCCATCTACTACGTTTGACTCGATACCCCTGACCATACCTTCGTTTTGAACAAAACCGCAGGCGTTCTACCTGCGGTTTTGTTTTTGCGCTTTTCGGCATGGTTGGGGGTAAGGGGCTAAACGTAGTAGATGGGCCGGTTTCGTGGCGAACCCTTCTCGCCTACGCACAAAAGCGCCGCCACGGAGGAGGGAGATACCTCCGTGGCGGCTGGGGCTGGGGGTGGGGCTATGTTCTGGCTCCCCGCCGGCCGCCCGGGGCCTTCTGGCCCCGGGCGCTGCCAGCGTGCCTAGCGCTTACGGATACCCCAGACCAGGGCTCCGACGCCGGCCATGGCAATGACGAACGCCATGAGCAGTGCAGCGGCCTGCTGGTCACCCGTGGTGGGCAGGAAACCCTTGACCGTCTTGACGATGTTCGTCACGGTCTTGGGCGTGCCGGGATCGGGCGTCGGCACGGGCGTCTCGGGCTTCTTGTACGTGTTGTTGAACACGATACCCTCGACGCTCCTGTCGCCCTTGGTAAAGGCAACGTTCGCCTTGAGGTTGCCCTCGCCGTCGTCGACCACGTTGACGGTCGCGGTAAAGACGGACTTGTCGTAGGTCATACCGGCCTCGTCGCCCTTGACCTCGCTGATGGTGTAGACGTACGTACCGGGCTCGTCGTACTCGAACTTGTCGAAGTTGATCTTGCCGTCGGCATCGTTGGTAACCGTAGACTCGATGTCCTCGCCAACGAGCTTAAAGCTAAACTCGTCCTTCTTGAGCTCGCGTCCCTCGAGCACCTTGATGGCGCCGATGGAAACCTGCGTGGGCATGGCGTGATACTTGTTGGTAAAGCCAGCCGACTCGGTGGTTCCCTCGAGCTTGTGCGTCGCGGTCAGCGTGCCGTCGCCGTTGTCGGAGACGGTGGTCACGACGGTGTAGGTCGTGCCGTCATAGGTGACGCCCTTGTACAGGCCGAGCGCGTTGGGGCAAGCCTCGCGCAGCGTGTACGTGTGCGTACCGGGCGCCTCGTAGCGGATCGGGCTCAGCGTAACGTTACCGTTGGCGTCGTTGGTGCCACTAGCGACAGTCACGCCGTCCTCGAGCAGCTCAAACGTGAACTCGCCAGCTGCAAGGTCGCG
>DBFBKG010000016.1:0-12997 GCA_048203815.1 Collinsella sp. | reverse complement strand
AGAAGCGTCTTTCGGCCGACAGCCTCAATTTCGGCGGCTCCTCGACCTCCACGGTCAAGGGCGAAAGCCTCGTCGATACCGTCGAGACCCTCAACGCCTACAAGATCGACTGCATCGTCGTGCGCGACAAGCGCGCCGGTGGTCCCAACATCGTCACGCAGAATTCGCCCGCTAGTGTTATCTGCGCCGGCGACGGTAAGCACAATCACCCCACGCAGGCTCTGCTCGACCTGTACACCATCTGGGAGCACAAGGGTGACTTCCACGGTCTGAAGGTCGCCGTTGTCGGTGACATCGCCCACTCCCGCGTTTGCGGCTCGCTGATTCCTGCGTTGAAGATCATGGGCTGCGAGACCTACGCCGTCGCCCCCGGCACGCTGCTGCCGCCGGCGCCCGAGGTTCTGGGCTGCGACCACGTGACGAGCGACCTCGATTCCGTCCTGCCCGAGCTGGACGTCGTCTACATGCTGCGTGTACAGCAGGAGCGCCTCGAGGGTGCCCCGTTCCCGACCATTCGCGAGTACCACAAGCTCTTCGGCCTGACTAAGGACCGTGAGAAGCTCATGAAGCCCGACGCGATCATTTGCCACCCGGGCCCCATCAACCGCGGCGTTGAGTTCGACTCCTATATGGCCGACCACCCGCAACGCTCCGTCATCCTGGAGCAGGTCTACGCCGGTATCTGCGTGCGTATGGCTATCCTGTATCTGCTGCTTGGAGGTGCCGATAATGGCCTTGCTTCTTAAGAATGCCCACGTCGTCGACCCGTCCGTCGAGCTTGACGGTGTCGTTGACGTCCTGATCGACGGCGACAAGATCGCTGAGGTCGGCGAGAACCTCGCCGCCGAGGGAGCCGAGGTTCGCGACCTTTCCGGTAAGTACCTCGTCCCCGGCCTGGTGGACATGCATGTCCACCTGCGTGAGCCCGGCTACGAGGTCAAAGAGGACATCGAGAGCGGCACCCGCGCGGCTGCCAAGGGCGGCTTCACCGGCGTGTGCGCCATGCCCAACACCGACCCCGTTACCGATAACGGTACCGTCGTTGAGTTCGTCAAGTCCCGCGCTGCCGAGGTCGGCCACTGCCGCGTCTATCCTTCTGGCGCCATGACCCGCGGTCTTAAGGGCGAGGCCATGTCCGAGATGGGCGATATGGTCGCCCACGGCGCTGTCGCCTTCACCGACGACGGTCGCGGCGTGCAGGGTGCAGGCATGCTCCGTCGCTGCATGGACTACGGCAAGATGTTCGGCAAGGTCTTTATGAGCCATTGCCAGGACGAGGACCTGGTCGGTCACGGCCAGATCAACGAGGGCAAGGTCTCGACCCGTCTGGCCCTCGAGGGCTGGCCGGCGGCAGGCGAGGAGCTGCAGATCGCCCGCGATATCGAGATCGCCAAGCTGACCGGTGCCAAGCTGCACATCCAGCACATCTCCACCGCCCATGGCCTGGAGATCGTTCGTGCCGGTAAGGCAGCTGGCGTGCAGGTCACCTGTGAGGCTACCCCGCACCACATGTTCCTGACCGAGAACGACCTGGACGAGACCTACAACACCTCGCTCAAGGTCAACCCGCCGCTGCGTACCGATGAGGATGCCGAGGCAATCCGTCAGGGCGTCATCGACGGCACCGTCGACGTCATCGTCACCGACCACGCTCCCCACACTCCGTGGGAGAAGGCCCGCGAGTTCGAGCTCGCGCCCTTCGGCATGATTGGCCTCGAGACCTCGCTGTCGCTCGTGCTCACCGAGCTGGTCAACACCGGTAAGATGGGCATGGGTCGCATGGTCGAGCTCATGGCCATCAAGCCTCGTGAGATCCTGGGCCTCGACCAGGTTCAGGTCAAGGCGGGCTCCGTTGCCGACCTGACCGTTTTCGATCCCACCGTAACCTGGACGGTCGGCGATGACGGCTACGAGTCGCGCGCCGAGAACTCCGGTTTTGCCGGCCGCACGCTCACCGGTCGTGCCACCGATGTGTTTGTAGGCGGTAAGCAGACGCTTGCCGACGGCTGCATCTGCTAGCATAGCCTTATCGCTTTTGTGCGCGGCGCCCTTGCGGTGCCGCGCTTTCTGTTCGCCTGAACCATGCAATCGCATGGGGGATTGGAGCGTCTATGCCCACACCTTCCACTGCACGCATGCACGACTTCGAGGTCGTCTCGAACCAGGAGATTGCCGACGGCATCTTCTCGCTCGTTATCTCGGCCCCCAAGCTTGCTAGTGCGCTCAAGCCCGGTCAGTTCGTGAATATCGCCGTGCCGGGCGATGCTTCCTCGCTGCTTCGCGTGCCCCTGAGCTTCTATCGCGCCGACGCCGAGGCCGGCACCGTCGAGCTGTGGTACGCCGTCGTGGGCGATGATACCCGCCGTCTGTCGCAGATGGCCCCTGGCTCCACCTCCAACTTGCTGGGCCCTGGCGGCCGCGGCTGGTTCGTGCCCGAGGGTACCAGGAAGGCACTGCTCGTCGCCGGCGGCATTGGCGTTCCGCCCGTGCTCTGCCTGGCTGGCATGCTTGGCGAGCAGGGCGTGGACGTTGACGTATGCCTGGGCTTTGGCACCGCGTCCAAGGCCGTGGGCGTCGATGAGTTCCGCGCGCTGGGAGCCACGGTCAACGTGTGCACCGACGACGGCTCGTTGGGCACGCATGGCTTCTGCACCGATCCTGCCGCCGAGCTGCTCGGCGAGGGCGGTTACGATTACGTCGCCAGCTGTGGCCCCGCCGTCATGATGAAGAAAGTCGCCGAGGCTGCCGCCGAGGCCGGCGCGTACTGCGAGGTATCGCTCGAGCGCATGATGAGCTGCGGCTTTGGTGCCTGCAACACCTGCAATGTCGAGACGGTCGACGGTATGAAGGGTGCCTGCATGTGCGGCCCCGTGTTCGATGCTTCCAAGGTGGTGGTCTTCTAGTGGGTACCGTGAACATGGCCGTCGATTTCGGCGGCGTCAAGATGCAGAACCCCATCAACACCGCAGCCGGTACCTTTGGCTACGGTTGGCAGTTCCAGAACTTCTTCGATGTCTCCCAGCTGGGTGCCATCACCACCAAGGGTTGCGCTGCCGAGCCCTGGCCCGGCAATCCCGCGCCTCGCATGGCCGAGATCCCCGGCGGCATGATCAATTCCGTGGGCCTGCAGAACCCCGGTGTGGCCGCTTTTGCCCGCGAGTCCGGTCCGTGGCTCGAGCAGCTCTCCAAGGACGGTTGCCAGGTCATTTGCCAGGTTGCCGGTCATTCCGTGGACGAGTTTGTCCGTGCGCTCGAGATGTATGTCGAGCTGTGCCCCTGGGCTGCCGGCTATGAGATCAACGTGAGCTGCCCCAACATTGCCGCCGGCGGTGCCGCCATGGGCTCCACGCCCGAGGGTGCCTCTGGCGTCATGGCCGCCTGCCGCAAGGTGACCGACAAGCCGCTGTTTGTGAAGATGGCCCCGGTCAACGTCGCCGAGATCGCCCGCGCCCTCGAGGCCGAGGGTGCAGACGGCCTTTCGGTCATCAACTCCATCCAGGGCATGGCCATCGACGTTCACACCCGCAAGTCGCGTGTGGCCAAGCCCAAGGGCGGTCTTTCGGGCCCGCTGTGCCACCACATCGCCGTTCGCATGGTCTGGGAAGTCGCTCAAGCTGTCGATATCCCCATCAATGGCGTCGGCGGCGTCATGACCGGTGAGGATGCGGCCGAGTTTATCCTGGCCGGCGCCACCTGCGTATCGGTCGGTATGGCCAACTTCGTCGATCCGTGCGCCTCGATTAAGATTGCGCGCGAGCTCGAGGCCTGGGCCGAGTCCCAGGGCGTGAAGGACATTAACGAGCTGGTAGGTGCTTTTGAATGCTAGAGACCGATGCCCGCGACCGCGTTATCGTCGCCCTCGACTGCGACCGTGAGCGTGCGCTTGAGCTCGCCCATGAGCTTTCGGGCCATGCCGCCTGGCTTAAAGTGGGCATGACGCTCTATTACGCCGAGGGCCCCGAGATCGTCAAGACCTTTAAGGACCTAGGCTTCAAGGTGTTCCTCGACCTTAAGTTCCATGACATTCCGCATCAGGTGCGTGGTGCCGCTCGCTCGGCCTCGCTTGCCGGTGCCGACCTGCTTTCGGTTCACGGCTTGGGTTCGGGTGCTATGCTCGCCGCCTGCCGTGAGGGTGCCGAGGAGGCACGCGAGGATCGAGCCAAGCTCGTTGTCATCACCGTGCTTACGAGCATGAATCAGGATGCGCTGGCAGAGATCGGCGTCGAGTCGCCCGTTGCCGAGGAGGCCGCCCGACTGGCAAAACTCGCCCAGGCCAACGGTATCGACGGCATCGTGTGCTCGCCGATGGAGGCTCATGACATGCGTGAGCTGCTGGGCCCCGATGCGCTTATTGTGACCCCGGGCGTGCGTCCGGTTGGCGCCGCGTTGGGCGATCAGTCCCGCGTGGCCACGCCTTCCCAGGCTATCGAGCGCGGCGCGAGCCATATCGTGGTTGGCCGCCCCATTACCGGCGCCGATGATCCGGTTGCCGCGTTTGACGCCATCGTTGCCGAGCTGGTCGAAAACGTCGCCTAAAAGATTCCCTCAAGTCACCACTTTTGGGTCTCATTAGCACAAATTAGCCCCTGTGCCTGCGAAAACTTTCCCATCCTTTGTGTGGAATCGCAGGTCGGGGGCTCATCTTTTAGCGCGATATATTGCACTTTTTGCGGGTATCGTCTAACCTATGGAGCCGCGATTGGCCATTTTGTACGTTTTACGTGCTAAAATGCCAAATATTGAATCAGATATAACCCAACTATTTGGAGGTACGAATGGCACTCCCTCAGCTTACCGATGAGCAGCGTAAGCAGGCTCTTGAGAAGGCTGCCGCCGCACGTCACGCTCGCGCAGAGCTCCGTGAGCAGATCAAGAAGGGCGAGAAGTCCCTCGAGTACGTGCTCAACTCCGATGACCCCATTGCTTCTCGCATGAAGGTTTCCACCCTCATCGAGTCTCTTCCCGGTTATGGCAAGGCTAAGGCCGCCAAGATCATGGAGGAGCTCGGCATCTCCGCTACCCGTCGCGTCCAGGGCCTTGGCGTCCGTCAGCGCGAGCAGCTCCTCGAGCAGCTGACCAAATAAGTGAGCGCTCAGGATTCAAAGCTCTTTGTGATTTCTGGACCGTCAGGCGCGGGCAAGGGCACGCTCGTCACTCGTGTGCGCGAGCGTCGCTCTAACCTGGGCCTGACGGTTTCGGCTACCACGCGAGCCCCACGCAAAGGCGAGGTCGACGGCGTCAATTACTTTTTCCTGACGCGCGAGGAGTTCGACCGCCGCGTGGCAAACGGTGAGTTTGTTGAGTGGGCCGAGGTCCACGGTAACTGCTATGGCACGTTGGTGAGCGAGGTCCAGTCCAAGCTCGCCTCTGGATCGTCTCTCATCTTGGAGATCGATGTCCAGGGTGCCTTGCAGGTCAAGGAGCGTTTTCCCGAGGCCGTGCTGATCTTTATCAAGCCACCCTCGCTCGAGGTGCTCCGCGAGCGTCTGGTCGGTCGCGGCACCGAGACGCCCGAGACGATTGAGCTGCGTATGGCAAACGCCGCCCATGAGCTTGCCCTTGCCGACCGCTACGACGACGTCGTGGTGAATGATGATCTCGACCGCGCGACCGATGAGCTCGTTCGCGTTCTCGATATGCATGAAAGGATCTGAGGTCCGTGTCCGTTGTAAAGCCTTGCATTGACGATCTTCTGGAGAAGACCGATCACAACCGCTTCCTGCTCGCTTCGCTTGCCTCCAAGCGTGCCTGCGACATCAATAGCATGCTGCGTGGCCAGCATAACCGCGTGCTTGCCGTTCAGGATGTCGACGACATCACCATCGCGCTCTCCGGCGCCGACACCATCTCGATGGCTATGGACGAGATCGTCGACGGCGATATCTCCTACGACGAGGCCCGTTACGAGAAGGCGCTCGGCCATAAGGTTGCTGAAGCCTAAATGGCAGCTCGCGTCTGCCTGGTCCACTATCACGAGGTTGGACTGAAGGGCAAGAACCGCGCACATTTTGAGCATATCCTCATGGATAACATTAAGGCGGCTTTGGCCGCCTTTTCCGTGAATGCCGTGTCTCGAATTTCCGGTTATATCCTCGTGACCTTTAACGAGCATCAGGCCGACGAGGCGGCGCGCGTTATCCGCACCGTCCCCGGCGTTGCCCGTGTGTCCCTGGCGTACCACACCAACCGCGACCCGCAGGAGTACTGCGCCGCCGCCGTCAAGGCGCTGCGCGAGTTTGGCCCCTTCGATTCGTTTAAGGTGCACGCCAAGCGCTCCAATACCGACTATGAGCTCACCTCGATTGATATCAATCGTCAGGTGGGCGAGGTGCTGTGCGAGGCCTTCCCCGATAAAAAGGTTCAAATGCACGACCCCGATGCGATGGTGCACGTACTGGTGGTCCAGGGTAGCGTTTACGTGTACGCGCGCTCCGAGCGTGGCGTGGGCGGCCTGCCGGTGGGTTCTGCCGGCAAGGTCGTGACGCTTCTGTCGTCGGGTATCGATTCTCCGGTGGCGACCTGGATGCTCGCGCGTCGCGGCGCGGTGTGCGTGCCGGTACATTTCTCCGGTCGTCCGCAGACGCCCGATACGAGCGAGTATTTGGTGCAGGACATCATCCGTGCGCTTGAGCCGGGTGTCCAGATCGGCCGCCTGTACGTGGTGCCGTTTGGCGATTGCCAGCGTGAGATTTCCGTCGCCTGCCCCAGTAACCTACGCGTGATCATGTATCGCCGCATCATGTATTCGGTTGCCGAGCGCATCGCGCATATCGAGGGCGCCAAGGCCATCGTGACCGGCGAGTCGCTCGGTCAGGTTGCCTCCCAGACGCTCGAGAACATCATGGCCGTCAACGAGGCCGTGAAGATTCCTGTGTTCCGTCCGCTCATCGGGTCTGACAAGCAGGAGATCATTGCGCGCGCTCAGGAGATCGGTACGTTCGATATTTCCACTGAGGCAGCGCCCGACTGCTGCACGCTTTTTATGCCGCGTCGTCCCGAGACGCACGCCAAACTCGATGCCGTGCACGAGGCCTGGGGGCTGTTCGACCACGATGAGATGATCGAGCGCTTGCTTAAGCAGACCGAGTATATCGACTTCTCCAGCAACACGTATAAGGCCCCTAAGACCTTAAAACGCAAACATTCGGAGCTTGCTCCGCGCGAGATTTACCAAGATCACGAGTAATTGCCTGCATAGACCGACGATGCGCCTGTATCGTCGGTCTTTTGCTATCTGGGCAAATGATGTCAAGATGTTCATTCGCTGACGTGTGACTGAATAAATGGACATGTTCGCGCAAGGTTTTGGTCAGCTTTTGGTTTGACCGCGAAAACTGGTGTGGACGTGCGGAAGCTGCGGCGTTTGTTTCCTTACACAATGGTGTTGGGAGGTGTTTGCTATGGCGCAGCGCGAGCAACACGAACGGGTTAAACGTATGGACCGCTGGGCAGGAAAGCTACTCGGGCATAAAGCGGTGGTGGTGGCGATTCTGGTTGTCATTGCCGCCGCGAGCGGCTTGGCGATGGCAAGTTTTAGTAGCCGCTCCAGCGGCGTGTCGTTTGAGCATAGTGATGAGGCAAGCGCCTCGGATGCGCGCGGGGCCGGGGATGCCTCTCCTGATGATGCCGATGAGTCGTCTGCCAAGAGTTCCTCTGCTGCGGAGGTGTACGTCGATGTGGATGGCGCCGTTGTGAGGCCTGGCGTGTATCGGCTCAAAGATGGAGCACGGGTGTCCCAAGCGATCGATGCCGCCGGAGGGCTTACGGCCGAGGCGGACGTGACAGGGCTTAACCGTGCGTCCAAGATCACAGATGGCCAAAAGATCTATGTTCCGACGGTGGGGGAGCAACAAGCGGCTGCGGCGGTCGGCGGGGCCGAAAGTAGTGCTGCCACGACCCCTGGCGCGGGGTCTTCGTCGGGGCTCGTGAACATCAATACGGCAAGTGCGGCGGAGCTGCAGACGCTCTCGGGCATTGGGCCTTCTATGGCTCAGTCGATTATCGATGAGCGGACAAAGAACGGTGCTTTTGCCTCAGTCGATGACCTGATGCGCGTATCGGGAATCGGTGAGAAGAAGCTCGCCAAAATCAAAGATTGCATCTGCGTATGAGCGCGCCCAAGCGCGAGCATGTGATGCCCCCGCGGCCCCTCATGCCATGGACGATGTCCTTGTGTGCCGGCCTGTGCGTTAGCTGTGTCTTGGTGCTCAACGTGGCCGCCGATGCGATGCTGGGGGAGCAGACATCGGCGGTCGGACCGCTTGTAGTTATTTCGGTTGCGGCGTCGCTGTGCATGGTGCTGGCTCGATCTTGTGAGCGACTTGTCTTGTGGAAACGTTGGCTATATGCCGCAGCTATCGGTTTGCTGACGGGCTCGATTGTTTCGGCGTGGTGGGCTGTGGGTGCGCTAAGTGCCACGAAGGCGCTCGACGGTCGAGCGGCAAGCAGTCTCGAGTTTGTCGTGCAGGGTGATCCGTCCATAAACGATGGGACGTATTCCTACACCTGCGAAACATGCGTGGACGGCAGGTGCTTGGGTGAGGTTCGTCTGTCGTGCGACCGCGAGCTTGGTGCCGGGTCTCATGTGCGCGTTATCGGCCGCGTTTCGCGCTTCGAGAACGATGCGTATGGGCGCTCGCGCGTGCTCCGAGGCGAGGTGCGCAAGGTTAAAGCCGTTCGGATTGTGTCGGTCGATGAGGGCTCTCCGGGGCCGCTGCTTCGGCTGCGAAATGGGCTGCTTGCGTCCATCGCGCCTGCGACCGACCCGGCGCGTGCGCTCATAGCCGGTGTCGTCTGCGGTCGTTCGGCCGAGCTGCGCGCCCAGCCGGCGGGCGACTGGTTTTCGGTAACGGGCACCGCGCATCTCATCGCTGTCTCGGGCAGCCATCTTGCCATCGTGGGGTTTGTGATTGAGGGTGTCTTGCAAAAGACTCGGTGTTCACGTGGTCTTCAGCGGGCGATATTGGCGATAACGCTTGTGGGCTACGCTGCCTTTACGGGTGCGTCTCCCTCGGCCGTGCGCGCGTGCTGTATGGTCTTCGCGACGCTTGTCGTAAACGGTGCGGGGCGTCGCCGGCATGGCGCATCGGCACTCTTCGTAACTATGTCCATCTTTGTGCTACTGCGGCCGACGGTGCTGTTCGAGATGGGCTTTCAGCTTTCATGTGCCAGCGTCTTTGCCATTCTGTGCTTTTGCCCCTATGCGACCTACGCTTTGAGTGAGTTGGGTGTGCCATCGGGCTTTGCCAGCATGCTTTCCGTCACGCTGTGCTCGCAACTGGCGACACTTCCCATTACGATTCCTGCTTTTGGTATTTTCTCACTCATTGCTCCGCTGTCGAATGTGGTCATCGGTCCGGTGGTGAGTCTCCTGCTTGCTGTGTCGATCGTGCTGGTTCTCTTTTCGCTCGTGGCGCCGTTGCAAGCTTGGGCGCTCGTGGTGCCCATGATTGTCGCTCGTTGCGCGCTGTTCTTCGAGCAGCTCTTTGCCGCCGTTCCGGGTGCATCCGTGAGCGTGCCGCCCGATAGCATGTGGATTTACCTTGTGCCGTGTTTTCTGGGGATCCTTCTAGTCTGGTGGCCGCGCCCGCAGGCACGGCCTATGGCTGCCGGGCTTGTCTGCTTGGCGCTCCTGGTGGGGATTCCGTACATCTACTGGGATCGCTTCGCTCCGCCTTCGGTGACGGTGCTCGATGTGGGGCAGGCCGATGCCATTCTTATACGCCAGGGTGGCGCAGTGGTGCTCGTTGACTGTGGGCTCGATGAGCGCGTGGTGTCGGCGTTGGTTCGCAATAACGTCCACCATATCGACGCCGTCTTCGTGACACATTGGGATGAGGATCATTGGGGTGGCCTTCCTGATGTGCTCGATCAGTTTTCGGTTGGAACCATTGTGGTCGCGGCCGATGCGCTTGACGGCGCGCCTGCTGAGGTCCTGAATCGCCCCGGCGTAACGTATCGGCAGGTGGCTTGCGGAGACACGGTCGATATCGGCGCGTTTCGGACACGTGTGATGTGGCCGTTTGACACGGTGGATGGCGAGGGCAATGAGGACTCTCTTGTTTTGCTGCTTTCCTATGCTCAGGAAGGCAAGAGCTTGCGCGTGCTCCTCACTGGTGATACCGAACTCGATCAAGAGCGCGAGTTTGTACAGGAGGTGGGTGATATCGATGTGCTCAAGCTAGGGCATCACGGCTCAAAAGTTTCCGTCGACACAGACCTGCTGGGCACGCTTAAGCCCGAGCTCTCTATCGCGAGTGCGGGCGAGGGCAACCGCTACGGCCATCCATCCGATGCCTGCATCGATGCGGTTCGCGATGCGGGCGGTGCGTTCGCATGCACCATCGAACACGGCGACATTACCGTCTCGCCGACCGCGAAGGGCTTTGCGATGCGATGCCAGAGACCGTGATGCTGTCGTTGGCGCGGGACCAACCCCTGGGCTAAAATGGCACGGTACGAAATCGAGAGTCTGCGAGAGGGGAGCGCAATGTCCGAAACCGGTCTGCTGCCGGCATATCTGATCGTCGGTACCGATGGGGTCAAGCGCGACCACGCCGTCTCGCGTATGAAAGCTCGCTTGGAAAAGTCGGGTATGGTTGAGTTCAACCTCGATGAACGTGACATGACGAAAGATCCCGATATCGAGTCGATCATCGGCTCGCTCAATACCTTTCCCATGGGTAGCGAGTTTCGCCTGGTGATCCTTGACGGCTGCTCCAAGCTCGCCAAGGCGGTCTCGGAACCGCTCGTCGAGTACCTCGCAAGTCCCAGCCCCACGACGGTCTGTCTCATTATCGCCGACTCACTTGCCAAGAATACGCGCCTGTATAAGGCAATCGCCAAGATCGACAAGAAGGCTATCGTCGATTGCTCGGGTACCAAGCGCTGGGAACTGCCGCGCCGCGTTCAGCAGATAGCGACGCAGCACGGTAAGTCCATCTCGACGGCTGCTGCCGAGGAGCTCGTCTCGCGTTCGGGCGAAAACACGCGCATGCTCGATAACGACCTGGCAAAGCTCGCCCAGATGGTCGAGGCGCCCCAGATTGAGCTTGCCGACGTGGAGCGTTGGATCGTGCGCACGGCCGAGGTTCAGCCCTGGGACTTCCTCAACGCCGTCTCGGCTCGCGATATGCGGCGTTCGCTCGAGCTCTTTAAGCTTCTGCCCTCCAAGAGCTACGTGTGGACTTACACGCTGCTATGCGGTCGCATCCGTGAGCTGATCGTCGCCAAGGCGCTCGACTCTCGTGGGCAGGGGCGTGAGCTCGCTGCGACGCTCAAGCTTCAGGCCTGGCAGGTCAAGAATCATCTTACCTGGGCACGTCGTTTTTCGATGACCGAGCTCGTTACCGCGCTCGAGGGTGCCGTCGATGTGGAGCTCGCGCTCAAGGGTTCGGCCGATTCGGAGACCGCGCTTTTGCTCTGGATTACGAACATCTTGAGAAAATCGTGATGATACCTGCCTATTTGACAAATTCGTTCTATCCCTTTGAGGGGGAGCGTGCTATAGTAGGCGCTTGCATGACCTCACCGTGTCTCAGAGGTGTCATACATTTTTTGCAAGGAACTCGAAAGGAACTCCAGAAGTGGCAAACATCAAGTCTCAGAAGAAGCGTATCCGCACCAATGAGGCAGCTCGCATGCGTAACAAGGCTGTCAAGTCCGAGCTCAAGACGCTGACCAAGCACGTTCAGTCCGCCGTCGCCGAGGGCGACGCCGAGAAGGCCCAGGCTGCCCTCAAGACCGTCACCAAGCGTCTCGACATGGCTGCCGCTAAGCATGTCATCCACAAGAACCAGGCTTCCAACCGCAAGTCCGGTCTTGCCAAGCTCGTGAACAGCATCAACGCCTAAGTTGTAAATTTCACACCACACAGATTACGCGCATAAATGGAGCCTGTTTTATGGAACAGGCTCCATTTTTTGTACCGCTCGGGTAAGATAGTCCGCATGAATACTTCAATTGACATTTCCCACATCCGCAACTTCTCGATCGTTGCACATATCGACCATGGCAAGTCCACGATCAGTGACCGCATCCTCGAGCTCACCCATACCGTCGATGAGCGCGACATGGAGTCGCAGCTGCTTGACACGATGGACATCGAGCGCGAGCGCGGCATCACGATCAAGTCCAATGCCGTCCGCGTGTCCTATGACGCCGACGACGGCGAGACGTATCAGTTCAACCTGATCGATACGCCGGGCCACGTGGACTTCACCTACGAGGTCTCGCGTTCGCTTGCCGCTTGCGAGGGTGCGGTGCTCGTCGTGGACGCCACTCAGGGCGTCGAGGCGCAGACCGTTTCCAACGCGACGCTCGCCATGAACGCCAACTTGGACATTGTTCCGGCCATCAACAAGATTGACCTTCCCTCGGCGCATCCCGACGAGGTCAAGACCGAGATCGAAGACGATCTGGCCATTCCCGCCGACGATGCCGTGTGCGTGTCGGGCAAGACCGGCGAGGGCATCCATGATCTGCTGGAGTCCATCGTCTTTTTGATCTCGCCTCCCAAGGGCGATGCAAATGGCCCTCTCAAGGCACTTATTCTGGATTCGTACTTCGATGAGTACCGCGGCGTCGTCGCCACGGTGCGTGTCTTTGACGGTTCCATCAAAAAGGGCGATACCCTGCGCATGATGCAGGCCAAGGGCGATTTCTTGGTCGACGGCGTGGGCGTCAAGCGCCCTGCCGAGACGCCGGTCGACGCTCTGACCGTCGGCGAGGTCGGTTATGTGGTCACGGGCCTGAAGGACCCCGAGGCTGTGCGCGTGGGCGATACCCTTACGTGGGCTTCGAACCCCTGCCCCGAGCCGCTGCCGGGCTACCGCGAGGCCAAGCCCATGGTCTACACGGGCCTGTTCCCCATCGACAACAAGGACTACGAGAACCTGCGCGACGCGCTCGATAAGCTGCACGTCAACGATCCGTCGTTGGTGTGGGAGCCTGAGACGTCGGTGGCGCTGGGCTTTGGCTTCCGCGTGGGCTTCCTGGG
>DBFBKG010000015.1:0-26033 GCA_048203815.1 Collinsella sp. | reverse complement strand
GGGACACTCTTCGTCATCCGTGCTTCTGACTGGCAAAGAGTGTCCCAAACGACTAGTCATTAAAGAACGTCCCCAATGAATAGGTGAAAAGGGGGCGCCGCGGGATGGATCCTGCGGCGCCCCTTTGCGTTGGCGTGTTGCCTAAGCTTTACAGCTGGTACAGTGTGGTGAACTTGTCCTGCAGGTAGCTGCAGTAGTAACGGGCGTCAAAGTCCATGCCGCAGGCGCCCTTGATGAGTTCCGGCGCGTCTTTGGCGCGGCCCCACTGCCAAATGTGCTCGCCCAGCCAGGCACGGACGGGCGCCAAATCGCCGCTCGCACAGGCACCGGTAAGGTCGACGCCATCGCGGCACATGGCCGGCACAAACATGGCGTCGTAGGCGCTACCCAGCGCATAGGTGGGGAAGTAACCAAACGAGCCACCGCTCCAGTGCGTATCCTGCAGGCAGCCGTGCGTGTCGTCGGGAACGGGAATGCCCAGGTACTCGTCCATAAAGCGATTCCAAAGCGCGGGGATGTCCTTGGCCGTGGCCTCGCCGGCAAACAGCATGCGCTCGATCTCGTAGCGCACCATAACGTGCAGCGGATAGGTGAGCTCGTCCGCCTCGGTGCGGATCAACGACGGCTGCGCGATGTTCACGGCGCGGTAGAGCGTGTCCTCGTCAACGTCGCCGTAGACCTCGGGCGCGTGACGGCGCAGTACCTCGAGCAGCGGGCCCATAAAGGCGCGGCTGCGACCCACGGTGTTCTCGAAAAAGCGGCTCTGGCTCTCGTGGATGCCCATGGAGGTGCCACCTTCAAGACAGGTGCGCGCATAGGCAGGATTGACGCCCAGCTCGTACATGGCGTGTCCCGCCTCGTGGATGATGCTGTAGACGTTGGAGATACAGTCGTCCTCGTAGATGTGCGTCGCGATGCGCGCGTCGCCCACGGCAAAGCCCTCGCTAAACGGGTGCTCGGTAAAGGCAAGCGTGGTGTCGTTCAGGTCCAGGCCGACGAGCTTCATAAGGTCGAAGCTCATGGCGCGCTGGGCGGCCTCGGGCACGCGGGCGTGCAAAAAGTCGGCAGCGGGCTGCTGGCCGCGCTCGCCGATGGCGTGCACGAGCGGCACGACCGTGGCCTTGACCTCATCGCAAAACGCATCGAAGCTCTTGGCGGAAAGGCCGCGCTCGTACTGGTCGAGCCAAACATCGTATGGGTCGCGCTTGGGGTCCATGAGCTCGGCCTGGTGCTTAAGCTGGCCGACGATTCTATCCACATAGGGCTCAAAGCTCGCCCAGTCATTGGCCGTCTTGGCCTTGTGCCACACGGCGTCTGCCTCGCAGGTGAGCCTGGTCCAGGCCTCGGCCTCCTGGGTGGGGATGACGCTTGCCTCGCGCTGGTCGCGGCCGAGCACGCGGATCTCGTCGAGCAGCTGCGGGTCGTCGATCTTTCCGCCCGCGACTGTCTCACGCGCGAGAGAGCGCACGAGCTCAACGGACTTTTTGCTGGTCAGGAGTTTGTGATGTTCGCCGGCAAGGGTGCCCATAGCGTCGGCGCGGGCCGTGGCGCCGTTGGCGGGGGCAATCGTTGCGCCGTCGAACTCGGCAATCTTGAGCAGGTACTCGCGGGTCCACAGTTTGCCTTCGAGCTTGCGGAGCTTCTTGACGGCCTTATCGACCTTTATGCCTTTGGGCGTCTTGTCCGCTGCGGCCTTGGCCTTCTTATCGTGCTTATTTCCCATACCATATCCTTGATCTCGTGAGCCGAGCGCCTCGGGTGGGCGCGCGGCCAGTTTGCACAGCTACCCGCCTTGTACCCAGCACGAACAAAACGGAACACGGCGATATGCTCGCAGAATGTGTTATCCTATAGCCCAATGCGTTGACGGAGAGGGTTTTGCCCGCCGCGTCGCCGGCAAGAGAGGGAAGGTCATGGGCTGCAAGCCTTCCTGCGGTGGCAAGGGCCAAGCGTTCACTCCCGAGCAGCAACCTCAACGGGTGCGCGGCCAGCGGCGGCGAAGCCCCAGTAGGGAAGCCGTGAGCCTCGCGACAAGGGGCGCAGAGTGGGCTCGGCGGGCCAGACATCCGCCGGGTCAAACAAGGTGGTACCGCGGAATTCAACCGTCCTTGGGCAATGTACATGCCCGAGGGCGGTTTTTTGTTACCGAACCGGGCCGCGTTTTCGCAGCGCCAAGCGGCATCGGTTGCCCCGGCAAGCGAATGCGCGAGAGACGAAAGGGAAGACATGAGTCTGATTGATGATCTGGTCAAACTCGAGGAAGAGGCCAAGGAGCTCGTCGCAGGCGCCGATGACGCCGCAAAGCTCGAGGCCGCGCGCGTTGAGCTGCTCGGCCGCAAGGGCCGCATCACTGGCCTGATGCGTATGATGGGCAAGCTCGCCCCCGAGGATCGTCCCATGATGGGCAAGCGCGCCAACGAGATGCGCCAGCTGATTGAGGGCATGCTCGACGAGCGCGCCACCGAGATGAAGGCCGCCGCCCTCAAGCACGCACTCGAGCACGAGGCCGTCGACATCACGCTGCCGGGCATCCGTCCGCAGATCGGCCACCAGCACCTGATCAAGCAGATCATCGAGGAGGCCGAGGACATCTTCTGCGGCATCGGCTACACCGTCGAGTCCGGTCCCATGGTCGACACCTCCTACTACAACTTCACCGCGCTCAACGCCCCCATGGATCACCCGAGCCGCTCGGCCCGCGACACCTTCTACGTGGTCGATAACAACCCCGGCAGCGTCGCGCACCCCGAGGCTCACGCCCACGGCGAGTCCGACGTGCTGCTGCGCACCCAGACCTCGGGCGTGCAGATCCACACCATGGAGTCGCAAAAGCCGCCCATCTACATGATCTGCCCGGGCACCGTCTACCGTCCCGACACGGCCGATGCCTGCCACCTGCCGCAGTTCAACCAGATCGAGGGCCTGGTCGTCGACGAGGGCATCACCTTTGGCGATCTTAAGGGCACGCTCGACTATTTTGTTAAGTGCATGTTTGGCGAGGACCGCAAGACGCGTTATCGCCCGCATTTCTTCCCCTTCACCGAGCCTTCCTGCGAGGTGGACGTGAGCTGTCACGTGTGCGGCGGCAAGGGTTGCAACTTCTGCAAGCACAGCGGCTGGATTGAGATCTTGGGCTGTGGCATGGTCGACCCCAACGTCCTTATCAACTGCGGCATCGACCCCGAGAAGTACACCGGCTTCGC
Organism: Collinsella sp.; assembly: GCA_048203815.1. Lineage (GTDB taxonomy): Bacteria > Actinomycetota > Coriobacteriia > Coriobacteriales > Coriobacteriaceae > Collinsella. The sequence goes on along the minus strand of DBFBKG010000015.1, from coordinate 22,830 downwards.
CTTTGGTATTGGCGCCGAGCGCGTCGCGGCACTGCGCTACGACCTGCCCGACCTGCGAACCCTGATGACTGGCGATATGCGCTTCCTGAACCAATTTTAGGCTTGCCCAGGCACCCCATCTTGGCGTTCAAACCGTCGCTCGCGTACCTTTAGTACGCGTCGCTCCTCTTTCACGCCAACCTGGGGCACCTGGACAACCCTAAGGCGAACGTCTTCATTTGATAATCCTTCCTTTGCGGAGATTAAGAACTAGGAGAGCTACATGCGCGTTTCTTACGACTGGCTCAAGACCATGATCGATATTCCGGAGGATCCCAAGACCCTTTCGGACGAATATATCCGTACCGGCACCGAGGTCGAGGCGATCGACACCGTGGGCGAGTCCTTCGACCACGTGGTGACTGCCAAGGTGCTTACCAAGACCCCGCACCCCGATAGCGACCATATGTATGTGTGCTCGGTCGACGTGGGCGACAAGAATCTCGACGCCGACGGCAACCCCGCCCCGCTGCAGATCGTCTGCGGCGCGCAGAACTTTGAGGCTGGCGACCACATCGTCACGGCAATGATCGGCGCCGTGCTTCCCGGCGACGTCAAGATCAAGAAGAGCAAGCTTCGCGGCGTCGTGTCCATGGGCATGAACTGCTCCGCGCGCGAACTCGGCCTGGGCGGCGACCACTCCGGCATCATGATTCTGCCCGAGGACACGCCCTGCGGCATGCCGTTTGCCGAGTACGTGGGCTCGAGTGACACTGTGCTTGACTGCGAGATCACGCCCAACCGCCCCGACTGCCTGTCCATGATCGGCATGGCCCGCGAGACCGGCGCCATCTTCGACCGCGATTTCCACGTGGAGCTGCCCGCCATCAAGGCCGAGACCGGCCGCGCGACCGACGACGAGCTTTCCGTCGAGATCGCCGACGAGGGCCTGTGCGACCGCTATGTCGCCCGCATCGTGCGCAACGTGAAGGTCGGCCCCTCGCCCGACTGGATGGTCAAGCGCCTTAACGCCCTGGGCGTGCGCCCGCACAACAACATCGTCGACATCACCAACTATGTGATGATGCTCACCGGTCAGCCGCTGCACGCCTTTGACCTGGACACCTTTGCCGAGCGCGATGGCCATCGTCGCGTGGTGGTTCGCGCCGCCCAGCAGGACGAGAAGTTTACGACCCTCGACGGCGAGGAGCGCACGCTCGACGCCGGCATGGGCCTCATCACCGACGGCGAGCGTCCCGTGGCGCTGGCCGGCGTTATGGGCGGCATGGATTCCGAGATCGAGGACGACACCGTCGATGTGATGGTCGAGAGTGCCTGCTTCAACGCCGGTCGCACCTCGCACACCAGCCGCGACCTGTCGCTGATCTCCGACGCCTCCATTCGCTTTGAACGCCAGGTCGATGAGACCGGTTGCGTGGATGTCGCCAACGTCACGTGCGCGCTCATCGAGGAGATCGCCGGCGGCGAGGTCGCTCCCGGCTACGTCGACGTTTTCCCCGCGCCCAAAACCATCGACAGCATTAAGCTGCGTCTGGCCCGCGTGCATGCCATCTGCGGCGCCGACATCGAGCCCGACTTTATCGAGCGCTCGCTCACCCGCCTGGGCTGCACCGTCGAGCGCGACGGCGAGGACTTTATGGTCACTCCGCCGAGTTTCCGCCCCGACCTGCCGCGCGAGATCGATCTGATCGAGGAGGTCCTGCGCCTGTGGGGCATGGGCCGTGTGACGGCGACCATCCCGGCTGCCAAGAACCATATCGGCGGCTTGACCCGCGAGCAGAAGCTCACCCGCAAGGTCGGCGAGATCCTGCGCGCCTGTGGCCTCAACGAGACCACGACCTTTGGCTTTGCCGCCCCGGGCGACCTGGAGAAGATCGGTATGTCCACCGAGGGCCGCGGCTGCCCCGTCGTGCTCATGAACCCGCTGGTGGCCGAGCAGACCGAGATGCGCCGCTCACTGCTGCCGGGTCTGCTGCAGTCTGTGGCCTATAACGAGGCCCACGGCACGCCCAACGTGCACCTGTACGAGGTCGGCAGCCTGTTCCACGGTCGCGAGAACGCCAGCCTGCCCAAGGAGACCAAGTCCGTGGCGGGTGTGCTCTCGGGCCAGTGGAGCGAGCAGTCCTGGAGCATGAAGTACCGCAAGCTGCGCTTCTTCTTTGGCAAGGGCATTGTCGAGGAGCTGCTTGCCCAGTTGCGCATCGAGAAGGTCCGCTTCCGTCCCGTCGAGGGCGAGGGCTACGCTTTCTTGCAGCCGGGTCGTGCGGCCGAGGTTCTGTCCGGCGGCACCGTGCTGGGCTGGGTCGGCGAGATTCACCCCGAGGCGCGCGAGACGATGGGCATCGATGAGGTCGTCGTTGCCTTTGAGCTCGATCTGGACAAGCTGATCAAGGGCGCCCGCAACCAGGAGAACTACCGCGAGTTCTCGCAGTACCCTGCCGTTGAGCACGACCTTGCTATCGTGGTCGATAACTCCGTGACCTGCGAGGACCTTGAGCGCCGCATTACCAGCGCCGGCGGCAAGTTGCTCGAGGGTGTGCGTCTGTTCGACGTCTACCGCGATCCGGTCCGCGTGGGCGTGGGCAAGAAGTCCATGGCCTTTGCGCTTACGTATCGCTCCGACGACCACACGCTCACCAGCGAAGAGGTCGAAAAAGCGCACCAGAAGATCGTCACCAAGGTGTGCAAGGGCGTAAACGGCGAGGTCCGCGGCTAGGATTTGCGCTGGGAGCGTAGGGCCTGATGGCGGTTGCTGTGGCCTTTGCGTGACCGCGGTGTTCGGTATAAGGCACCGTTGAGCCTTCATATATGACACGCGCATTACATAACGGCGTGCTGCTTTGTCGGCAGTGCGCCGTTTTGCTATGATAGCCCGCGGCGTGTTACGAATCTGACAATGCGTAACACTGACAAGGTGATTTAAGCGGCGTTGCAATTTCGTGCGCCGATAACCGGGAGGCGTACATGCACATTCCAGATAATTATCTGTCCCCGCAGACCGATGCCGTCATGGCAGTGGCAATGGTGCCCGTTTGGGTTCACTGCATCAAGAAGGTGCGCGCCACGCTCGATCGCGAGCACATGGCGTTCCTGGGCATCTGCGCCGCGTTCTCCTTTTTGCTCATGATGTTCAACGTGCCGCTGCCCGGCGGTACCACTGGTCACGCCGTTGGTGGCGCGCTCATCGCGTTGCTGCTGGGCCCCGAGGCCGCTGCTATTGCCGTCTCGGTCGCGCTGGCGCTGCAGGCGCTGCTGTTTGGCGACGGCGGCATCCTATCCTTTGGCGCCAACTGCTTTAACATGGCCTTCGTGCTGCCGTTTGCCGCTGCTATCGTGTTCCGTGCGCTCAACAGCCGTTTGCACGACAAGAGCTGGGGCACCTCGGTTTCGGCTATCGTAAGCGGCTGGGTCGGCCTGTGCCTGGCGGCCCTGTGCGCGGCAATCGAGTTTGGTATTCAGCCGATGCTCTTCACGAATGCTTCGGGCGCTCCGCTGTACTGCCCCTTCCCGCTGTCCGTGGCTATTCCTGCCATGTTGATCCCGCATATGCTGGTCGCCGGCGTGGTTGAGGGCGTGGCGACGGCCGCCATCTACGGCTTCATTAAGAAGACGGCGCCGGGCGTTATCGTCGGTCCCGAGGCCGTCGATGGCCAGCTTGCTGCCGAGGGCGCTGCTGCCAAGAAGGCCTCGCTGGTTCCTACGCTCATCCTGGTCGCTGTGCTCGTGGCTGCAACGCCGCTGGGCTTGCTTGCCACCGGTGACGCCTGGGGCGAGTGGGACGCTGAGGGCGCCGCGACCGCCGTTCAGGAGGCTGGCGACGACAGCCTGCAGGCTTCAGCCGGCCTCGATACCCCGACCTTTGCCGATGCGCTGCCCACGGGCGATTATCTGCAGGCCTATTCCGAGGAACAAGGTCTTGGCTTTGCCGGCCAGGCTGCGATGTATATTCTTTCGGGTGTGATTGGCGTGGCGGTGCTCACCATCGTATTCCGCCTGGTCTCGCTGACGGTCAAGGAAAGCGGTGCTCATGGCAAGAGCCGAGCTGCCTAGCTGGCTTGCGGTCGAGCAGCGTTACGAGCCCGCGGGGGCTCGGCATCGTGTGATGCAAAAGAATGTCCTGCACCTGGCGAGCCTGCTTGAGCGGGTTCGCCTGGGTGGAGGTGCGCACGAGGGCGGGTCGATGGTCGACCGCGCCCTTTCTTGCGTTTCGGCTCCGATGCGCCTGGTGGGGATGTTCGTTTGCGTCCTGTGCGTGTGTCTGACGCAGAGCCCTCTGTACCTCATGTTGATGGCGGCTATCGCGCTGGTGCTCGTTGCCGTGCGCCCCGTACGCGGGCTGCGGGGAACCTTTGTGCCGGCGCTTGGCGCCGCGGGGCTCGCGGTGGTTCTGGCGCTGCCTGCCCTGCTGCTGGGCGCGTCTGCCACGGGCGCCATGCTCAAGATTGCACTCAAGACCTTCATTAATGTGTCGCTGGTGCTGGGTGTTTCGTGGACGCTTACCTGGAGCCGCATGTCAGCGGCGCTCAAAATGCTGCACCTGCCCGACGAGGTCATCTTTACGTTTGATATGGCGCTCAAGCACATCGAGGTGCTGGGTCGCACGGCGCACAATCTGTGCGAATCGGTCATGCTGCGCAGCGTTGGCCGTGCGCCTGAGGGATTTTCGCGTACGGATTCGATCGCGGGTATCATGGGCATGACCTTTATCAAGGCGATGGAATGCAGCCGCGCGATGGACGAGGCTATGCTTTGCCGCGGCTTTGCCGGCGCGTATCCGGCGCCCGCACGCGCCGGGTTTGGCTGGCGCGATACGGTTTACGCGGCCGGCGTGGCGCTGCTGGCAGTGTTATGCGCGGTGCTGTAGGCGCTGCTGGTTCCGGCTGGGGATGCAAATAGGGAAGGGCGACGTTTTGACGATCGATATGAATAATGCGGCGGGCACGAACGGTGCGGGCGGCGCCGAGGTCACGCCGCTCATCGAGCTGCGCGACGTAGTGTTCTCCTATGCGGGACATACGGTTGTCGATGGCGTGTCGCTGCAGGTCGATCGTGGCGAACTCGTTGCCCTGCTCGGTCCCAACGGCTGCGGTAAGACGACGATTATGCGCCTTATTAACGGCCTTGAACTCGCGGACGCAGGGGCATACCTGTTTGACGGGCATGTGATCGATGCGGCGTTTCTAAAGGATTCCGCGGCCGCTCAGCGTTTTCATCAGCGCGTTGGCTTTGTGTTCCAGAATGCCGACGCGCAGCTCTTTTGCGCCACGGTGGGCGAGGAGGTCGCTTTTGGTCCCGCGCAGATGGGGCTGCCGACGGGCGAGCTCGAGCGCCGCGTCCGCGATGCCATGGGGCTGTTCCAGGTTGCCGACCTTGCCGACGCCTCTCCCTATCAGCTCTCGGGTGGGCAAAAGAAGCGCGTTGCGCTGGCTGCGGTGGTGTCGATGAACCCGGATATCTTGGTTCTCGACGAGCCTACCAATGGGCTCGACGAGGATTCATGCGACATTGTGGTCAACTTCTTGCTGGCCTACGTCGCGGCGGGTAAGACGGTCTTGATGAGCACACATCACCAAGATTTGGTGCGCCGCCTGGGGGCCCGTGCAATCTATATCGATCGATATCACCATGTGGTCGAGGCGCCTTCGCCGTCGTATGGAACCGAAAGCGGTGCTACGGACTAGTTGCTGCGTAGAGCGTGCGTAGCCGCCCGCGCGGCTTTGCCGTGATGGTATAGTTATCCAGGTTTTTATGGGGGTGGCTATGCCAAGCTGGAACATTCATATCGCTCAGACGGAGCGTTTGCTGGAGCGCACCGGTGCGCTTGCCAAGAGCGTGCGCGACCGCAATGCCTTTTTGTTTGGCTGCGTGGTTCCGGATATCTTCGTGGGCTATATGGTCCCTGGCATCGCCGATCCCATCCCGTACCGCATTACGCACTTTGCCAAGCCTGAGCCCATCCCTAAGCCTCGTGAGCATGAGTTCTGGGATACCTACGTGGCACCGTTGCTTAAAAGTTCGCCCACCGGTGCGCCGGCCGCGGCGACCTCGATTATCGAGGAACGCGAGCGGCTGAACCGCGTGCACTATCCCCAGCGCTACAAGGATGCCGAGCCGGTTGCCGGTCCCGGCGCCTGTGAGTTCTCGCTTGCGTCCGAAGATGTGGCGCAGTCGCTGCTCGATTTAACACTGGGCGTCTGGTCGCATCTGGTGGCCGACACGGTTTGGAATACGCGTGTGAATCAGTACCTGGAGGCGCATGGCGGCAAGCCGTGTGAGGAGTTCCGCATTAAAAAGCAAGGCGACTTTGACTGGTTTGGCAAGACGCTGGGCATTGTTTCCATCCCGCGTGCGACCGATCGCCTGTATACCGCTGCGACGCGTTTTGGGCAGTATCCCATCCATAAGGAGTATGTGCTCAAGACCATCGGTGTCATGCACGAGATCGTGCGCGAAAACCCCGGCGAGCCCGATCATCCGCCGTATCGCCTGCTAACCGAGAAGTTCTTCGACGCAACGTTTACCGAGGTCATCGAGCTGACCGAGGCGGGATTTGCGGCTCGCGTTGCTGCTTCTGACGTTCCCGCAGTCCCTCTGATCGCTAGCTGCTAGCCGGCCGGCTTGACGGCGAACAGCTCATCCCAATCGACCAATAGCTCCCGTCGAAGGGCGTCTTCGGTGGTACGCTCGGCATCGGAAAGGTTCGCGACTGATCACAAATCGATGAAGCGGCATATGAAGTAGGTCCTAAAAAAGGGCCCGGAAGGCAAAGCCTTCCGGGCCCTTTGCAATGCAAGTGTGCTTGCAAGTGCGATTTAGCGCACCTGAGCGACGTATGCGACGTTGGTCGAGGAGACCTTGTCCTCGAGCTGAACGCTCATGCGGGGATCGCCGGCGGTGGCGACGGTCAGATCGCCGGCCTCGACGTAGCCGAGCTCCTTAGCGGTCTCGATCGCCTTGACGATCGTGCCGTTGACGGTGCCCTGGGTAATCTCGGCCTGGTGCGGGATAACGCCCCAGTACATAATCATCTGCTGGACGGCCCACTCGTGGCGGGAGAACGCGCAGATCGGCATGTTGGGACGGAAGTGCGAGATCAGGCGAGCGGTACGACCGGTGGTCGTCGGCACGGTGATGCACTTGGCGCCAACGGTGGTAGCCATGTTCACAGCGGACATACCCACAACGTTGTTGACGACGCGGGTGCCGTGAGCATCGGCCGGAACCTCGAGCGGAGCGTGAGCCGGGAGGTACTTCTCGGTCTCGAGAGCAATGCTGGCCTGCATCTTGACGGCTTCAACCGGGTACTTACCGGCAGCGGACTCGCCGGACAGCATGACGGCGTCGGTGCCGTCGTAAATGGCGTTAGCAACGTCGGCAACCTCGGCGCGCGTCGGGCGCGGGTTCTGCTGCATGGAGTCGAGCATCTGCGTAGCGGTGATAACGGGCTTGTAGGCCGCGTTGCACTTGGCGATGATCTCCTTCTGGATGTGCGGAACGAGCTCGGGCTTGATCTCGATGCCCAGGTCGCCACGGGCGACCATGATGCCGTCGGAAGCCTCGAGGATCTCGTCGAAGTTCTCAACGCCCAGGGCGCACTCGATCTTCGGGAAGATCGTCACGTGCTCGCCACCGTTCTCGCGGCAAAGCTCGCGGATGCCGCGGACGGACTCGCCGTCACGGATGAAGGAAGCGGCAATGTAGTCGATGTTCTCGGTCAGGCCAAAGAGGATGTCCTGACGATCGCGCTCGGTGATGGCGGGCAGCGAGATGTTGACGTTGGGCATGTTGACGCCCTTGCGCTCGCCGATCAGGCCGTCGTTCTTGACGACGCAGGTCATGTCCTGGCCGTCGACGGACTCGACCTCGAGGGCGACCAGGCCGTCATCGATCAGGATGAGGGAGCCCTTCTCGACCTCGGAGGGCAGAGCCAGGTAGTCGAGGGAGATGTGCTCAGAGGTGCCGTGGAAATCCTCGGACGTGGGCTGAGCGGTGACGACGATCTTATCGCCGGTCTTGACGGCAACCTTCTTGCCGTCGACCAGAAGGCCGGTGCGGACCTCGGGGCCCTTGGTGTCGAGCAGGATGCCGACGGGCAGACCGAGCTCCTTGGAAATACGACGGACGCGCTCGATGCGACCGTGGTGCTCGTCGTAGGATCCGTGTGAGAAGTTAAAACGGGCGACGTTCATGCCCGCCTTGATCATCTCGCGGATGGTCTCGTCGCTATCGCAGGCGGGACCCATGGTGCATACAATCTTGGTGCGCTTGTACATTCAGACCTCCATCTGACATCGTCTTGCGCTGATAGATAAACCATAAGAAATAAAACTGAGATGATTATAACGAAATGGCGACCGAATACCCCAAAAAATCGACCGTATGCCGAATTAGAAGTTCATTTTTTGCGGAAAAACGGTATATGCAAAAACTTTACCAACCGTTCTGACCGCTGCTATCTGGGCGATATTTCAGTTTGACGATGTGCCGAAGAAAAAACGTTTTATCAATATTGAGCATCACACGGTCTGCATCGTTGCACTCGAGCCGTGTTTCCAATTGGAATGTTTTGGCTAGACGCGCTGCTTTGGGGTACCATAGCTCCACTATCAACTGCCGCTCAGCACGGCAGCCTTGATGAGCCCTTGCCCTTCTCCTGGGAATTATGATCGGGCATCAATCTGCTGAGTGGCCCGAATCCCAGGAGGGGACTCTATATGCAAAAGGAATACCTGTCCGCCGCGGCGGAGGTGCTCAGCGACCAAGGTGTCGATGAGAACCTCGGCCTGAGCAACGACGAGGCGTCATCGCGCCTCGCCAAGACAGGCCCTAACAAGCTCGAGGAAGCCGAGAAGACGCCGCTGTGGAAGCGTTTCTTTGAGCAGATGGCCGACCCCATGGTCATCATGCTGATCGTTGCCGCCATCATCAGCGCGCTCACGGGCATGGTTAAGGGCGAGGCGGACTTTGCCGATGTCGCCATCATCATGTTCGTCGTTATCGTCAACTCGGTGCTGGGCGTGGTCCAGGAAGCCAAGAGCGAGGAGGCCCTCGAGGCCCTTCAGGAGATGAGCGCGGCACAGTCCAAGGTTCTGCGCGACGGTAAACTCGTGCACCTGCCGAGCGCCGAGCTCGTGCCCGGCGACGTGATCATGCTCGAGGCGGGCGACTCCGTCCCGGCCGACTGCCGCGTACTCGAGAGCGCCACGATGAAGATCGAAGAGGCCGCACTCACCGGCGAGTCCGTGCCGGTCGAGAAGCACGCCAACGTGATCGAGCTTGCCGCGGGCACCGATGATGTGCCGCTCGGCGACCGCAAGAACATGTGCTACATGGGCTCCACCGTTGTGTACGGCCGTGGCCGCGCCGTCGTGGTCGGCACCGGCATGGATACCGAGATGGGCAAGATCGCCGGTGCCCTGGCCGAGGCCAAGGAAGAGCTCACGCCGCTGCAGGTGAAGCTCGCCGAGCTCAGCCGTATCCTCACCATTATGGTGATCGTCATCTGCGTCGTGATCTTTGGCGTCGATATCCTCCGCCACGGCGTGGGTAACGTTCTCACCGACCCGACTGCCCTGCTCGACACCTTTATGGTTGCCGTCTCGCTCGCCGTCGCCGCTATCCCCGAGGGCCTGGTCGCCGTCGTGACCATCGTGCTGTCGCTTGGCGTGACCAAGATGGCCAAGCGCCAGGCAATCATCCGCAAGCTCTCTGCCGTCGAGACTCTCGGCTGCACGCAGACTATCTGCTCCGACAAGACTGGCACGCTCACTCAGAACAAGATGACCGTCGTCAAGCACGAGCTCGCTGCGCCTAAGGAGAAGTTCCTGGCCGGCATGGCGCTGTGTTCCGATGCCCAGTGGGACGAGGAGCTGGGCGAGGCCGTGGGCGAGCCGACCGAGTGCGCGCTCGTCAACGACGCCGGCAAGGCTGGCCTCACCGGCCTGACTGCCGAGCACCCGCGCGTGGGCGAGGCCCCGTTCGACTCGGGCCGCAAGATGATGTCCGTGATTGTCGAGACCCTGGATGGCGAGTACGAGCAGTACACCAAGGGCGCGCCCGACGTGGTGATCGGCCTGTGCACCCATATCTACGACGGCGACAGGATCGTTCCGCTGACCGAGGAGCGTCGCGCCGAGCTCGTGGCCGCCAACAAGGCCATGGCCGACGAGGCCCTGCGCGTGCTGGCGCTGGCAAGCCGCACCTACATCGAGGTCCCGAGCGACTGCAGCCCCGCTGCGCTCGAGCACGACCTGGTCTTCTGCGGCCTGTCCGGCATGATTGACCCTGTCCGCCCCGAGGTCGCCGACGCCATCCGCGAGGCCCACGATGCCGGTATTCGCACCGTCATGATCACGGGCGACCACATCGACACCGCCGTGGCCATCGCCAAGCAGCTGGGTATCGTCACCGATCGCAGCCAGGCCATTACGGGCGCCGACCTCGACCGCATGAGCGACGAGGAACTCGACGCGCACATCGAGGACTACGGCGTGTACGCCCGCGTCCAGCCCGAGCACAAGACCCGCATCGTCGAGGCCTGGAAGTCGCGCGACCAGATCGTCGCCATGACGGGCGACGGCGTCAACGACGCCCCGTCCATCAAGCGCGCCGACATCGGCGTTGGCATGGGCATCACCGGCACCGACGTCACCAAGAACGTTGCCGATATGGTGCTTGCCGACGACAACTTCGCCACCATCATCGGTGCCTGTGAAGAGGGCCGTCGCATCTACGACAACATCCGCAAGGTCATTCAGTTCCTGCTTTCGGCCAACCTTGCCGAGGTCTTCTCGGTATTCATCGCCACGCTCATCGGCTTTACCATCTTCCAGCCGGTGCAGCTGCTGTGGGTGAACCTGGTCACCGACTGTTTCCCCGCGCTCGCGCTGGGCATGGAGGACGCCGAGGGCGACATCATGAAGCGCAAACCGCGCAACGCCAAGGACGGCGTCTTTGCCGGCCACATGGGCTTGGACTGCGTAGTTCAGGGCTTGATCATCACCGTGCTGGTGCTGGCGAGCTTCTTTGTGGGCGTGTACTTTGACATGGGCTACATCCACATCTCGGATATGATTGCCGGCAACGCAGACGAGGAAGGCGTGATGATGGCCTTCATCACGCTCAACATGGTCGAGATCTTCCACTGCTTCAATATGCGCAGCCGTCGTGCGTCGCTGTTTAGCATGAAGAAGCAGAACAGGTGGCTGTGGGCTTCGGCCGCGCTGGCGCTGGTGCTGACGGTGATCGTGACCGTGCAGCCGACGCTTGCCGAGATGTTCTTTGGCCCCGTGACGCTTGAGCTCAAGGGCGTTCTTGCCGCGCTGGGTCTGGCCTTCCTGATCATCCCGCTTATGGAGATCTACAAGGCGATCATGCGCGCGGTCGAAAAAGAGTAACGTTCCTGTCCGGGCCCGACCGCCTGCGGGGTTTCCACGGGCACGTCCTCGCCGCTTTGCGGCTGCGGGATGTGCCCTTAGGAAACCCCTCCCGGCGGGCGGGCCCTGCGGTATCCTTGCTGGCTTTTCTCCCGCGCGGATGATAAAGGGCTGAGGGAAAGTTTGTGAGCTGGTCGGGCTTTGCCCGGCCAGCTCTTTTTGATTTAAAATACCTGCTCAGTTGTGATTTATGGTGCTGGGAGGCGCTTGTGGGCAAGGCTAAGGCTAAGGCGAAGAAAAAGACGACGGGGGCGCGGGCTAAGCGCGATCGTCGTCGGAAGCTTGCGACCGAGGCTCCCGCGTCTGCCGAGGAGTTGTTGGCGAGCGTACCGGGGCTCGATGCGCTGCAGGATGTTCCGGCGTTTGATGACCTGCCGGTCGATGAAGCCCAGCAGACTGCCTTCGATGATTTCTGCGCACATGCCGAGGAGCCCGAGCAGATGCAGCTTGGCGCCGTGGTGCGCTTGGATCGCGGGTTTCCGCTGGTGGCGACTGCCAACGATACCTTCCGCGCCGAGCATGCCGTGGGGTTTGCTAAGTCGCGCGGCGAGGACGAGGTCCTGCTGCCCGCCGTGGGCGACCGTGTGGCGGTGCGCCGCGCTCCCGGGCACGATATGGGCGTGATTGAGTGCGTGCTGCCGCGCCGTACGAGCTTTGAGCGTTGGCGCGGCCGTGCCCGTGGAGAGCGCCAGGTGCTCTGCTCCAACGTGGATAGCGTGCTAATCGTGCAGGCGCTCGGTGCCGGTGAGGTGCTGCTCGACCGCGTGGCGCGCTCGCTGGTGTTGGCGCTCGACTGCGATGCCGAACCGGTGGTGGTGCTCACCAAAGCTGATCGCTGCGATGCCGAGGAGCTCGAGCGCGATCTGGACCGCGTGCGCCGCCTGGTGGGTCCGGACGTGCGCGTGATCGTGACGTCCTCTGCCGAGGGGCGCGGCCTGGACGAGGTTCGTTCCTGCGTGCCTGCCGGGAGCTGCGCCATGATTCTGGGCGAGTCGGGTGCCGGCAAGTCGACGCTGCTCAATGCGCTGCTGGGCCACGATACGTTGGCGACTGGCGGTGTGCGCGAACGCGACGACCAGGGCCGTCACACTACCGTCGCGCGCGTGATGGTGGCACTGCCGGGCGACGCCGGCGTGATCGCCGATGCCCCGGGCCTGCGCAGCTTACCGCTCGTGGGTCACGAGCGGGGTCTGGCGCGCGCCTTCCCCGAGATTGTCGAGGCATCGCGCGCGTGCCGGTTTGGCGATTGCACGCATACCCATGAGCCGGGTTGTGCCGTTCGCGAGGCCGAGGACGCCGGGCAGATCGACAGCCTGCGTTTGGAAACGTTCCAAAACCTGGCGTCATCCATGCGCGTGAGTGCTCAAATGCTCGATCCCGATGTCCACCTGTAATTGATTTTTCCTATGACAGCCGTCTTCCAACTGTTCGGGAGACGGCTTTTTTGCTGCGAAAAAGCCTCGAAACATGCAGTTTGCTGACGTGCTGACCAAAACCTTGCCACGAGCTTGACGGGCTGGTCAGCTTTTGGTCAGCGATTGGTTTGACATCGAAAACCGAGATCGCGATTGCGCCGCTTTGCACTCTGACCACCCAGACAATGGTGGTACGGGCATTCGCCCGGCACTGCCATGAGAGGAGCGGCCGTGAACAAGAGCAAGCGCATCGCCATCAGTCTGGTCGCGGGCGTGCTCGCTGCGCTGCTCTGCATGGTTTACGGCTCGTCGATTCGCTCGCAAGCCGAACAGGTCCAGGCTGAGACCTTGGCCAAGTACGGTGGCGATCGCGCCGAGGTATGCGTCGCGGCGCGCGATATCGATGTGGGCGAGACCCTCGATGAGACCAATGTCATAACCCAGGAATGGCTGACGAGTCTGCTGCCGCGTGACGCGGCGACCGAGCTGCGCCAGGTGCGCGGCGACGTGACGACTTCGCGTATTCCCAAAAACGCCGTGATCTGCAATGTCTACACCAAGGCCGAGAGCCACAAGCTCGAGGTGCCTAAGGGCAAGGTCGCCGTTTCGGTGGCGGTCGATGCCGAGCACTCGGTCGGCGGTGCTACGGGCGTGGGCAGCTACGTGGATGTGTATGTGCAAAAAGACGGCGTAACCGATCGACTGTGCGGCGCGTACGTGATCGATACCAGTGAGGATTCCGGTGCCACGCGCGAGGGCAAGATCGAATGGGTGACGCTGGCGGCTGACCCCGAAGACGTCAAGGAACTGCTGGGAGCCTCGGGCAAGGGAACGGTCAGCTTGACGATTCCCGCCACGGCGCGCGGCAAAAAGAGCGGAGGCGACGAGTGATGAAGGCGATCTGGCTTGCGTGCTGCGCGTGCGGCGATTACGGGCTGTTGCAGCGGGAAGTCGAGGGCCGTGATACGGGTGCACAGGTGCTTCGCGTGGGTGACCTGGACGGGCTGGTTTCCATGGCGCGGGCGTTTCCGTCGCGCCGCGGAGCTGCCATCATCGCGGCGTCTCTGTTTGATACCGAAGATGTGCGCAAGACTGTTGCGCGCCTGACGGCCGAAGGCCGCGTGAGTCGCGTGGTCGTGTTGATAGAAGCACTCGATCCGTCGGATATCGAGGGGCTGTTTCGCGCAGGGGCGACCGAGGTCATCGCTGCGCACAGTATATGCGGCAACGGGCGAGCGGGCGAGGGAGCGGTTGATTCCGATCGGCGCATGACGATTGAGCCCGATGCTTTTGTTGATAGGGAACCCGGGGCGCCTCGCGCTACAAGAGGCCCGCGTGTTGATGATTATGGAAAAGCGGAAGCCGAGCATGGTCGGCGCCCCCGGAACCCCCTTGTATACGATGACGCTGGAGGACCGGCGCAGCATGCTGGCGACTCCCCGGCTGTAGATATGGGATACGTGCGCGGCGTGAATCTGGCGGATGAACTCGACGAAGTTGAGGGCTTTGCCGGGTGCGGCGAGTTGTCGCTGATGCAGCATGAGCAGATTGCGCAGAACGAGCCTGCCTCGCAGACCGAACAAGCCGCCATGCCGGCTTGGACGCAGCGTGTAGTTGCGGCGGGGGAGACGGGGACGCTGTCACCGACGCCCGCCCCGCCGCCTCCGATGCCGCCGGCAGACGCTGCCGCTTCGCCGCATCGAGCTCCGGTCATCTGCGCCATTTCGGGTTCGGGCGGTTGCGGCAAGTCGACGATCGTTGCCACCATGGCACACACATCGTCGCTGTTGGGCTTGCGTGCCGCCGTGCTCGACCTGGACCTGATGTTTGGAAACCTTTACGACTTGTTAGGCGTCGATGCTCCGCACGATATGGCGGCACTTATCGAGCCGTCGGCGGCGGGCACGCTCACCGAGCCGGATATCGTGGCCGCATCGATGCGCGTCGCCCCGGGCGTTACGCTCTGGGGTCCCGTCGCGGCGCCCGAGCAAGCTGAGCTCATGGCACGTCCGGTGGAGCTGCTGCTCGATGTCCTGCGTCGCGAATCCGACGTGGTCTTTATCGATACCTCGGTCTTTTGGGGCGATGCCGTGGCGGCTGCGGTGGCGGCGAGCGACCGTTGCCTGGTCGTTGGCGATGCGGCGGTGTCGTCCGCGACATCGGCGTCGCGCGTCATTGAACTGGCAAGTCGAGTAGGTGTGCCGCGCACGCGCATGAGCGCCGTGTTCAACCGGTTCGGTGCGCGCGGGGCAGACGAGGACGTCGCCATGCGCTTTGAGATTGCCTGTGCGTTGAGCTCCAAGATTCGTATCGCCGATGGCGGGCAGGATCTCGCCGCGCTCATGGCGTTTGGGCGCGCCGACGAGGCAGTGGGTCAGACGAGCGCTTTTGCGACCAGCGTGCGCGAGGCCACGCGCGAGATGCTCGTGGAACTGGGGTGCGCCGTCGGCCCTTGGAGCGATATAGTCGCCGACCGTGCAACGCGTACCGAACGCCCGCGTATCCGCCTTCCCTGGTCGCGCGAGGGTGATCAGCGATGAGCCTGCAAACGAGGATTAAGGCTGCCGGCGCTGCAGCGGCGGCAGCTCCTGTAGATGCGGGGCGTCGCCGCGCGGTGAAACGACGCACCAAGCGCGCCGTGATGGACCGCATGGGTTACGACGAAGTGGCGCGTATCAGCGCCTATATCGACCCGGCACTTGCCCGCTCGGAATTGCGTCCCGCGGTGGAGGCGGCGCTCAATATTGAGGAGCCGACCGATCTCGCGACGCCCGAGCGCGAGACCATCATCGACGAGATTTTGGATGACGTGGTGGGCTTGGGGCCGTTGCAGCCGCTCATCGAGGACGACACCGTTACCGAGATCATGATTAACGGCTGCCGCTCGGCTTTCTTTGAACGCGGCGGCGTCTTGTATCCCATCGAGCATGCGTTTGAGGATGATGAGCAGATCCGGGTGCTTATCGACCGCATCATCTCGCCACTTGGCCGCCGTATCGACGAGCGCAGCCCCATCGTCAACGCCCGCCTCAAAACGGGCTATCGCGTCAACGCGGTGATTCCGCCTGTGGCGATTGACGGACCGATTCTCACCATCCGAAAGTTCTCGGACCGTATCTGCTCGCTGGACGAGCTTGTGGGGCTGGGGTCGCTGCCGCTTTGGTATGCGCAGCTGCTGTCGTGCGCGGTGTCGCTGCGACAGGACCTGGCGGTTGCGGGAGGCACGGGATCTGGTAAGACCACTCTGCTCAACGCGTTGTCATGCGAGATCTCCACCGGCGAGCGCATCGTGACGATCGAGGACTCTGCCGAGCTCAAGTTTGCGCATCATCCGCACGTGGTGCGCCTAGAGGCGCGCGAGGCTTCAATTGAGGGCGAGGGCGCGGTGACGATCCGCGACCTGGTGACCAATGCCCTGCGCATGCGCCCCGACCGCATCGTGGTGGGCGAGGTGCGCGGTGCCGAGTGCTGCGACATGTTGCAGGCCATGAACACGGGCCACGACGGGTCGCTCACCACGCTTCATGCGGGTTCCGAGCAGGAGACCGTGGTGCGTCTGACGTTGCTTGCACGTTATGGCATCGATCTGCCGAGCGAGCTCATCGAGGAGCAGATTGCCATGGCGCTCGACGGCATCGTGATGTCCGAGCGCCACGCCGATGGCAGGCGTTTCGTCTCCTCGTATTCGGGGGTGCGTCGCGCTGCGTCGGGCGGCGTAGAGCTCGAGCGCTATGTGACTTTCGATGCCGCCGAGCGCACCTGGAAGCTTGACCGCGAGCCGCCGTTTATCGCAGAAGGCCTGCGGTCGGGGACGCTCACACAAGAGGAGGTGGACGAATGGAGGTCGCTGTGCCCCTCGTCGTAGGGGGTTTGGCAGGGTTTTCTGTTGCGACGGCGTGCGGGGCGGAACCTCGTGTGCCGCAGGTACCGCCGGCGGAGCTGGCGCGTCAGGCGCTCGAGACGGTGGCAGAGAAGCTGCCGCGTGAGCTGGTGGAAAACGATCTGCTGAAAAAGATCGCCCGTTCGTGGGCATCGCTGGCTCCGGCGCGTCGCCTTGGCCTCGCGATCGAGGATGCTTCGGGGCGTTTGGCGTTTCTGCTGCTATCGAGCGGTGTCTGCTGCGTTTTGCTAACGATGGTGTCGTTATCGCCCCTCGGATTTGCCTTGGGACTTGTTGCTCCGTTTGCCGTTGGCGCCGCTCGGGATGGCTTTGAGAGCCGGCGCGAGCAACACGATGCAGAAGAGGCTATGCCCGAGGCGTTTACCGCACTTTCCATGTCGCTTGCCTCGGGACATTCGCTGGCCCAGGGCATGCGCTTTGTGGGCGCTCATGCGCAAGAGCCGGTACATACCGAGTTTTTGCGGGTAGCGGCGGCGATTGATTGCGGCATCTCGGCGACCGACGCGCTCGATGACTTGCTCGTGCGCATCGACGCCCCCGGACTTTCGCTTGTGACCTTGGCGCTTAAGGTGTCTCAGCGCACCGGTGCTCCGCTTGCCGACTTACTGTCCGAGGCGTCGAGCATGGTGGGGGAGCGCATTGAGCTCAAGCGCCGCCTGGATGTTAAGACGTCGCAGGCTCGCATGTCGGCGCATATGGTCGCGGCGATGCCGGCAGGCATGTGCGCGGTGTTGGCGCTGCTTTCGGCAGATTTTCGTCGCGGTCTTGCGACGCCTGCCGGCGCGGGCGCTGTGGTGCTGGGTCTTGCCCTCAACGCCGTTGCCCTGGTGGTTATCCGGCGCATTATGAGGGTGGAGCTATGAGCGCCCCGGTTGCAGTTGCGGCTTGCCTGTGCGCCCTGAGTGTATTTGTCGCGACGGGTTTGGATCGGGCGGATGCGCGCAAGATCGCAGGGGCCTGCAAGCGCGAGGCGGTGCTGGTCGCTGCCGCGGGTCGCTCGGTGGTCGATGCCCTGACCGCGCGAGTGAAGGGCGCGGTTGGAGCGGGCGGCCCGGCGCGAGTTTCGCTCGGCGAAGTGACCGAGATGATCGATGTTGTGCGCTTGGGTCTTTCGGCCGGTCTTTCGTTTGATGCGGCGCTTGAGATTTTCTGCGCCAACCGCCGGTCAGTGCTGGCTCTTCGCCTTGAGCGGGCCTGCATGGCGTGGCAGGTGGGCGTGGGCACGCGTGAGGACGAGTTGTTGGCCGCCGCGCGCGACCTGGACGTGCGAGCGCTCGAGACCTTTGCCATCACGGTGGGGCAGGCACTCGCCCTGGGTGCCCCACTTGCCGAGACGCTGGCCGCTCAAAGTCGCGAGATCCGTGCGGCTCATCGCGCCGCGGTCGAGCGCGAGATTGAGCGTGCGCCCGTCAAGCTGCTGATTCCCACCGGCACGCTCATCTTGCCGGCGTTGCTTCTGTCCATATTGGGCCCGCTGCTGGGAGCAGGCGGGATGATGTAGGGAGGAATACATGAACACGATGGTCGAAGTTGCTGACAAGGCTTGGAGCTGGGCTTTTTGCCGGGCGATCCGCGCTCGCCAGCATGCCAAGGAGCTGTTGCGGGAGGAGAGCGCGCAGGGTACCACCGAGTACGCCATTTTGGTGGGCGTGCTTGTGGTGATCGCGATTATTGCCATCGTTGCATTTAAAGGCAAGGTCCAAGATCTATGGAACGCTATCAGCGAGGGCATCAACAGCCTGTAGAGGGCGAGCGCCCCATCGGGGTGCTGCTGGTGTTTGCTTGCCTGACCGTGGCGATAGCGGCGGTGCTTTGGGGGCTTAACGCCGCGCGGCAGCAGCGTCCTGGGGCCGCCTTCGATTCGGGCTCAGATTCGGCGGTGGCGTCTCAAAAAGATGAGATGCGAGATGCGGACGATTCGGATGTCGCTGTCACGGCGCAAACCTTTCTGCGGACGCTCGACAAGCGGTCTGGCACTGCGACGGATTCGCCTGGGGACAACGCGATTGCGGTCCGGCTTGCATGGTCCGAGGACCGACCGATGACCGAGGCAGCGGCGGATATGTTACGCGCCTACCGCGAGGTGCCAACGGCCCAGCTCGCCCTGAGCGGCTATCTCGATATTAAGGGCAACGTATGGGGCGCCATCGTGCGCGATGGGCGCGGCTGGGTCGATATGGTGACGGTTGCCGCGGATACCGGCGATGCTTCGTGTCGTCTGCGCGCCGTGCGTCTGGTCCCGCAAACAATAAGCTCAAAGGAGGGATCGTGAAATGCATGACGTTCTGCGTGAAGAGGTTGCCCAAGCGACTGTGGAATACGCCATCGTCACGGTGGCGCTGCTTTCCATCGTGCTGGCAATCGCGGGGCTTTGGCGTGCCGGTGCCGATGGGCGCTTGGCGGCGCTGGTCGAGCGGGCGGCATCTCACGGCGTCACCTCGACATCGGTTGTCGACGCTGCTGCGGGTGCTAAGGACATCGCGTTGTATTGATATCGCGCGCGAGGACCGGGCGCAGTCTACGGTCGAGGCCGCTTTTTTGCTGCCGACGTTTCTGACGCTCATCCTTCTCGCGCTGCAGCCGGTGTGCCTGCTCTATACGCGCGCGGTCATGGAGTCTGCCGCCGCCGAGACCGCGCGGCTCATGACCACGACGACGGCGGAGGACGACGATCTTAAGGAGTTCACCCGCCGCCGGCTTGTCGCAGTGCCCAACGTTTCGATTTTTCATGCCGGCGGGCCGTTGTCGTGGGATATCGAGCTTGGCCGGGCCGGTGCGGGTGGCGTCTCGTCCGTGTCCGTTTCCGGCGAGGTCAAGCCGTTGCCTGTGATCGGTGCGTTTGCGCAGGCTATGGGTGGTACCGCCGAGGACGGCTACGTTGAGCTCAAGGTCGATGTCTCGTATCAATCGCGTCCCGAATGGCTGGAGGGAGATTATGATGCGTGGATTGCTGCATGGGATTAAGCGTTTCTGGTCTAGACGCGTTTTGACGCGCCGTCCGAGCTGCCATCGCAAGCGAGGCGGCTTTATGGGTCGAGCCGGTATCGACCTGTTTATCGAAGACGGTGCCTATACCACGCTTTCTTCTGCCGTGGTCATCCTAGTGGTGCTCACGTTGTTGTTTTCGTCGACCGCAGCGATATGGAGCATGTCGCGTGCCGGGGATACCCAGGTGGCGGCCGATAGCGGCGCGCTGGCGGGTGCCAACGTAGTGTCGTCCTATCACACGGCTGCCACGGTGGTTGATGCGAGCATCTTGAGTCTGGGACTGGCGGGGTTTGCCACGATCGGGACGGGCCTGGTCGCCATCCTCATCCCGGGTGCCGAACCAGTTGCCGGCAATATGGTCGACACCGGGATTGAGATCATTAAAACGCGCAACAAGTTTGCCAAAAGCGCATCGGAAGGCTTACGGAAAATCGAGACGGCTCTGCCATATCTGATCGCCGCGCGTGCCACGCAGGCGGTGTCGGCGCAGGATACCGATAGTGTGACCTATACCGGTACGGCGCTTGCCGTGCCCAGGACATCCGAGTCGGACTTCGCTGCGCTCGAGGGGTCTGAGATCTCGACCGATGCCATCGAGAGCACCTCAAAAGACCTTGACTATGCTGCCAAGGAACTGAAGAAAGCGTCCGAGAAAACGTCAAAGGCCAAGGAACGCGCCTGGCTTGCCGACTGCGGTGGATCGGACAGAGGCGCAGTCGGAAGCTGTTCGTGCATGTGGGAACGCGCGAAGAGCTTGGCGAAGCTTTCGGATATTGAGAATCCGCACTATGCCTCGAGTGTCACATGGGAGCCGCAAGTGGCGCTCGATCGCGCGAAGGCCTATTACCGCTTGCGCCTTGCAAACGAGGCACCTCAGGGCTCAAGCGTCGAGACGAAGGCGGAGTCGGCGGCGCGCAAGGCGTTTTACACCTATGCGAGTACAGAGGTCAATCGTGCATATGTAACCGAGGACGGAGATGCAGTCACTTTCCATATCCCGCTGTTGCCGCGCAACGCTGACGAGGTGCGAGCGACGGAACTCTATATCGATGCGGCGTGGCCAACCAGTGCCATCGATGGCAAGACGTATCTGCATTACGGAACGAGTTGCCCCAACTATAAGAAGGGGTCGCCAGGCGGGTTAGCCTCGGTTGCTGATTATGACGGGCAGGACAGATGCAACAGATGCCATTTTGGCGTTTCGTCGCTCGGTGCCGTTGCAGCGCCTTCGACTTCTATTGAAAACGGCTTCGAATACCACTTTGACAAGTTCAAAGACGCCCTGGAAGGCTACGTTAAATGCCGCAACAAAGAACTCGAACTTGAGCGTCAGACCGAGGATGAGGCCGACCGTGCGGGCAATGTGTTTGACCAGGCCATTAAAGCGCTTTCGGGTGAGCGTCCGCGTATCGCGCCGCCCGGTCGCAACGGCGTGGTCGCCCTTGCGGTTTCGGGTGCCATTTCGAGCCCCGATGAGCTCAACTCTTCGTTTAACACGGCAGTCAGGCTTGGCGATCGCGGTGCCATCTCTGCCGCGGTGTTGGCGCCCGATGAGGCGACGGCGCAAAACAACGTGCTTTCGCGATTTTTCTCAACATTGAAGGAACGCTCGGGCGGCGTTGCCGGCGTGCTCGATGGCGTCATGGATGTTTGGGGACGGCTGCTTGTGGGATACGGAGACATCCAAGGTTCGGCCGACGAGCTTATGGACGAGATGATTAAAGACCTAGGAGGGGGCAGTGGCGCGTTGGGCTCCATCGCATCGTGGCTCGGCGATACCGTTTCGGCGTCCGTGGCGGCGTTGGGTCTGGAGCCGTGCGACTTGCGCCTGCGAAAGCCAGTGCTGACCGATTCCGCCAACGTCATTAAGAGCCCGGGGTCTGACATTGCCGGTTTCTCTCAAGCGCAAGACAAACTGCGAAGTATTCCGTTGGGTGTGACCGATCCCAAGGCGCTTTGCGAGGCGTTGGAATATCAAGTCGAACGCACCATTAGCGGTACGGTGTTCACGCTTGCGGAGATTCCTCTGCCCGGCGGCGGCTCCATCCCGCTCACCGTCGATGTCGCCACGCTGGTTGGCGCTCTGGGCGGTGGGTCGTAATGAGTATCCGCATGCGTCTGCGCGAGGAGCGCGCCCAAGCGACGGTGGAGATGGCAGTGGTTACGCCCGTTTTGCTGGTGCTGGCACTCATCGTGTACAACGTCATGATCTTTGCCAGCGCTGTCGCGCGCTTCGACCGCGTGGTGCCCGACATCGTGCTAGCGCATGCCGTGGCGTCGGAGGGGGAGGGCGACGAAAGCTCTGCCGATGCCTCGGCGACGGTTCAGACTCAAATTCTGAATGCCATGGAAGGCTATGACTTACAGATCGAAGTGTCGAGCGAGCAAGGCGCGAAGGCATCGGATGGTGGCCTGCTCTCCCTATCCGGTACGTTTAGGACCTACACCTGCACCATGCACTATGAGCCGTGGCCGACTTCTCTCAGCATCGCTGGCGTTCCGCTGGGGGCGCCGACAACGTTGTCGCACGAGCGTGCGGTGACGGTCGATCCATGGCGTCCGGGGGTGGTCATGTGACCGCGGTCTCGTCCTACATCGTCTACGCGCGGGCACTCAATAGGCTGGGTTGGACGCCGGCCGAGTTTGTGGTGGCGGAGTCGTTTGTCGTGCGCCTGCGCGGCATGCTGGGACGGCGTCCGGTTGCCGCCAACGGCCTGCCGCTCGTCATGGCGTTTCCACGCTGCTCTTCGGTCCATACGTGTTTTATGGCCTATCCCATCGACATCGCCTTCATCGATCGCGACGGCAATATCCTCGCGCGCTACGAAAACGTCCGCCCTTGGCGCATGTGCTCCTGCCCCGGCGCCTGGGCCGTACTAGAGCGTCCTTCAATCATTGTTTCGACCCCTGCTCTCCAACGCGTGCCGGCTTAAGGGACTGAGTGAAAAACTTCTTGCTGCCGGCTGATGCCTCTGACGTGCCGATTTATAGAACCGAGGCTGTGCTCAAAAACTTTTTTAAAATTCTCGGTTGACCGGAACGCGTCCTTGGTTATACTAATCAAGCCTTGAAACAAGGCACACCTCAAATG
>DBFBKG010000014.1:0-21540 GCA_048203815.1 Collinsella sp. | reverse complement strand
CGAGGCGGGCGCCATCGAGTTTGGCGGCCACAAGGTGCTCACCATCCCCGGCTACGAGGGCAAGATGCACGCCGAGGATCTGGAGAACTATATCCAGGTGTTCTACGAAAACGAGAGCTACGAGCACACGGTGTTCCCGGGCGCCGTGTACGTGAGCCTGTCGACCGAGTACGGCACGCTGTACTCCAAGGCCGAGCTCGCGGCGATTCACGCAGTGTGCCAGAAGCGCGAGATTCCGCTGTTTGTGGATGGCGCCCGCCTGGCCTATGCGCTGGCGGCCGATGAGTGCGACATTACCCTGCCCGAGCTGGCGCAGCTATGCGACGTGTTCTACATCGGCGGCACCAAGTGCGGCGCTCTGTGCGGCGAGGCCGTGGTGTTTTGCGGCATGCACGCCCCGGCGCATCCCATTCCGCGTATTAAGCAGCATGGCGCACTGCTTGCCAAGGGCCGCCTGACGGGCGTGCAGTTTGAGGCTCTTTTTACCGATGGCCTGTATTTTGAGATTGGTCGCCAGGCGATTGAGACCGCTCAGGCGCTGCGTCGCGTGCTGCACGAGCGCGGCTACCAGTTCTTCTTGGAGACGCCGACCAACCAGCAGTTTGTGATTCTGCCCAACGAGGACATGGCCCGCATTCGCGAGCATGCCTCGATCGAGTACTGGGAAAAGTACGACGATACTCACACGGTGGTGCGCTTTTGCACCAGCTGGGCCACGACGCAGGAGGATATCGACGCGTTGGCGGCTGTCCTGTAGCCTGATGTAATGACAAGGGGCCGCCCTGCGCCTGAGCTTGGCGCAGGGCGGCCTTTGCTTTTGGGGAGAAGGGTTGTATGACCGAGATGTCCGAGCCGACGATTCGCCTGGCGACGCCCGATGATGCGCCGGCGTTGCTTGCCATCTATGAGCCGTATGTGCGCCAGACGGCGATTACCTGCGAATACGAGGTGCCGAGCGTTGAGGAGTTCGCTGGGCGCATCGAGCGTACGCTCAAGCGCTACCCATATTTGGTGATGGAGTTGGACGGGCGTCCGGTAGGCTATGCCTACGTGAGTTCGCTTAACAGCCGCGAGGCGTACGACTGGTCGGTCGAGACATCGATCTACCTGGCGCGCGATGTGCGCCACGGCGGGCTGGGCCGCAAGCTGCACGACGCGCTCAAGCAATGTCTGATCGCGATGGGCATCACCAACATGTGCGCGCTCATTGCCGTGCCGCACGACAAGGACGACGAGTACCTGACGCACAACAGCCAGGATTTCCATGCCCATATGGGATATCGCCTGGTGGGCGCCTTCGACCGCTGCGCCCAAAAGTTCGGCCGCTGGTACGACATGTGCTGGATGGAGCTGGTCCTGGCCGAGCGCGTCCCTAACCAACCTAAGCCAACCTGGTTCCCCGACCTCCTCGCCTAAAACCACCACAAAGGTGCCTGTCCCCTTTGTGGTGGTTTTGGTGTTGGTTAGCCGATGGGTTCGGTGTATTTGGCACGGTCGGTGCGTTGGATGCGCTTGGAGACATGGAGCGGGCGGCCGTCGGTGTCGTAGACGTAGTCGGTGATCAGGATTAGTGCCTGCCCGCGCTCGACGTTGAGCAAAAACGCCTCGTTTTGCGAGGCGTAGCACACCTCAAAGGTCTTATGCCCCTGTGCCGGCGCGCGATGGAATTCTTGGCGCAGCGTCGCGTAGAGCGAACCGTTGATATCGCGATCGATGAGCGTCTCGAAGCTTGGCGGCAGGTAGGTGGTCTCCAGGCACAGCGGCACGTCGTCCAGGTAGCGCAGACGGACAAGTTTGACGAGCTTGCTGCCCACGGCGGCGTCAAAGAACTTAGCTATGCTGCCGGCCGCCTTGGCAAAGCCCGAGTCCACGGTGCGCGTGGTGGGCTTCATGCCCTGACCTTCGACCTGCTTGGTATAGCTCGAAAACACTAGGTTGTTCTCGTGGAGCGCGGGCGTGTCGGCCACAAAGGCGCCACGCCCGCGCTCGGTGCGCACCAGGCCCTCATCAACGAGAACCTTAAGGGCGTGGCGCACGGTGCTGCGCGACAGCCCCGATTCGTCCATGAGTTCCATCTCGGACGGCAGCTTGTCTCCGCGTGCGTAGATGCCGGCGGCGATGCGGTCACGCAACATGCCCGCCAAGCGCTCGTATTGGTTCAGTTTCTTTTTAGACGAAGCGTTCATGTGATCAACCTGTATCTAACTTGTATGCCTATCTAAGCAAGCATGTATTCAATACAACAACAAAACCGCTGGTAGCCAGTTGTCGAAAACCGCATCAGCAAAATATCTAAGACAAATATAGCATACAACTAGTCGACATAACCAAAACATGTATGTAACTTGTATGCCATCGAGAGCATCAAACGAGAAGAAAGGCTGATGCACGATGACTACTCAGGAACAGGTTAAGGATGTCGTCTCCCAGGTTTTGGCTGACAAGGCAGACAAGGGCGGCATCAAGCGCGTCGTGTGGATTGGCGCTGGCGGATCCAACGGCGGCAACTATCCTGCCCAGTACTTTATGGAGCACGAGGCCACGCAGGTCGTGAGCTCCAGCTACACCAGCAACGAGTTCGTGCACGCCACCCCGGCCTACGTCAACGAGAACACCCTGGCCGTCGTCGTGTCCATGCGCGGCACCAAGGAGACCATCGTTGCCGCCCAGGTCGCCAAGGACCACGGCGCCAGCACCATCGCCATCTATGTTGACGAGTCCGGCCTCACCGAGGTCTGCGACTACAAGATCCAGTACGACAGCCTGGCCGTCGACGAGTCCTGCATGGGTCGCACCAACTCCGCCGTCGTGACCATGATCGCCATGGAGCTCACGCAGCAGACCGAGGGCTATGCCGAGTACGAGACCGCTATGGCCGCGTTTGACTTGGTCGACCCCATCTATCGCAAGGCCGTCGAGTACACCCGTCCGCTCGCTGCCAAGTGGGCCGAGCAGAACGCCGACAAGCCCTGCATCAACGTCATGGCCCAGGGCCCGCTCTTTGGTGCCGCCTACGTCTTTAGCATCTGCAACGTGCAGGAGATGCTGCAGATCGACTCTTGCACCATCAACACCTGCGATTTCTTCCATGGCCCCTTCGAGATCCTGGACAAGCGCACCTCGCTGTTCCAGCTCATCAGCGTCGGCCGCAGCCGCTGCAACGACGAGCGCGGCATCCGCTTCGTCAACCAGTACGGTGGCGAGCGCGTCTATCAGCTCGACGCCAAAGAGCTCGGCCTCAACGACATCAAGGACAGCGTGAGCGAGTACTTCAACCACCTGATCTTTGCCCCGATCCTCAACAACGTCTACATGCGTGCGCTTTCTGCCGTCACCCACAAGGACTATATGACGCGCCGCTACATGTGGAAGCTGGACTACTAGGGGATAGAGCGGCCTAACAGCTCGATGTCCTCATAAGTTGCGGTGGAATAGTTCCTGTTTGGGGGCTTGAAGCCTCTATTTAGGAACTATTTCACCGCAACCGCCAAGTAATCCGCTGGGGACGGAGGAAAACTGATCACTGACTCAGACCAGCCCCTCAGTGATCCGTTTTCCTCCGTCCCCAGCGGATCATTTTTCCGTTCGGCGATTTGTGTCTTGAAAAATGTATATAACGACTATAACGTAGTGTGAAACATATTGGAAACAATACCGAGGAGGCTGCGTTGAAGAAAAGCAATCTGGGCTATGTGCTGGTGCTGATCGCCGCGCTTATGTGGGGCAGCATCGGAATCTTTGTAAAAGGCATCTCGGCCCTGGGTGTTTCGTCTCAGAGCATGGCGGCCTTTCGCCTGTTGTCGGGTGCCGTCTTAATGGCTCCGGTCTTGGCGTTCATGGGTTGCCAGGGAGGCGATCGTGAGGGAAAAGCATCGGGTCCCCTGGCACTGTTCAAGGCAAGTCCTAAAGAGCTTGTTCCCTGTGCGCTTCTTGGCATTATCGGCCTCGCCACCGCTAACACGCTTTATTACGAGTGCATGGGCGAGGTGGGCATGTCCACGGCCTCGGTGCTGCTCTACACCTCGCCGGTGTTTGGCGTCATGCTCGGCCGCGTGCTTTATCGCGAGGATGTGACTCCCAACAAGCTCGTTGCCATCGCTTTTAATATCGGTGGCTGTGTACTCGCAGTGACCAATGGCGACCTTTCCGGTTTCCATTTTTCGGTTTGGGGCGTCACGTCGGGCGTGATCGCGGGCTTTTGTGGCGCGTCGCTCGCGGTGTTTAGCCGGATAGCAACCAAGACGGTCCACCCGCTGGCTGTCACGTTTTGGGGCCTTGTTTTTGGCGGTGCGGTTATGGCGGCTATCGCGGCTCCGTGGCCAGATGTCGCCGCGGCAATGTCGCCTCAGCTGCTGCTGCTGTTCCTTGGTTTTGGACTCATCCCCACAGCCGTGGCCTATGTCTTATATATGCAGGGTCTGTCCATGGGGCTCGAGACATCGAAAGTTCCCGTCGTAATGTCTTTCGAGACAGTCGTCACCGTACTGGTGGGCATTGGCATCTACGCCGAGCCCGCCGGCGCGATCAAGGTCCTGGGCATCGTGCTGGTGCTCGCGTCCATCCTGATCATGAACACCGACTTCTCCAAGCTGCGCAACAGTGTGTTTGTCGGTCATGTCGTTGAGAGCATGACCTTTAAGCCCAACGCGTGGTGGACGGAGAAATCGCAGGACATGGATCTGTTCCGCGAGCGCACCGGCATCGCGCTGGAGCCCACCGTGCAGGAAAGCCCCTGGTACTTTGTGCGATAGAGGATTGCGCGCAGGGTCTGACCTCGGGTTATCCAGCCAGCGCCGGCCTACCCGGCCCCAACGTTTCAAGTACGTTAAACCCGTCAACGGTCGATTTTCACCCGCGAACGGTCTTTATACTAATTAGCAATATAAGCAACGTATAAGACGTTATAATGACCATAACGAAAAGGAGGAGGCAAGATGAATCAGATCATTCTCGCATCTCATGGCGGCCTGGCCGCAGGCGCCAAAGACACGCTCGAGATGGTTCTCGGCGACGTGTCGAACGTCCACGTCGTGTCGCTTGCTCGTGACGACAAGGAGCCCATCACCGATAAGGTGGACGCCATGATCGCCACGTTCAACGCGGACGACACCGTCTATGTGCTGACCGATATGCTCGGCAGCTCGGTCAACAACAACATGGTCGAGCTTTCCAAGAACGGCACGAAGTTCACGGTTGTCAGCGGTTTCAACATCCCGCTGGCACTGACGCTCGCTATGAGCCCCGTCCCCGTCAAGGGCGCCGAGCTCGCGGCCCTCATTAACGAGGCCCGCACCGGTCTGACCAACCCCAACGCACCAGTCGAGGCTGCTGCGGCTCCCGCCAAGAAGGCTAAGGCGTCCCGTCACAGCTCCGGTCCCGCCAAGATCGTTCTCGCACGTCTTGACTACCGTCTGCTGCACGGCCAGGTCGTCTTTACCTGGACCACCAAGGTTCAGGCCGAGCGCATCATCGTCGTCGACAACGCTGCCGCCAACGATGACATCAAGAAGGGCGCTCTTAAGCTGGCCAAGCCCCAGGGCGTTCGCCTGAACGTCTTCACCGTCGAGCGTGCCCTCGCCAAGATGGACAAGCTCAACACCCTCGGCGAGCGCGTCATGTTCGTCTTTGGCAACACGGCCGAGATGCTGCAGTTCTGCCAGGGCTACAAGCTCGACGCCATCAACCTGGGCGCCACCGCCAACCACGACGGTGCCGATCAGGTCGGCGGCAAGGACAGCTCCGTCTTCCTCGACGCCACCCAGAAGGCAGACGTCAACCAGCTGCTCGACATGGGCATTAAGCTCTACGTCCAGCAGACCCCTACGTATCAGAGCGTCGACATCGACGCCAAGCTGTAATCAACCAGGCTTTTGCCTGACTGAAAGGAGAAGGGTATGAATACGTTCATCAGTGCGGTGCTCGTCGGCCTCGTCGGCGTGTTCTGCATGTGGGACTCCCGCCTGCTCGGTCGTCTTAACTTCGAGCAGCCCCTCGTTGGCGCTACGCTCGTCGGTCTGCTGCTGGGCGATGTGCCCACCGGCCTTGCCGTCGGTGCCGCCGTCGAGCTCGTGTCCATGGGCCTGGTGCAGGTCGGCGCCGCCGTTCCGCCCGATATGGTCCTGGGCGGCATCGTGGCCGCTGCCTTTGCGTGCCTGACCGATGCTTCCGCCGAGACCGCCATGACGATCGCCATCCCGGTCGCCGTCCTGGGTCAGCTCCTCGGCATCGTGTTCCGTTCCATCATCGCCGTCCTCACCCATGTGGCAGATAACGCGATTGATAACGGAAAGTTCAAGACCGCCTACCGTATGCACATCTGCGCCGGCTCCGGTTTGTACGCCATCATGTACTTCCTGCCGATTTTCCTCGCCGTCTTTGTTGGCACCGACCTGGTTCAGGCCATCGTCAACATGGTTCCCGAGTGGCTGTCCACTGGTCTTAACGTTTCGACCAAGATCATGACCGCCTACGGCTTGGCTCTGCTGCTCACCATGATGATCAAGAAGGGTATGACTCCGTTCCTGTTCATCGGTTTCCTGCTCGCCGCTTACCTCAACCTGTCCGTCATCGCGGTCGCTCTGATCGGTGTGTGCCTGGCTGTCGTCTTCATGGGCTTCAAGTTCAACGGTTCCCATGCAGCCGCCGGTGTCGATTCCGACTACGATCCGCTCGAAGACGACGAAGACTAAGGAGGAACACACTATGGCAACCGCAACCAAGGACGTGTCCCTGAACAAGAAGGTCAGCCAGTTCTTCTGGCGCTCCTGGGCCATCCAGGCCTCTTGGAACTACGAGCGTCAGATGAACATGGGCTTCCTCTACGGTATGGTTCCCACGCTCGATCGCCTCTATCCGGACGAGTCCGACCCCAAGCAGCTTGCTGCTAAGAAAGAGGCTTACCACCGTCACATGGCGTTCTACAACTGCACCCCGCAGACGAGCGCTTTCATCCTGGGCCTCGCCGCCTCCATGGAGGAGGAGTACGCCAAGGATCCCGAGAACTTCAACCCCGATTCGATTAACGCGGTCAAGACCTCCCTTATGGGCCCGCTTTCCGGCATCGGTGACTCCTTCTTCCAGGGCACCATCCGCGTTATCGCCTTTGGCTTGGGCGTTCAGCTGGCTCAGCAGGGCTCCATCATGGGCCCGATCCTGGCCCTTCTCATCTCCATCGTCCCCTCCGTGCTGATTACTTGGTTCGCAGCCAAGATGGGCTATCAGGGCGGCCACGAGTACCTGAGCAAGCTTCAGGGCGGCGACCTCATGGAGAAGCTCATGTATGTCTGCGGCATCGTGGGTCTTATGTCCGTGGGCGGCATGATCGCCACGCTGATCGGCGCCACCACCCCGCTGCAGTTCGCTGACGGCACCGTCGTTATCCAGGACATCCTGGACAGCATGATGCCCCAGATGATCTCCCTTGGCCTCACCGGCCTTATGTACTGGCTCATCAAGAAGAACGTCAACACCGGTTGGCTTCTCGTGATCGCCATTGTGGGCGGCATCGCCCTCTCCGCGGTCGGCATCCTGGCTTAGTCGCGACTAAGCGCCTAACCGCTTTCCCCCGGGGGCCTGCCTGGCATCCCATACCCCAGGCAGGCTTCCATCCCCAAAATGCGACAATGGGACAGTCCCTTTGTCGCATCCTCAACGGGCCGGCGACTCGGTCCAAACCACAGTAACCCTGCGAGCGCCCGGCAATGTGGCGCCGCAAAAATTGAAAGGAATGTGTCAGATGTACGAGATCGACCTTAACCTCCCTAAGCAGATCGTCGCTGACGTCCTGTCCAACCACGAGATCCACAGCGTCGCTTTCGTCGGCTGCGGTGCCTCCATGTCCGACCTTTACCCCGCCAAGTACTTCCTGGCCAACAACACGGACAAGCTGAACGTTCAGATCTTCACCGCTAACGAGTTCAACTACGACACGCCTTCCTGGGTCAACGAGCACACCTTCGTGATCACCTGCTCCCTCGGTGGCTCCACGCCCGAGACCGTCGAGGCCAACAAGACCGCCAAGAAGCACAACTGCCCGGTCGTCTCCCTCACCAACAAGGCTGGCTCCGCTCTGACCGTCGACGCTGACTACGTCATCGTTCACGGCTTCCACGCCAACTTCGCTGCCAAGTGCGAGAAGCCCGGCTACGCCATCGCTCTTGCTGTCGAGATCCTTCAGCAGACCGAGGGCTATGACCACTACGAGGACATGATCACCGGCCTCACCAACGTCTTCGAGCTCTGCGAGAACGCCGCTCAGTCCTGCAAGAAGCTCGCCAAGAAGTTCGCCGAGGACTTCAAGGATGACAAGATGATCTACTTCATGGCTTCCGGTGCCTCCGAGAAGATGGCTTATTCTCACGCCGCCTTCCTGTTCACCGAGATGCAGTGGATCGACGCCGCCGCCTACAACACCGGCGAGTACTTCCACGGCCCGTTCGAGGTTTCCACCGAGGGTAAGCCCTACGTCTTCTTCATGTCCGATGGCGCTACCCGTCCGATGGACGCCCGCGCCCTCACCTTCCTTAAGCGCATGGGCGCCAAGGTCGCTCTGATCGACTCCAAGGACTACGGCCTGGCTGACGCCGTGCCCGCGAGCGTTGTCACCTACTTCAACCCGCTGCTGCACCTCGCCGTTATGCGCGAGTACGGCAACCAGATCGCCGAGGCCCGTCAGCACCCGCTGACCATGCGTCGCTACATGTGGAAGCTTTCCTACTAATCACAAGTAAGTAGACCTTACGGGTTGATTGAGAGGGGATGGGGTTTGCGCCCCGTCCCCTTTTTTGCTCTGGGGAGGGCGTGTCTGTCGCGTCGCAAATCCCAGATAAAACCTACCAAAATAAACCTGTCCCTTTTTGGCGGGTGGGAGGAGATGCGTATGATCAAGGCAGTGCTGTTTGACATGGACGGCGTGCTGGTCGATACCGAGTGGTTCTACAACCGTCGTCGCGTGGCGTTTATGGAGGAGAAGGGGTTCCACTTTGACGAGATCCCCGATCTTTCGGGGTCTAACGAGCCGGCCATTTGGGAGGCGCTGGTGCCCGACGATGTTGAGCTGCGCGAGCGCCTGCGCGTGGAGTATAAACAGGTCTACAGCCCGGACCACCCCGTTCCGTATGCCGAGCTTCTCAACGAGCAGACGGAGCCGGTGATGCGTGAGCTGCACGAGCGCGGCGTGAAGTGTGCCATCGCGAGCTCATCCTATCGCGAGCTGATCGACGAGCTGGTGGAGATTGCCGGCATCGCCGACGTGCTGGACTACACCATCAGCGGCCACGAGTGCAGTGCGTTTAAGCCCGATCCCGAGATCTACCTGCGCGCCATGGAGGCGCTGGGGGTGGAGCCCGCCGAGTGCTTGGTTATCGAGGATTCGCCTTTGGGTATCGAGGCCGGCAAGCGCTCCGGCCCCCGCGTCTTGGCGCTGCGTCCGCACGAGGGCGTTAACCTCGATCAATCGCGAGCCGATGCCGTTATCGATAATCTGACCGACATTTTGGCCGCTTTGTAGTGTCAATCCGCCGCGAGAAGCACGGGTTCAAACGTTTTTTGCGGTGGACTGGCTCAATTTGGTTTCGATTTTGATCCGTTTGGCTTCGATTCGGGCTAAGTGAGTAGACTCTTTGGCGCAGGCCGAGCACAAAGTGCATCTGCTTTAGTAAAACCGCAGGTCACAGGGGTGGCGGTTTTGGGTGTGCTCTGCAGGTCGCGTAAAGTCTACTCACTTGTAATTTGGGTCTTTGGTCGTGGGGGCTGCTGGCCCCGTTTTGGTTGTCGAGGGAGAGTGAATTGAAGCGCCCTCGCACGCTCCGTGCTACAATCGCCGACATGCCTCACAACTAGATTTGCCTTCGAAAGGAGCCCGCGTGGCGAACGCCATCGATCAGCTCATGGACCGCGTGCTCATGCTCGGCCGCCTTACCATCGTCCGCCGCGCCATTACCGCCGTGGCGGTCACAATTTCCGCCGTTCTCCAGACATTCCTGATCCAGGCGTTCATTCAGCCCGCCGACCTGCTTCCGAGCGGTCTTACCGGCGTCGCGGTCCTGCTCGATCGCGTTACCTCGCTGGGCGGCGTTCACATCGACATCTCGCTCGGCATGCTCGCGCTCAACATCCCCGTGGCGCTCCTATGCTGGAGTGGCATTAGCAAGCGCTTCGTGATCTTCTCGATGATGCAGGTCGTGCTCTCATCGCTGTTCCTCAACGTCTTTCACTTCGCGCCGTTTTTGGGCGACAAGATCATGCTCATCATTTTTGGCGGCGTGGTCTCGGGTCTGGGAGCTGCCATCGCGCTTAAGTCCGGCGCATCCACCGGCGGCACCGACTTTATCGCGCTGTGGGTTTCCAACCACACGGGCAAGACCATCTGGGGCGTCATCTTTGGTTTCAACTGCTTTATCCTGGCGATCTTTGGTTTTATGTTTGGCTGGGACAAGGCGGCGTATTCCATCGTGTTCCAGTTTATTTCGACTAAGACCATCGACAGCTTCTATCGTCGCTACGACCGCGTGACGCTGCAAATCACAACGCGCAAGGCAGACGAGGTCATGACCGCCTATGTTGACCATTTTCAGCACGGCATTAGCTGCGCCGAGGTCATCGGCGGATACAGCCGTGAAAAGATGTACCTGCTGCACGCCGTTGTTTCGACCTACGAGAGCCAGGACATTATCAAGCTGGTGTGCGACATTGATCCCGGGGCCGTGATCAACGTGTTCCACACGCTCAACTTTGTGGGCGGCTGGTGGGGAGGTCATGTCGACGAGCCCATGCCCACGGCCGTTCCCGATCCCGACAAGCCCGCACGCATGGCCAGCAGGCAGGCGCGCCTCAGCGAGCAGGACAGCCTGCAGCAGGACGACGGCAAGTAGGGTTTTGGCATTTTACCGGCCCGGCGCAACCCTTCCGTATGAGCCCCACGAAAGCCCCATTGCTTTCGAGGGACTTTCGTTTGCCCAGATAAAACCTGCCAAAATGAAGCTGTCGCTTTTTGGTAGGGAGGGTGTATCGTTTTATCAATATGAGGTAACATGAAACTAGACGTTATATACGTATTAGTTATTTCAATATTTCGATAAGAGTGATCAGATATGCCTGCGCCCAAAAATGCACCGCTTTACCAGCAGATTTACGACGAAATCAAGGATGCGATCGAGAAAGGTGTTTATGCACCCAAGGAGCGTATTCCGTCCGAGCTTGAGCTAGCCGAGCAGTACGACGTGAGCCGCATTACGGTGCGCCGCGCCGTCGAGGAGCTGTGCTCCGATGGCTACCTGGTTAAGCAGCAGGGCCGTGGCACCTTTGTCTCCACACCGCACATCAACCGCCAGTTCCACGCTTCGACGCTGCAGACGTTTACCGCGCTGTGTGCCGATAATGGCATGAAGGCGGGCGCGCATGTGGTCGATCGCCAGATTGTGCCGGCACGTCAAAACGAGATGGAGTTCTTTGGCCTGCAAAAGGACGCGCTGCTGCTGCATATCAAGCGCGTGCGTACAGCCGACGGCGAGCCCATCTTTGAGGAGAACATCTTTGTGCCGTTTGACGCCTACCGTGAGCTGTTGACGGCCGATCTTGAGGACAAGTCGATTTTTGCCGAGGTCGAGCGTGTTGGCGGAACCCCGATTGTCTCGGCTGGCTACCGTACGGTCGAGGCCGTTCGCGCCAGCGCTGAGCAGGCGGCCGAGCTGGGCATCGCTCCGCACGATCCGCTGCTCAACCTGCGCGCCGGCTTTATCGGTCCCAATGGCGAGCCGGTCCTGATGGGTAAGCAGTACTACGTAGGTAGCCGCTACGTCATGGTCATGTAGGGTTGGTTCCGCCGTTCTAACGAACGGCGGACCGGTCGACGCTGCAAACGTCCCTAAGCGGCAATCTGCAGAATGAGCGTGGATAATCTCCCGTTTTTGGCTTGGTGACGGGCTCAAAGTGGGAGATTATCCACGCTCGTCCGGAAAGTGTCCAAAAATCCACGCTCGTTCCCTTCGGATTGCATCGCCCGTGGCCGGCCGCCGCGCGACGCCGGTCCGCGTGGCGGCGTATAATCGGCGGCAGATGATTCTGACGTTAGGAAACCATGACCGATAGCATGCAGCAGATGGCGCTCGACACGCTCGGCGCTTATTTTGGCTACACCTCGTTTCGCCCGGGGCAGGACCGCATGGTCGATGCGATCCTTGCCGGCCGCGATGCGCTCGGCGTTATGCCCACAGGCGCCGGCAAGTCCATTTGCTACCAGATGCCTGCGCTTATGCTGCCTGGTATCACCTTTGTGGTGAGCCCGTTGCTGTCGCTTATGGAGGATCAGACGCGTGCGTTGCTCGCGGCGGGTGCACGACCCAGCTATCTCAACTCCAGCCTTACCCCGGCCCAGCAAAACACCGTGCTCAAGCGGGCGCGCGAGGGCCGCTATCAGCTTATGTACGTGGCACCCGAGCGTCTGCTCGAGCCGCGCTTTTTAGCCTTTGCGCAGGAAGCCGCGGCCGAAGGCGGCATTGGCGTGCCGCTCGTGGCCATTGACGAGGCTCACTGCGTGAGCCAGTGGGGCCAGGATTTCCGTCCCGCTTACCTGCAGATTCGTGAGTTTATCGATTCGCTGCCGCGGCGCCCCATCGTGGCGGCCTTTACCGCCACGGCGACCGAGCGTGTACGCGCCGATATCCAGCAAATGCTCGGCCTGCAAAACCCGGCGACCGTGGTGACGGGCTTCGATCGCAAGAACCTCTACTTCGGTTGCGAAGAGATGGGCGACAAGGCCAAGACCGCGTGGGTGCGCGACTATGTGATCGCGCATTCGAGCGAGAGCGGCATCGTGTATTGCTCGACCCGCAAGACGGTCGACGCGTTGGCAGGCGAGCTTGCCGAGGCGCTGGGCCCCAGCGGCATTCGCGTTGGCCGCTACCATGCCGGCATGGGCAACGATGCCCGCCGCCAGAGCCAGCGTGCCTTTATCGACGACGACATTCAGGTGATGGTTGCCACCAACGCCTTTGGCATGGGTATCGACAAGCCCAACGTGCGCTATGTGATTCACAACAACGTGCCCGAGAGCATCGAGGCGTACTACCAAGAGGCGGGCCGCGCTGGCCGCGATGGCGATCCGGCAAGCTGTCACTTGCTGTGGAACGGTAACGATTTTCGCATGCGCCGCTTTTTGATCGACCGAGGCGATGCTGCCGATGAGGCGCTCGACGACGAGCAACGCGCGTGGGCGCTCCAGAACCGTTACCGCCTGCTCAGCCAGATGGAGGGCTACTGCAATACCACCGGCTGCCTGCGCGAATACATGCTGCGCTACTTTGGCGACGAAGCCGCGGCCGAGCATGCGGTTGCGGCTGCTGCGGGCGGCACCGCAGACGACGCCGAGGGCTGCGGCAACTGCAGCAACTGCCTTACGCAGTTCGAGGTCGAGGACGTCACCGATATGGCCCGCGCCGCTGTGCGCTATGTGGCCGCGCGTCCCATGCGCTTTGGCAAGTCGCTGATCGCCGATGTGCTTCACGGCGGCAACACCGAGCGCATTCGCCAGATGCATCTGGACGAGGACCGCGGCTACGGTGAGCTGTCGGGCGAATCGGTCGGGCGCATCAAGGACATCATCGGCCAGCTGTGCGGCCGCGGTTACTTGGCCACCTCGCAGGGGCAGTACCCGGTCGTGGGGCTGGGCCCGCGTGCCATCGAGGTCGAGGACGAGGCGTTCGCCTTTACCGTTAAACGTCGCGCGTCCAAGCGCAAGGCCTCGGCCCGCGCCCGCCGTGCGGTTGATCTGCTGCGCGAGGAGGCCGAGCTGGATCAGCGCCCGCGCGTGGGTGACGATGCCGAGCTGTTCGAGCGCCTGCGCGCCCTCCGCAAGGAGATCTCGACGGAGCTGGAGATGGCGCCGTATATGGTCTTCTCCGACAAGGCCCTGCGCGGCCTGTGCCGCCTGCGCCCGCAGACACGCGACGAGCTGATCCAGGTTAACGGCATTGGCGAGAAAAAAGCCGACGCCTTTGGCGAGCAGTTTATGACGGCGATTGAAGAGTTTGAGTCCGAGCATGCGCGGGATGGGGCATAACGATGGCTTTCGACGATAAAACCGGCCGCGCTGACGTGTCCGCCGTACCGCTGTACCAGCAGGTCATGGACGACCTAAAGGGCGAGATCGCGCGCGGCGTGTACGCTGCCGGCTCGCGCATTCCTTCCGAGATGGAGCTCGCGAAGTCCTACGGCGTGGGGCGCGTCACCGTGCGCCGCGCCATCGAGGAGCTGTCACGCGCGGGGTATCTCAACCGCCAGCAGGGGAGGGGTACCTTTGTGTGCGCTCCCAAGCTCAAGCGCAAGATTCGCCAGAAGGGTGACGTCCAGAGCTTTACTGAGGGTTGTGCTGCCAACGACATGGTGCCGGGTGCGCGTCTGGTGTCGCGCACGGTGGTCGCGGCGACGCACGAGGATGCGGCGTTCTTTGGCGTGGAGCCCGGCTGCGAGCTTATCGTGGTCGAACGCGTGCGCACAGCCGACGGCATCCCTGTCATGCTCGAGAACAACGCCTTTGTGCTCGCCGACCATCCCTATCTGCAGACGCTTGCCGACAAGGACCTCACGGACAATTCCATCTTTGCGCTCGTTGCCGAGCATTCGGGTCGCGCGCCGCTCAAGTCCGACCCCTGCACCGTGGAGATTGCGCTTGCCGATGCCCAGGCGGCCCCGCTGCTGGAGGTGCCGGTCGGTGAGCCGCTCTTCTATATGGAGGCCTACTTTACCGACGCCGGCGGGCGCCCTCTACTGCTCGGCCGCCAAAAGATCGTGGGCTCGCGCTACGTCTTCGACATCTAACGTCCACAGATAGAACAACATAGAACAAATTTGCCGGGATGACTTCACGGGCGTTGTTACACGTGTTATAAATAGGACAACATAGAACGACAGCAGGTACGAGCAGCCGTCGCCAAAAGCCGCCACACAAGGAGGAGCTTCAGCATGAACGCACACGATCTGATTCAGGAAATTATCGAGCGCAAGGGTAAGGTCGAGAACGTCTTTTGGATCGCCTGCGGCGGTTCGATGATCGACCTCATGCCGGCTAACGAACTGCTCAAGCGCGAGGCCACCACGTTTACCTCGACGGTCTACACGGCGCGCGAGTTTTGCCTGATGGCTCCCAAGAGTCTTGGTGAGAAGTCGCTCGTCATCGCCTGCAGCCACAGCGGCAACACGCAGGAGGTCGTCGACGGCTGCGAGATGGCGCTGGCCGCCGGTGCCGAGGTCGTTGCCCTCACCGACTGCGAGGGCTCCAAGATCGACAACGGCAAGTGGACTACCTGGGTCTATCCCTGGGGCGAGGGCGTGCCGCAGGCCGAGGTCCCGCAGGGCATCGGCGCCCTGATGGCTGCCGAGCTGCTCGACCAGCAGGAGGGTTACGAGGCGCTTGCCGACATGTACGCCGGCCTTAAGCAGATGGATGCCCTGCTGCCCGCTGCTCGCGAGAAGGTCAACGCCGAGCTGGGCGATCGCTTTGCCGAGCTCTGCCAGCAGCACAAGTTCTTCTATATCCTGGGCTCCGGCCCCAACTTTAGCCAGACCTACGCCATGGCAATTTGCTCGCTCATGGAGATGCAGTGGCAGCACTGCTGCTACATCCACTCCGGCGAGTACTTCCACGGCCCGTTCGAAGCCACCGAGCCCGGCGTGTTCTACTTTGTGCAGCTTGGCGCGGGTGAGTGCCGCCCCATGGAGGAGCGCGCCCTTGCGTTCCTCAACACGCACACCGACACGATCATGGTGCTCGACGCGCTCGAGTACGGCGTGGGCGACGTGCCCGCCAGCGTGCGTTCGTACCTAGAGCCGATTTTCTTCTACAACATGAGCTGCGAGCTGCGCGCCGCCCGCGGCAAGGTGTTCGACCACAGCCCCGAGATTCGTCGCTACATGGGCATCGAGCAGTACTAGGTACCGGGAAAAGTATTCACCTTCGATTCGCAAGCGAACAGCGTGCGTAAAAAGCGGGCCGCGCCGGTGGGTTTCCGGCGCGGCCCGCTTAGTATCGCGCATAGATTCGCAAGGTTGCGGCAGCCAGCGGCTTACTTGGCGTCGTGGGCCTCGGCGTCCCACCAGTCGAGCTGGGCGATGTTGTCGCGGATGTGCTGGCAGCTCTTGTGGAAGCCCTCGAGCTCGTGCTCGGACAGGTCCAGCGTGTAGACCTCCTCGACGCCCTCGGCACCGATCACGCACGGCAGGGAGGTAAAGATACCCTCCTCGCCATACTGGCCGGTCATAAGCGTAGAGGCCGAAAGCACGGCGTGCTCGTTGTGCAGCACGGCGGCGCAGACGCGCGCGGCGGAGTTGGCAACGGCGTACTCGGTGCACTGCTTGCCCTGGTAGGTCACATAGCCGCCCTTGCGTGCAAGCTCCTCGACCTCCATGTGGTCGAAGGCGTACTTGTCGGGGTTCTCGGCCTGAAGCTCGTTGAGGTTTTTGCCAGCGATGGTTGCGGCCTTAAAGGCAGCAAGCTGGCTAAAGCCGTGCTCGCCGATCATGTAGGCGTCGATGGACTTGGGGCTCACGCCGACCTTCTTGGAGATCTCGGTGCGCAAGCGGGCGGAGTCCAGACCGCAGCCCGAGCCGATGATCTTCTTGGGATCGTAGCCGGTCAGGTGCCACAGCTCGGTGCACACGACGTCGCAGGGGTTGGAGATGCTCACGAAGATGCCGTCAAAGCCGGCGTCGACGATGCGCTTGGCAAAGGAGCGGGCGGCGTCGGTGGTAAAGAACAGCTCGCCGTCGCGGTTGCCGGCGGCCAGCGCGACCTTGCCGGCAGCGTTGACGATGACGTCGCAGCAGGCAAGCTCCTCGTAGTGGTCGTAGCAGTTGACGATCTTGGTGTTGTACGGGACAAACGAAAGGGAGTCGCGCAGGTCCTGGACCTCGGACGTCACTTTTGTCTCGTTGATATCGCACAGGTACAGCTCATCGGCAATGCCCTGCATGAGCAGGCTGTTGGCGACATGTGCTCCTA
This sequence comes from Collinsella sp., assembly GCA_048203815.1. GTDB lineage: Bacteria > Actinomycetota > Coriobacteriia > Coriobacteriales > Coriobacteriaceae > Collinsella. The sequence goes on along the minus strand of DBFBKG010000014.1, from coordinate 4,547 downwards.
CGTGGCCCTGGCCGACCACACCGATCTTACGCGTCTGGTACATATACGTATCCTTTCGGCCGAGTTTTTCGCGTCGAACCATTGTAGCGTCCTGCTGTCACTTTGCTAGACTAAAGCGCCGCAGATTTTTGGGACATGCCTTAATCTCTGCTTTTGGAGTGATTTGGGCCGCCGACGGCATCGCTGGGCGATGTGCTCGCGCGGATGGGGCCGCTCGTTGTACCATAGCTGCAACTGACTCGTAAGGAGCATCCATGCCCATTCGTATTCCCGACGCCCTCCCTGCCGCCGCGCAGCTCGAGAGCGAGAACATCTTCGTCATGACCGAGTACCGCGCGCTGCACCAGGACATCCGTCCGCTGCGCGTGCTCATCCTCAACCTCATGCCCACCAAGATCGCCACCGAGACGCAAATCATGCGCAAGCTCTCCAACACGCCGCTGCAGGTGGAGGTGGACCTGCTGCGCACCAAGACGCACGAGGCCACGCACGTAAGCGCCGGCCACCTGGAGACGTTCTACCGCACGTTCGACGACATCCGCGACATCCACTACGACGGCCTGATCATCACGGGCGCGCCGGTGGAACAGATGCCGTTCGAGGAGGTCGACTACTGGCCCGAGCTCTGCCAGATTATGGATTGGTCCACCACGCACGTGCACTCTACGCTGCACATTTGTTGGGGCGCACAGGCCGGCCTGTACCATCATTACGGTATCCAGAAGCACGACCTGCCGGCAAAGGCGAGCGGCGTGTTCGAGCATTATCTGGTGAAGCCGCAAAGCCCGCTGGTCCGTGGTTTTGACGACCGCTTTTATGCCGTGCATTCGCGCAACACCGATGTGCGCCGCGAGGACGTGGAGGCCGAGCCGCAGCTTGAGGTCGTGGCCGTGTCCGACGAGGTGGGCCTGTACATCGTCAAGTCGACCGACAGCCGCCGCTTCTTTGTCTTTGGCCATCCCGAGTACGACACCGACACGCTGCGTTTGGAGTACGAGCGCGACGTGAAGCGCGGGCTCAACCCCCAGGTGCCGGCGCATTACTTCCCAGGTGACGACCCCACCGCCGAGCCGCGCAACGTCTGGCGCAGCCAGGCTCAGTTGCTCTACACCAACTGGCTCAACTACTACGTCTACCAGACCACGCCCTATGACCTGGGCCGCGCTGGCGAGGAGCATTAGGCTGTCGGGAGGTACGCCAGCCGTTAGGCGCTGATGATGTGGGGTAGCGGCAGATCGTGGGCGTCGGTGGGAACGTGGTCGACGCGCTGCTCGTCAAAGGCGATGCCGACGATTTGGCATGCGGGCGAGAGCATGGGCAGGTAGCGGTCGTAGCAGCCGCCGCCGTAGCCCAGGCGCGCGCCGGTGCGGTCGAAAGCCACGAGCGGCACGATAATCATGTCGAGAGCCTTGGCGGGCACGATGGGGAAGTGGTCGCTGTCGACGTCCGTGGCTGCGAAGGCCCGCGTAGGGTGGACGATAAACGGGGCCTCGGACGCATCGCCGGCAGAGACTGCCCGCATGCACATGCGCTGGCCATAAGCCATGGCGTCTGTTGCCGAGAGCATGCACGGATAGGCTACACGCCAGCCCCGCGCGACGGCCGCAGCGGCAAACGCGGCGGGGTCGACCTCGGAACCCATGGCGGCATAGACGGCAACGCTGCGCGGCGCCGCGGCATCCAAGCGATCCAGCAGCTCAACAAGCCGCGCGCATACAACAGCAGACTTCGCCGCCTGAACATCCAAATCAAGAGCATCGCGCCGAGCAATCACCGCCCGCCGCAACTCAGCCTTATCCATCCCAGCCTCATCTCCCAAACCTACCAAAAAGGGACAGGTTTATTTTGGCAGGTTTTATTTGGGCAAACGCGACGGATTCACCCCAAATCGCCACAAAGGTGCCCGTTCCTTTTGCGGTGGTTTGGGCTGAATGTTGCGCAACAAGGGCTGCATTTTTGGGTTTACCTTCATGGTGGAAGGAATGAACCGAAAGGAGCCCGCCATGTTTTGTCGCTCGTGTGGCACGCCGCTTGTCGACGACGCCCTCTTTTGTCCCGTCTGCGGCACGCCCGTAGCACCCGACCAGGTCGCGGCCACGCAGCAACCCCAGCCTGCCGCGCCCGCTCCTGGGCAATACGTGCCCGTGCAGCAGCCCGTGCGGCGCAAGCGTTCCAAGAAGCCCCTCATCGCCCTTGCCGCGGTGCTTGCCGTGGCGGCGGGCACCGGCGGCGGTGCGCTGTTCTATTTCACCCAGATCGCGACCACGCCTATCGACGAGAAGACCTTTCCGGATAGCGGCATGCGTGCGCTTGTCTCGACCAAGTACGACACGAACGGTGACGGCCGCATTTCACGCGACGAGGCCAAGGCGGTGACGTCGGTCGAGCTGGACGGCGTCGCGTCGACGCAGGGCCTGGGCAAGGTGTTCCCCAACGTTACCAGTGTGGAATACGGTGGGGATAAACTCGTCAACCTGGACCTTTCGGGCTGCGGCGACCTTAAGACCGTCGAGCTTAACTCGGCGAGCAACGTCACCATCGTTAACCTGGACGGCTGCGACAACATCGAGAAGCTCGACCTTTCAAATGCCGGGGAGCTCAAAAGCATCGATCTTTCGGGCAAAAAGAAGCTCGCCACGTTGGAATTGCCGCAGGATACGAAGGTTAGCGGCATTAAGGACACACAGCTTGACGAGCTGTGGCTGTCGGTGTCCTACGAAGGCACCGATAAATCGGACCAGTACGGCGATATCTACGAGATCGAGCGTGACGAGAACGGCTACGTCACGGGCTTCACGTCTGCCGTCAAGCAAGGTGGCGGCGTAAGCTACAGCGTCGAGCACGATGAGTCGCATCGCATTTCGGAGATTGAGGAAGATCTGGCGGGCGGTTACGAGAACGTCAACACGTTTACGTACGACGCCGACGGTAACGTCACGCGCATCGACTGCGATGCCGACATTAGCGATTCGTCGAGCACCACGACGTTTACCTACGACGCGGACGGAAACCTGATCAACAAGACGACCCATGCGGGTTACGGTGAGAGCGCGAGTACATATGTCTACCAGGACGGCAACATGGTGACCAACACCGATACCAGCCCGGCCAATCCTCGGACGGTCGTGTATTCGTACGGATACGACAAGGATCGCGTGACGTCCTTTACGCTGGACTGTCAGGGCGACACCGTGGGCACCAGGTGGACGATCACCGCGGGCTACGAGTATGACAAGGACGGCAACATTTCGCGTATCTCGCCTGTGGCATATGACTCGCACGGCAACGATTACGGCTCGCTGAACTCGTATGCCGCGGTGGATTATTCGTACAGCGACGGAAAGCTCGACAGGATCGATTCCGAGCGCGGCGGCTATGCGGAGTTCTATTACGACGAGCACGGCAACCTGACGTCGGTCGACGAGTATGCCGGCCGCGGCTCGGATGCCGAGTTTGAGTTTGAGCACGAGGTCGAGTACCAGCGCTACTTCTGTAGCAAGCACGAGAAGAACAAGCCGGAGGAGTGGATTCGTCTGGATGCAGAGTACGACGTCGACCAGGGTAGCTGGAACAACGATTCCGACTATGGTCGCGAATGCTTTGCAAGGATGTACAAGCTCGATCCGCTGGCGGCCAGGCTGAACCCGTTCATCAAGTAGCAGCCCACTCGCAAACCACCCAAAGGGGACAGATGCCTTTGGGTGGTTTTTGCTGAAGGGCGGATGTCTGCGGCGGTTTGTCTCGATCTGTAACAGTAACTCGGCATAAATGGGCCTAGCTGTTACAGATCGAGACAAAACCGGCGGGACGGGCTGAGCTGGCCCGCCCAAGCGGAAAAGAAAAGGTAGATTTTTAGGCATGTCCCAAAAATCTTCCTTTGCTGTGCGTTAGCCCAGCAGGTCGATGACGTTAAAGCCGGCGTTACTCTTGGCGATGACGTCTCGGCCTCCAAAGACGCAGGTGGGCGCGACGGCCGCAATGCGCGTCACGTTGGCGCCGAGCGAGCGCAGCTCACCGGGTGTGGCCGCGAGCATCTGGGCGCGACGCTCCTCGCGCGCATGCGGATCGAGCCCGGCCAGGTAGGTCGTATTGCGGCGCTTGGTGAGCGCGTACGGCTTCACGGGCGCGTCCATGCCGCTCACGCAGCTCACGATAAAACCCTCGAAGGCGGCCTCGTCGGGCTCAAAGCTGCCGAGCCATTCGCCTGCGCGCGCCACACGCTCAATCGAGGGGTCGATTGCTGGGTCGCGGTAGGTGTAGAACGCCGTCTGACGCTCACCGGCCGCGCGGAATCCGCAGCCGTACGCACCGCCCTTCACGCGGATCTCGTTCCACAGGTAGTCGTAGGAGAGCGCGTTGGCAGCTACGGCCCAAGCGCCCGTCACGTCGATGCCCAGGCGACGCGGGTCGCACGCGCTTGCCGCAAAGCAGATGTCGCTGGGGATAACGAACGCCTCGTGACGGTCGTGCGGCTCCGGCACCACGAGCGCGTCGCTGGCAGCGCCGTCGCCCGCGCCAAGCCTCAGGTTGCCCGCGGCATCCCAGTA
>DBFBKG010000013.1:0-5214 GCA_048203815.1 Collinsella sp. | reverse complement strand
CGCGAGAAGATACCGATCAGGCAGGTCGAAAGGGCACCCGCGACGGTGGAGGCCAGGATAAAGCCCTCGCCGTCGAGCGCAAAGCCAAAGGTGCCGTCCGCGCCCGAAAGGTTGACGAGCGCGACACCGGCAAAGCCCAGTGCGCAACCGAGTACCTTGGCCGCGTTGAGCTTTTCGGTGCGAAACGCCAGGGCGGCAAAGAGGATGGCTAGGAAGTTGGCGCTGGCCTCGATGATGGAGCTCGACATGGCACTGGCACGGGAGAGACCAAGGTAGAAAAAGAAGTACTGGCCGATGGTCTGGAAGAACGACAAGATAAAGATGGGCTTGATATCGCGTACCTGTGGGACGAGCGGGCGGCGCTGGGCCACGCTCATGCCAACAATGACCAGCATGCCGGCAAGGGTGAAGCGCAGACCCGCGAAGAGCAGCTGCGAGGCGCTGTCGTGCGCGGGAATGCCAAAGAGGCCGTAGCCGATCTTGATGCAGGGGAAGGCGGAGCCCCAGAGCGCGCAGCAAACGAGACAGCCCAGGATGAGTCCGGGTAGGGTGGCGAGATACGGCTTGCGGCTTTCCATGATGTCCTTCCTACATGCGCGAAGCAAAAAAGAACCCGCCACCGGGCGTGCCGGTGGCGGGTGTTGTTACCCGAGGGGATTGTACCCGATGGGAACGGTTTAGGCGAAGTAGGCTACGCCGCTCTCAAAGATCGGCATGAACTTATCGCCGGGGACATGCTCGGGCACGTTGCGGTACAGGTTGTCGCCGCGACGCTCGGCATGGCCCATCTTGCCCAGGACGCGGCCGTCGGGGCTCGTGATGCCCTCGATGGCGAGTGCGGAGCCGTTGGGGTTGACGGAAAGGTCCATGCTGGGCTTGCCGTCCTCGCCCACGTACTGCGTGGCGACCTGGCCGTTGGCGATCAGCTGGGCGAGTACTTCGTCATTGGCGACAAAGCGGCCCTCGCCGTGGCTGATGGCGACGGTGTAGGGGTCGTCGAGGCTGCACTGCGACAGCCACGGGGACAGGTTGGACGAGATGCGGGTGCGCACCAGGCGGCTCTGATGGCGACCGATGGTGTTGAACGTCAGCGTGGGCGCATCGGGCGTGGCGTCGACGATGTCGCCGTAGGGCACCAGGCCGAGCTTGACCAGGGCCTGGAAGCCGTTGCAGATGCCCAGCATCAGGCCGTCGCGGGCCTGGAGCAGGTCGCGGACTGCCTCGGTGACCTCGGGAGCGCGGAAGAACGCCGTGATGAACTTGGCGGAGCCGTCGGGCTCGTCACCGCCCGAAAAGCCGCCGGGGATCATGACGATCTGGCTTGCACGGATGCGGCGGGCAAGCTCGTGGGTGCTCTCGGCGACGGCCTCGGGCGTGAGGTTGTTGATCACGAAGGTGTCGGCCTCGGCACCGGCGGCACGGAAGGCGCGGGCGCTGTCGTACTCGCAGTTGTTGCCGGGGAACACGGGGATGATCACGCGCGGGCGGGCGATCTTGGCGCCGCCGTACACGTGGATGTCCTTGGCGCGGAAGTCGATAGTCTCGACCTCGGGCGTCTCGCCGGCGCTGCGGTAGGCGAAGACGCCCTCGATGCCGCTCTCCCAGGCCTCCTGGAGCTCGGCGAGCTCGATGACCTCGGAGCCGGTGTCGATGACATAGCCCTCGACGGTGGTGCCCAGGGGCTCGACGACAACGCCGTCGGCGACCTCGGGCAGCTCGGCGTTGTCGGCGAGCTCGACGATAAAGCTGCCATAGAGCGGGGTGAAGAGGCTCTCCACGTCCACGTCCTCGGCAAGCTCGATGCCGATCTGGTTGCCGACGCACATCTTAAAGAGGCTCTCGGCGCCGCAGCCGTAGCCGGGCGTGGAGACGGCCAGGGCGTCGCCGGTAGCAGTGAGCGCCTCGACGGCGTCAAACGCGGCGAGCAGCTGCTGGGCGTCGGGTCGGTAGTCCTCGCCGTAGGTAGCGGGGGCGATGCGGACGACGCGGTGCGTCAGGCCCTTGAACTCAGGGGAGACGGCGCGCGCCGCGCGGCCCACGGCCACAGCGAAGCTGATCAGAGTCGGCGGAACGTTGAGCTCGCCGGCTTCGTCCTCAAACGAGCCGCTCATGGAATCCTTGCCACCGATGGCGCCGGCACCAAGGTCGACTTGGGCCATGAGGGCGCCCAGGACGGCTGCTGTGGGCTTGCCCCAGCGCTCGGCCTCGGTGCGCAGACGCTCGAAGTACTCCTGGAAGGAGAGATAGGCGCGTTTGTGCTCAAAGCCGGCAGCCACAAGTTTGGCGATGGACTCGACCACGGACAGATAGGCGCCCGCAAACTGGTCGGCCTCCATCAGATAGGGGTTGAAGCCCCATGCCATGGCGCTTGCCGTGGTGGTCTCGCCGTCCACGGGGAACTTGGCGACCATGGCCGAGCTCGGGGTGAGCTGCGTCTTGCCGCCAAAAGGCATAAGCACGGTTGCGGCACCGATGGTGGAGTCGAAGCGCTCGGAAAGGCCCTTGTTGGAGGTAACGTTGAGGTCGGTGACAAGCGAGGTCATGCGCTCGGCAAGCGTGGTGCCGGCCCAGCTGGGCTGCCACACGCTGCGGGCGCACACGTGGGCGACCTGGTGCTTGGGCGCGCCGTTGGAGTTGAGGAACTCGCGGGATAGGTCGACGATGGCGACACCGTTCCAGGCCATGCGCATGCGCGGCTCGGCGGTAACCTCGGCGATAACGGTCGCCTCCAGGTTTTCCTCGGCGGCGTAGCCCATGAACTCCTCGACGTCACCGTCGGCGACGGCGCAGGCCATGCGCTCCTGGGACTCGGAAATGGCGAGCTCGGTGCCGTCCAGGCCGTCGTACTTCTTGGTCACGGTGTCCAGGTCGACATACAGGCCGTCGGCAAGCTCGCCCACGGCGACCGAGACGCCGCCGGCGCCAAAGTCGTTGCAACGCTTGATCAGGCGGCAGGCGTCGCCGCGGCGGAAGAGGCGCTGCAGCTTGCGCTCGACCGGGGCGTTGCCCTTCTGGACCTCGGCACCCGAGGTCTCGATGGACTCGGTGTTCTGGGTCTTGGAGGAGCCGGTGGCACCGCCGATGCCGTCACGGCCGGTGCGGCCGCCCAGCAGGATGATCTTGTCGGTGGGGGCGGGGCACTCGCGGCGCACGTGGTTTGCCGGGGTAGCGCCCACGACGGCGCCGACCTCCATGCGCTTGGCCACGTAGCCGGGGTGATAGAGCTCGTTGACCTGGCCGGTGGCAAGGCCGATCTGGTTGCCGTAGCTGGAGTAGCCGGCGGCAGCGGTGGTTACGAGCTTGCGCTGCGGCAGCTTGCCCTCGAGCGTCTCGGACACGGGGACGGTGGGGTCGCCGGCACCGGTGACACGCATGGCCTGGTACACGTAGCTGCGGCCCGAGAGCGGGTCGCGGATGGCGCCGCCCACGCAGGTGGCGGCACCGCCGAAGGGCTCGATCTCGGTCGGGTGGTTGTGGGTCTCGTTCTTAAACAGGAACAACCAGTCCTGGTCCTCGCCGTCGACATCGACCTTCACCTTGACGGTGCAGGCGTTGATCTCCTCGGACTCGTCGACATCGGTCATGACGCCGGTCTTCTTAAGGTACTTGGCGCCGATGGTGCCCATGTCCATGAGGCAGACGGGCTTGGCGTCGCGACCGAGCTCGTGGCGCATCTCCATGTAGCGGTCGAAGGCCTGCTGCACCACGGCGTCGTCGATCGTCACGTCGTCCAGGACGGTGCCGAAGGTGGTATGGCGGCAGTGATCGGACCAATAGGTGTCGATCACGCGGATTTCGGTGATGGTGGGGTCGCGATCCTCATCGCGGAAGTACTGCTGGCAGAAGGCGATGTCCGCCTCGTCCATGGCAAGACCGCGCTCGGAGATAAAGGCGGCAAGGCCGGCCTCATCGAGCTCGCGGAAGCCGTCGAGCACCTCGACGGGCTGGGGCTCGGGGGTCTCCATGTACAGCGTCTCGGGCAGGTCGAGCGAGGCGATGCGCGCCTCGACGGGGTTCACCACGTAGTGCTTGATGGCCTCGATGGCGGCTTCGTCCAGAGCGCCCGAGATCATATAGACCTTGGCGGAGCGCACGGCGGGGCGCTCGCCCTGGCTGATGAGCTGCACGCACTCGCTGGCGGAGTCGGCGCGCTGGTCAAACTGGCCAGGCAGGAATTCGACGGCAAAGACGGCGCCATCGCTTGCGGGGAGCTCGTCGTAGGTCACATCGACCTGGGGCTCGCTAAAGACGGTCGGCACGCAGGAGCGGAAAAGCTCCTCGTCGATGCCCTCGACGTCGTAGCGGTTGATGATCCTCAGGGCCTCGATGCCCTTGATGCCGAGAATCTCGGTCAGCTCGCCCTTGAGCTGCTGAGCCTCGACGTCGAACCCGGGTTTCTTCTCCACGTAGATACGAGAGACCATTGGTTCCTGCCTTCCTGATCGGTTGGGCGTACGGTACGGTATGCGGCAGCGGTCGGTTTGCGGGGTCTGCCCTGCGGTCGCCTTGAGCCACATGTTTGTAAACCTCACTATGATACGACAGCTCGCGGCGCGTTGAGGACGGCGAGGGTGCTACAGTGAAGCGCAAACAAGAGAAAGGCATCACATGGCATTCGTTTCACTCGCCATCATCGCGCTCGTGGCCTTTGCAAGCCCCTTCATCGCCTCGGCGATTCCCGGAAAACCCGTTCCCGAGACCGTCTTTTTGCTCGTGTTCGGTGCGGTGCTGGGACCCCATATGCTCGGCGTCATCCATGTAGATGCCGAGGTCTCGCTGGTGTCCGAGCTCGGCCTGGCCTTTTTGTTCCTGCTCGCCGGCTTTGAGATCGACCCCAAGAGCATCACGGGTGTCGAGGGGCGCTACGGCTTGGCGACGTGGGTCGTCACGTTTGGTATCGCCTGGCTTGCCGTGCGCTTTACCCCGTGGTTCTCGGTCAGTCATTTCGACGGTATCGCCGTGACGCTTGCCCTCACTTCTACGGCGCTCGGCACGCTCGTGCCCATCATGCGCGAGCGCTCGCTCACCGGCACGCGCGTTGGCGACTCGATTCTCGCGTATGGCACTTGGGGCGAGCTCGGTCCCGTGCTCGCCATGTCGGTGCTGCTGTCTGCTCGCACTGGCATCCAAACGCTCGTAATCCTTGGCTTGTTTGCGGTGGTTTGCGTGTTACTGGCCGTGGTCCCGAGCCGCTCCAAGCGCGTCGGCAGCCGC
>DBFBKG010000012.1:0-38347 GCA_048203815.1 Collinsella sp. | reverse complement strand
GGAGATTCCGAGGGAGTCGCAGAGCGAGTCGATGTCGGCGGCCGATTTCCACGCCTCCCTAACGAAAGCAAGGTGCTCGATGGCCGATAGCGTGGGGTAGAGATCCGCGCTGCCCGAAGAGCTCAGGTAGACGAGTTCTGCAAATTCGGCTGATCGACGTTGGCAGATTCCGTCTGCCGCCAGGCTTCCCGAGCGGATGCGGGTGGGAAATTGGCCCGACAGCGCTTCAAGAAGGGTGGTTTTCCCCGAGCCGTTGGGAGCAACGAGGCCCGCCGCCGTTCCCGGGCTCAGGAAAAGCGACCCGATTGAAAGTATCGTCGTACTCCCGTATCCCACGCTCGCGTCTAGAAGCTCGAGCCCATGGTGCTTTTTCGCGGGTCCAGGCTGTTTGGGCGAACGTGCCGCAACGGCGCCGACCGTAAAAAAGACCGCGACGTATGCCAGGGCCACGGCAAGCATCGATGCTCTGCCTGAACCGGAGCCAATGAATTCCGTCGGGAAGCATCCCACGTAACCCGTTGCCTCGATAGGCGAGAACACGGCCAGCGGCAGGAGATTGAGCGCGGCGTTATGCTCCAGCGCCGAATCGGACAATAACGGGAATGCCGGGGCCGCGACAAGCAGCGCGGAGGCAAGGGGGCCCGCGAGGACGCGCCTCGTTGCGGTCGATAGGACGGCGGAGCAAACGGATATCAAGGTTCCGCCCGCAAACAGCGCGATAAGCAGGGTCGTGAAGACGTCTCCCGCGGTCGTGGTGGCAAGCGCGCCGTCATGGAAGAAGGCGATCGGGTACCCAATTTGCCCGAAGCCGTTTAGGGCCAAGGCGTAAATGCCCCCGGGTGCGAGGCCGGCGAGGAGCATCGCGGTCCCCGCGGCGATTATCGAAAACACGATCTGGATAAGGCGCCGGAATTTGGGCACGGGCGCCTTTGCCGCCAGGGTCCCGGGCCTTGTGGCGCCGAGCACGAGTATCGACGAGAGAAGGAAGGGGATGAAGGGAAGGAAAGACGGCGCCGTGGCAATGGCGTAAGGCAGGAAGGAAAGGAATGGCAGGTCGTTTGCGGAGGCCGGGATATCCGTGATGCCGGAGCTGCTCAGGGCACGGCAATATGCGAGCGCTGCGTCATTGGTCTCTCGGTCTCCCACGATGGACCCGGATTGGAAGCCTTCGCCCATGAGCGCGTAGTAGCTCTCGGCAGAATCGAGAAAGGCGGCGTCGGTTTGAGCGGCAAGGGCGGCGTTCGCGTATCTTGCAAGCTCCGCGTCAGCTTGCTGCTCTGGAGATAGGTCTGTGCCGCTGGCCTGGGGCGCGCGCGTATTGAATGCGTCGACAAAGCTCTGCATGCCCTGTTTCATAAAGAAGGGCCCGTAGATGGGTGAATTGAACGCAATGGGGACGGAAAAGGCTGCAGCGAGAACGAGCGTACAAATCCATACGGCCTTGTCTCTTAGGATTAGTTTGAGAAGAAGTCGACAGTACATTTAGAAGCACCTACGTTCCTCAAAGAATTGTTAGATTAAAAGTAACAGACCGGATGAAGATACGTGCGACGGGGGCGAGGCGAATGGCTGAGCGGTATCGATATGCGGGTTCAACGGTATCACATTGGCCACATAGATTTTTAACTTGCATTTCTACCCGCCCTTTTCGTAGAGTCGCCGATACGTGCTTAGCGCACCCTCGGCGCGTCCGGCAGGCTTTGCGAAATGGGATCCAGGAGACTTCGGCGCAGCATCATCTTGCGGAATGCTTCTAATGAGCCTCCCATCCTTCAAAAACAGAATCTCATCGCACAGCCTATCGACCGAATCCAAGATGTGGGATGACATGATGATGCACGTACCAGAATCGGCCAGCTTCCTGAGAATCTCGGAATGCAAGTCCACCCTGCTGGGGTCGAGCGCGTTCATGGGCTCATCTAATAGAAGGTACCGCGCGCCCGTCGCATACGCAATCGCCAGGGTAAGCTGCTGCTTCATGCCCTGGCTCAGAGTGCGGATCCTCATCTTCGCGAACTCGCCTATCTGCGTTTGTTCCACTATCTCTTCGATATCGCGAGCATGCGGCCACATATCGCAAACCATCTTGAGGTGATCTTCCGCACGCAATCCGGGATACAGCAGCGTCCCCTCACCAGGTGCATAGAAGATCATAGAACGGACCTCTCTCGCACCCGTACCCTGCACCTCATCCAGAACGATGCTCCCGTCCACGCGAGGACCCGGCAAACCTGCCATCGCACGCAGCAACGTCGTCTTTCCATGCCCGTTCGGAGCGACGAGACCGTAGACCGTACCCGGGGCAAACTCAGCGTTCACCGAATCTACGAGCACCTTCTTTCCATAAGAGATCGTCAGCGTTTGAAGGTCAATCATCGAGATCATCCCCTTTCGATCTTTGGAACACTCAGGCGCACCATCAACGGAGATACGGCGCCCAAGACCACCAGCAGAGCGCCCGATGCGCCGACGACCTCTCCAAAAGGCATCGCGTTCGTCCCTCGCCCAAGGAACCCAATCGTCCCCACCTGGGAAGCGGGATCAAACGAGGCGAATGGAGCCAGCAGCGCGACGCCCATGCCCACGCTTTCAACATGAGCGCTCAACGAACCCAACACCAAGAGAACCGCGCAAACCATTCCGGTGACAACGGGGTTGCGGCTAATCGCTGCTGTCAACGCAGCGACGACGGAAATCACGCCGTATGCCATGACCAGCAACGGAATACTGCACAACACCGCCTCCCCCACCGTGGACGTTGTCGAAGCTCCCGCCCGAATGAGAGCGACGGGATACTCCGATCCACCCGCACCGTTCTTAATCACGGACACAACGACAGCGGGAACCATCGACACCAAAAGCAGCACCAAGCCAAGCAGGAGAGCCAGCGCAACAGCCGTCAGAAAACGCACATGCGCTGTTGCGGGGATCTGGAGAACCAGAAGGGAACGACACTGCAGGTGGGTGCACGCGAGCGATGTGACAACCACGGGCAACAGCAAAAATAAGGAGGGAAGCGCTGCCTGGAGATACGAAAGGAGGATTAATGGGGGCATCTTCGTACTTAACTCGTAAACCTTGGGGTCCGGCAAGCTCGCGATCGACTCAAGCAGAAGGGCGCGCGCCTCCGCACGAGAAGGAGTCTCCGGCTCGATTCCGATCGATTGCAGGAGAGTCGCATCTGCCGCGCCCAGCTCACCTCGAGCGCGCTCGTACGTCGCAAGGCTTCGAAACCCCTCCGCAGGCATAGGCGCGTACACGAAACCCGAAAGAGCATCCCGCATGTCTTCCAGGGCCGCTTTGCCCTCGACGTCCATATTCGCAGCGTTCTGCTCTAGATACCGATCTATTGAACGGAGCTCCCCATCCCTATACCGAACAGCGGAAACGTTATCAGCGTCAGGAAACATCTCGACCAGAGCCGGGGCCAGCATCGTCGTCGACATTGCAATCGCGCATACGGCGAGGGTAGGAGAACGCAGGAGCAGTTTCCCCATCGTTCTTATGTATGCAACGGCGGAGGCACAAGCGCTCGAACGAGTTGCCGTTCTCGATGCAGTGAAGGAACCTCTCTCAAGACAAATCGGGGATAACGGGCACGCGCAGCCGCTCTTTCCAGCAACGCAAAGCAGGCTAATTGCCAGCACCTCGATACCGATTGCGCATACGAGGGCAATCGCGCCACGCTCGAAGCAAAGTCCAGGCAGATTCACTATCTGCGTTGTCGGGTACGGGCTATAGGCGCCGACGGTCAACTCAGTGTTCGCATACGTAAGGGGATTCAACAGGGCGAACTCACGTAAAGCGATGGATCTTCCGTAATACCCGGGAACCATCGTCACCCCCATCAGGGCACATACGAACACGATTCCAAGCGTAGGGTTATTGGCAATCTTCACGGCAAGGTGAACGACAAGCGAGATGAACGCTGCCACCAAGAATTGCAAGATGGCCGTCTGCGCGAACACCAGCCAAGCCGGTTTGATAACCGGAGTCGCATATTGAATGTAGCCTATCGGATAGAACGGCGAGCCCGGGCCATTCTTCACAAGCGCGGCGATTATCCCTGGAAGATTGATGGCGAGGACGGCAAGCATTGCAAAAACACTCGCCCATACGCTCGATGCAACAAGTCTACCCAGCTCGCCCATCGGTGCCTGGATGATGAGCTTTTCACGTTTGTTAAGACGCGCGGCAAGGAACGAGACGGCAACGGCCGTTGCGACCCATAGCAAGTACTCCTTCGATCCGTCATAATAGGTGTACTCTCCATCCGATATCTGCAGAAACGGAAGTAGGGGGGAGAGCGGTGCCAAGATAAGACGTCCCGCGGCAAGAGGGTACAGAAGCGCGGGCATGCTTGATGAAGAGGTATAGACACCGTCCTCCCCCGCATTCACAAGCGCATCCGCATAGGATGCTGACAATTCCTGCTCAACACGGGTTATTCCCGACTCGAGGTATTCGACCCGTCCGTCGATGCCAGCCGCGCTCCTGAAGACGGGCAGAGCACAAAGAACCATCAACGCAACAACGACAACACAGAGCGACCTGGAGGAGAGAAGCGACCTAAAGATCGCCTTCGAGATTTTGAGCATATTCATCGCCAACCTTAACCTCATCCAGTCGGAACAGAGGGGCCGAACAAAATGCTCGGCCCTTATTACTTGCCGGCAAAGTCAATTTAACATAAACTGTTAAAAAGTAACCTGAGTTTTTAAATTCTTCGGAGGTTATTATGAGTTCCGACAATCGCACTCCCCGGCTTCATTCCTTCCGCATCGCATGTGCGATAGCCTCTGCGACCCTTTGCGCCACCGCCATCGCACAAGTGGCGTTCTCCTTAAAGCCAGCAATCAAAGTGCTCGACAACCCTGTAATTGCAGACTCCCCCGCGTATCCAGCCCTTGCGATCTCGACATTGGTCCCTGCCGTCATCGGTATCGCTACGACCATCCTCAGCGCCGTTCTCGTGTGGACGATCAAGAGCGGAGACCCCTTCAAGAAAGGGTCTGCGACATGCTTGAAGGTGCTCGGCATTCTCTTCGTTGTTCAAGCTGCCACCAGCCTCTACGCCGGCTCACTCAAAACCTCCGTTTCGATGTTTGGCGGCGAGGGGGCCGTCGGCGCCCAAGAGATCGCTTCATCATTCGATTGGACCTCTCTGGTTCTCGGCATCGTCCTGTTCATGCTTTCCCAGCTCTTCTTGTACGCCCGAGAGCTGTACCTCGACTCCGACGAGATTGCGTAAGGAAACGCCATGCCCGTAATTGTTCGCCTCGACAAGATCATGGCCGAGCGAAAGATTTCCTCGAACGAACTTGCCGAAAGGATTGGAACCACGCCCGTGAACCTGTCCCGTATTAAAAAAGGGCATATTCGCGGCATTCGCTTCAACACACTCGAGCAGCTATGCCTCGCCCTTCGTTGCCAACCCGGAGACCTTCTCGAAGTCATGAGCGAAGAGGATGCCCGAAAGGAGTTCGGACTCGATTGGTCCGCCGAGGATTAGAGGGCGGTCGTACTCGCCCTGCACACGGGGATGCGAATCGGCGAGGTCTGCGGCCTTCGGTGGTGCGATGTGGATTTCGAGACGGGCCTGATCTCGATCAGACACTCGGTGGCGTACGCGAAGGGAATGGGTTCGTTCATCAAGGACACCAAGACCCATGACGCCAGGGGTATCCCCATCGACCCGGTCGGCCTACTCCCCTTCCTGAAGGAGACCCACGAGATCGACTGCGGAAAGCTGCGCTTGCGCGGCCTTACCGGGGCGGTCGAGATCGGGGACTGCTACATCCTGTCGGAGCCGGGCGCGACCTTCGCGACGACAAGCTATATCCGCAGGGCGTTCAAGACGTTCTCGGAGACCAACGGCCTCATGGGCACCAACGACGAGCTGATCACGTTCCACGGCCTTCGCCACACGTTCGCAACGCAGTGGATCCGCCAAGGCGGCGATATCAAGGCGCTCCAATCGATCCTCGGCCACAAGGACGCCATGGCGACGCTCAACGTCTACGCCGACATCGAGCCCATCTCCAAAATCCATAACATGCTGCGCGCCACGCCGTGCCTTTGGCGCGGGCACCTCGGGCCGAGGGTCGATCCGGGTCCCATGTTCCAACAGAGGATCCAGGAGTCCATCGAGACGCTCCAGGCGTTCGGCTACGGCATCACCGAGCCGGACGACCGAAATATCGCCATACGCGACGTGAAGATGAACAGTTGGCTCTAGCTCACCGAGTACGCGGCAGTGCTGGGCCCATCCCAACTGAGGTCACGGTGGTCCGATAGGGGCGCCGCCCGCGGCATGCGCCGCGGAGCGGTATCCCCTACCGAAGGGCGGGGATGCCCTCCGCTTCCAGTTCGGAATCAGCCGTCGGAGGCGTTCGGCTGACTGCGGGAACGGCCTGTCCGCTCAATGTGTTCGGCTGAGATCGGAAATCAACCCAACACGAGCCGGACACGCGCCAGACGGCTCTTCCCCGTACGGCCTTCCCCCTTACGCTCATGTTGCAGGCATGTAACGCCGCAGCGAGCGCGCCTTTTTTGCGCCAGACAGGTACAATGATGAACACTGTACCGTAGCGGAGCGCCCCGCGCGCGCCGCAACCACGCGAAAGGGTTTCCCATGGCCGAGATCTCGTCCTCCCGTATCGTCATCACCGTCCTTGGCAAGAACCGCCCCGGCATCGTCGCCGGCGTCACCCGCGTTCTGGGCGAGGCCAACGTCGACATCCGCGACATCACGCAGTCCATTATCGAGGACATCTTCACCATGACCATGCTGGCCGACACCGCCGAGTCCAAGCTCGACTTCGCCGAGCTGCAGAAGGCCCTGGCCGAGGCCGGCGAGCTTTCGGGCGTCAACGTGTCCATCCAGCGCGAGGACGTCTTTAACTTTATGTACCGCCTGTAGCGAACAAGCCGCTCGGGGCAGCTTGACGTCATATCGTCCAAGCGCGCGGCCCCAAAGCGGACCGGAGAGGAGCGCGCATGGCCTACGACGCCAAGAAAATCTACTACCGCTTCGACGATCACCTGAGCCGCCTGGTTCTGGATTACGAGGCGAGCCGTCAGATTTCGCCCGAAAGCGAAAACCTCTACCACGGCCTGCCGACCGCCCCGTACGACGAGGGCCTGTTCGTAGAGCATAACGTCAAGCGCGGCCTGCGCAATGCCGATGGCTCGGGCGTGGTCGCGGGCCTTACCCGCATCTCGGACGTGCACGGCTACAACAAGGTCGACGGCAAAGTCGTGCCCGACCAGGGCAAGCTTACGCTGCGCGGCTACAGCATCGAGGACCTGGTCAACAACGCCCAGGCCGAGAATCGCTATGGCTACGAAGAGGTCGCCTACCTGCTCATCACGGGCTCGCTGCCCAACAAAGAGGAGCTCGACGGTTTTTGCGGACGTCTGGGCGCTTTTAGGCACCTGAGCGATGAGTACGTCAAAGAGTTCCCCATGACCACGGTGTCGTCGAGCATCATGAACGTGCTTCAGCGCGCCGTGCTGCTGCTCTACGCCTTCGACGCCGAGCCCGACGCCATTACGCCCGAGCACGAAATCGACGTCGCCATCTCCATGCTCGCCCGTCTCCCCCGCATCGCCGCCTTCGCGCATATGGCCTCGGTCGCCAAGCGCCGCGGCTCCGAGGTTCATGTACCGCACCCCACACCCGGTCTCTCCACCGCCGAGACCATCCTGCAGGTGTTGCGCGGCGGCATGGCATTCACCCGCGACGAAGCCATGCTGCTCGACGTGATGCTCATGCTGCATGCCGAACACGGAGGCGGCAACAACTCCACGTTTGCCTGCCGCGTGCTGTCCTCCTCGGCCACCGACCCGTATTCCGCCTACGCCGCGGCTATCGGCTCACTCAAGGGCCCGCGCCACGGCGGCGCCAACGCCAAGGTCGTGTCCATGCACGAGGACATCCGTGCGCACGTCTCCAATTGGGAGGACGAGGACGAGGTCGCAGCCTACCTGGGCAAGATCCTCGACAAGCAGGCCTTCGACGGCACGGGTCTCATCTACGGTATGGGCCACGCCGTCTACACGCTGAGCGACCCGCGCGCCGAGGTCTGCCGCCGTTACGCGCGCACGCTTGCCGCCAAGAAGGACCTGGGCGAGGAGTTCGCGCTCATCGAGCGCATCGAGCGCCTGGCACCGCAGGTGATGCGCGACCACGGCATGACCAAGCCCATCTGTGCCAACATCGACCTGTACACGGGCTTTATCTACAAGATGCTCGGCGTACCCGAGACGCTTTTTACGCCGCTATTCGCCGTCGCCCGCATGGCCGGCTGGTCGGCACACCGCATGGAAGAGCTCTTCTGCGCGCACCGCATTATTCGCCCCGCGTATCGCCCGGTTATCGAGCCGCTGGAGTACAAGCCGCTCGCCGATCGCTAGGACGCGGACCGTTATAGAACCCGAGCGTGGCCAGGGCATCATCGCCCTCGGCCACGCTTTTTATGCCAGCAGAAAGGGCTGCATCAAATGATTGTGTTTTCCGATATGGATGGAACGCTGTTGACGAGCGATAAGCAGATGAGCGATGCCACCTGGGCGATGCTCGACGAGCTCGCTCGACGCGGGATTGAATTTGTGCCCTGCACGGGACGTCCGCTGTCGGGCATCTTTGAGCCCATCCTCGCCCATACCGCCGTGCACTATGCCGTTTGCGCCAATGGCGCCAGCGTCTGGCAGCTCGACGACGATGTGCCCACCGACGCCTCGCGCGCCACGTGCATCTTGAGCCGTCCGCTCGATTGCGGCATTGCCCATCGCATCCATCGCATCGCCGCCGGCCACGATGTGACCTTCGATATCTTCGCGGATGGGCAGTGCTTCCTCCCCCGCTCGCTCTACACGCGCCTGGACGAATTCTGCGGCGGCGACCCCCACATCGCGGCTTCGCTCAAGCGCACACGAACACCGATCGACATGGATATCGACAGCAAGATCGACGAGGTCGAGACGCTCGAGCGCATCGCCATGTACTGGCACAACCCGGCTGATCGCGACGCCATCGCGGCGGAACTCGACACGCTCGGAGGCATTGAAGTCACGCGTTCGTACGCCATGAATATCGAGGTCATGGGCGAGGGTGCCACCAAGGGAACGGCCCTCACGTGGCTCTGCGAGCACCTGGGCGAGCGTCTCGCCGACGCTTGGGCGTTCGGCGACAACATCAACGACATCCCCATGCTGCAGGCAGCGGGCCACGGCATGGCCATGATCAACGCCGAGCCCGAGGACCGCGAGGCCGCCGACGCCATCACCGAATACGACAACGACCACGACGGCGTCGCCCGCACCATCATGGCCGCTCTCGCCTAGCAGCAGCAACCCGGCAGGGTAGCTAAAACAGTCATTGGGGACGTTCTTGAATGACTAGTCGTTGGGGACAGTCTTCGCGAAAAAGCTGCAAGGACTGCCCCCCACTGCCGGCAGAAAAGGAACGTCCCCATCTGCCGGATTAAGCGAGACTCTCCAGCACGCGACGGAGCTCCTGCTGGACGGCGTGGTCGCGATTACAACCCACCACGCGATCGGCCACTGCCTTGAGCGCGGGGCGCGCGTTTTCCATCGCGCAGCCCGTACCGACAAAGCGAATGATCTCGTAGTCGTTCATCGAGTCGCCAAACGCCATAACCTCGTCGCGTTCGACTCCATAGTGCTCCATGAGCTGTGCGATGCCCGAGGCCTTCGACACGCCGGGCTGCATGGCATCGATCCACGCGTTGCCCGAAGGCGCAAAAGTAAAGAGCTGACCGAGTTCGCGCTGTAGTACGTAAGCGCTGTCCATAACGGCACCGTCATCGCAAAAGATACTCGCCTTGATGATATTTACGCTGGGATCGGGCAGCTCCCAAATGCGCTCGGCATTGGGAAGGTCCTTATCGACCTCACGCACGAACTTGCACTCGTCATCGAGCAAGAAGGACTTGGTTCGGTCAAAAAGTGCAAGATGCAGATTGGGAAACGTCGCGACGGCCTGGGCGAGCCTTCGAATCGCCAGGTGCGAATACACCTCGCGGTCTACCATCTTACCGTCGGCGTAGACCTGGGCGCCGTTAGCGGCGACAAAGTCCATCTTGTCGCGAACAGGTGCAAAGAACTCGCACAGGCGGTCGTAACGACGGCCTGACGATGCGGCGAAATGCACGCCATGCTCGTGTAGCGCCAGAATCAGTTCGTAGGTCTCGGGAGGCACCTGGCCGTTTTCGTCAAGCAACGTGCCGTCCATATCGGATGCAATCAGTTTAAACATAGAAAAGCTCCCTTCGGGCTTGATGGAATCGGACGTATATCCAATTCCAACGTACCCAAAGGGAGCTCAAATAAGACTCTGCGGGCGTAAACGTTACAAGGACCTAGCAAATAGCTCACACATGCCAGAGGTCTCACGGTCGCGGCGTCAGGCGACACGCCACCCCGACGACTAGTCGTTTAAGAACGTCCCCGATGACTAGTCGGCGTAGGTGAAGGTCGTGACGTCGAACATGCCCTCGGGGCGGATGCGGAGCGTCGGGATCACCGGCAGGGGCAGGAAAATGATGCCCATGATGGGGTCGAGCGGCGGCTCGATGCCCATGGCACGCGCCTTGACCATAAAGTCGTCGTGCTGCGCGGCGACATCCTCGGCCGTGCCCTCGCTCATCAGGCCACCGAGCGCCAGCGGAATGCGCGCCACGACCTCGCCGTTGCGCACCAGCACGTGACCGCCCTGGCCCACGGCATCAACGGCGGCCATCATATCGGCGGCGTTGTCGCCCACGACGCACACGTTGTGCGAGTCGTGTCCGATCGTCGAGGCGATGGCACCACCCGTGATGGTAAAGCCGCGCACCCAGCCGCGGCCGATATGCTTGCCAACGAGTCCCAGGCCAGCGGGGCCGTCACCGTCGGCGCCCTCGGCCTGCAGCGACACGCCGCGGCCGTGGCGCTCGATCAGCATAATACGGCGCAGGCCCTCGGCGCTCTCGGGACGAACCATGCCCGTGATGGCCTTGCCCGGCACCACGTCAATCACGGCCTCGCCCGGCTTAAAGGCATAGTCGAATACGTCGAGCGAAAGCTTCGGCAGCTTAACGGAGGCGCGCAGCTCATCGGCAAGGGCCGCAACCTCGGCCATCTCGGGTGCGATCTCGCCCACAAAGGTGCCGTCCTGCGCCACCAGGGCACCGGCGGCATATACACGATGCGGAGCCGTGGCAAACGTCAGGTCATTGAGCACCAGCAGGTCGGCACGCTTGCCCGGGGCAATCGCACCGCGGAGCTCGTGCGGGTCGCGGCAGCCGTGATCCAGGCCAAACGCCTCGGCCGTGGAGAGGGACGCCATAGAGATAGCGACCACGGGGTCGATACCGGCCTCAATCGCCACGCGGCAGGCATTGTCGATCATGCCGGTTGCAAGCGCATCGGAAGGAACGCGGTCGTCAGTCGCAAAGCAGCAGCGGCGGGCGCGCGCGGGATTCTCCAGCAGCATCGGCGACAGGTTGGCCAGATCATGGCTGCACGTACCCTCGCGCAGCATCACGTACATGCCGCGAGACAGCTTGTCGAGCGCCTCCTCGGGAATCGTCGACTCGTGGTCGGCAATAATACCCGCCGCGGCATAGGCATTGAGGTCCTTGCCGGCAACGAGCGGCGCATGGCCGTCGACCTGCTTGGACGGCGTCTGGTTGGCAGCATCGATGCGAGCGCAGGTCTCGGGATCGGCCATAAAGACGCCCGGCAGGTTCATCATCTCGCCCAGGCCAAAAACGTCGCCCGGATGCTCGGCAAAAAACGCCTGCATGTCAGCAGCGGTAATCACAGCGCCCGCTTGCTCATCGGGCAGCGCGGGCACGCATGAGGGCATCATGTACTTGATGGAAATGGGCGCGCGGCGACCGTCCTCGATCATAAAGCGCAGGCCGTCGAGCCCCGCCACGTTGGCGATCTCGTGGCTGTCGGCAATGGCGGTGGTGGTACCGCGCGTCGCCGCCATGCGCGCATACTCGGCGGGACGGATGTTCGAGGACTCAATGTGCAGATGTCCGTCGATAAAGCCGGGGGCGAGATAGCGGCCCTGGCAGTCAATGACCTCGGCAGCCTCGTAGGTGCCGGCGGCATCGTCGCGACCATCGTAGAGCACGCCGACGATCACACCGTCCTTGACGGCAACGCTGCCGGGCGCCACACGCTGGCCATACACGTCGACAATCTGCGCATTGATAAACAGCGTGTCGACGGGCACGCGGCCCTCGGCGGCCTCGATCACAGACCTCATGACCTCAACGGACATACATACTCCTTTAACCGTAGAAAAAAGCTGCGGAGCGGACAGACCTTCACCGCAGCAGACCAATAGCCATTGTATGCCCAAACGATGGGTCAACAATACGCCTCTCCGCTTAACGGCACACGCCACTTGGTGCAATGGGGACTGCCGCTGAGCACCAATGACTACTCGACGACTACTAACTGCCGTCCCGACAACAAAAACGCCGATGTTTTGGCACCGACAGCGAGCGGGTCGCATTTGAGACAAGGTGACGTGAAACGAAAGGGCGCTGACCTTCTGGTCGCGCCCTTGAAGTTGAACGTCAGATTGTCCAAATGCGGCCCGCGCAGCGTCGGCCGGTCCGCCGTTCGGTAGAACGGCGGAACTAAATCAACTTGAAGCCCTTGCGCTTACCCACAGAAAGGGTGTCGCCCAGCTTGAGGGCGCTGGGATCGATGTTATAGCTCTTGGGAGCCACCGCCTTGCCGTTGATCTTGACGCCGCCACCGTCAATGTCGCGACGGGCCTGGCCGGCGCTCGCCGAAAGGCCCAGGTCCTTAAGCAGGCCTGCGAGGTAGATCTGGCCCTCGTCGTTGACGGTCAGCTCAACGTGCTTCTCGGGGAAGTCGGCAAGCTGGCCCTCCTTGAACACGCGGTCGAACTCGGCCTGAGCCTCGTCGCCGGCACCGACGCCGTGGTAGGTGTCGCACAGGTCGCGACCCAGAGCGCGCTTGAGCTCGTAGGGGTCGGCAGAACCATCGGCCAGGGCAGCGTCGATCTTGTCGACCTCGGCCGGGGTGAGCGAGCTCGCCAGGCGGTAGTACTTGCCGATCATCTCATCGGGGATGGACATGGTCTTGCCGAACATATCCTTGGGAGCGTCGGTCAGGCCGATGTAGTTGCCGTATGACTTGGACATCTTGCGCACGCCGTCGGTACCCTCGAGCAGCGGCATGGTGAGCGCGATCTGCGGCTCCATGCCCATCTTCTCCATGAGCTCACGGCCAGCGAGCAGGTTGAAGAGCTGATCGGTGCCGCCCATCTCCACGTCGGCCTTGATCTGCACGGAGTCGAAAGCCTGCATCACGGGATACAGGAACTCATGCAGGGCGATCGGCGTCTGAGACTGGTAGCGCTTGGTAAAGTCGTCGCGCTCAAGAATGCGGGCGACGGTGAACTTGGAGCACACCTGCAGCAGGCCGGCCAGGTCCATCGAAAGGATCCAGTCGCCGTTGTGCACGATGGTGGTCTTCTCGGGATCCAGGATCTTCATGGCCTGGCTCACGTAGGTCTCGGCATTGGCCTCAATCTGCTCCTGCGAAAGCTGCGGACGGGTGGAATTCTTGCCCGAAGGGTCGCCGATCAGCGCGGTGCCGTTGCCGATGATGAGGGTGACGTTGTGGCCCAGGTCCTGGAACTGACGCATCTTGCGCAGGGGCACGGCGTGGCCCAGGTGCAGGTCGGGGCTGGTGGGATCGACGCCGAGCTTGATGTTGAGGGGCTCGCCCTTCTCAAGCTTCTTGCGAAGGTCGGCCTCGGGAACGATCTGCGCGGCGCCCGAGGTGATGATACGCATTTGCTCGTCAACAGACAGCATTGGGTATCCTCCTTTTTCTATAGCACCCTCGCCGAAAACGGCGGTGCTGGAAGTCCATAAACTCTCTTATGATAACAAACTGACGCGACGCGGCACCTACGACAGGAAAATCCTCGTCCTGCTGCATGCGTCAATGGCAACTGGCAGACGTGTACCGTCACGCTCGACCAGATAGCGTACCTGCCGACGACGCAAGCAGTCGCGGCAACGAACCTGTCCCGTCGCATCGGTGGCGCAGACGCCCTCGGCGGTCAGCAGGCAGTGCTCGCACACCATAAGCTCGGGACGGTCGGCGTCGACCGGACCCAAGACGCCGGGTTCAGCAGCCAGCTCGGCAATACGCTCCGCATCATTGCCGAGCAACTCGGCCGGCAAGTACACCCGCCCCGCACCGAATCCGCGCAGCCAGGTAAGCGTGGCCCGATTCGCGCAGAACACCGGCGCCGCCACGTCAAACGTCACGCCCAGCTCGCGAGCGATCGCCACCTGCCCCAGGTTGCGGCAGACGATGCGCCCGGCACGCTGCATCAGTGAGCGGGTCCAGTCAGCGTCACTCGCGCGGCACACCTCGTCAAGCACCACAACGGCGTCGGACAAATCGAGTTCTCCGCGCGGGTCGGCATCCATCAGCTGCCAAGCAAAAACCATGCGAGTGGGAACCGCGCACTCCACCAACTCCGTCGATGCACCGCCATCCACCGCAACGCCCTCAAAGGGCAGCACTTCAACGGCACGCTCAACGGGCGCAATCGCATCCGCCTCGGCCCGCATGCGCTCCAACACCGCCGCCGTCTGATCCAACACGCCGGCGCTGCGAATCAGGTACACCTCGCAGCCCGCGTCCACCTTACGCTTGCAATGCACGACGATGCGCTTCCCCGCTGCTGCATCCACCGGGCAGGGCACCTGCGGCCAGCGCTTGGGCGCATCGGGACGCGCGTCGACACCCGGATAGAACCGAATCTCGAGCGTGTCACCCGCCGCCACGGCGGCGTCGAGCTCAACGGTCACCTCTTCGTGGCCCACAGCGACCAAACGCCCCACGCGCACGCCCTGGTTAATTGCGCGTTCAAAACTCATAAGCTCCGCACCCGAGCGGCCTCGCAAATACGCGTCGGTAAACCCGCGGTTAAACGACCTTCCCAGCTCGCGCTCAAGCTCTTCCACGGCATCGGGGTCCCACGCGCCGTCGCACAGCATATCGAGTGCCCGGCGCCACACCCGCACCACGTTGAATACGTAATCGGGGTTCTTCATGCGCCCCTCGATCTTGAGCGACGCCACGCCGGCATCTACAAGCTCGGGCAGATGCGCAATACCCAGATAGTCGCGCGGACACAGCAGGCGATCTCCCTCGACGGCGGCAACACTCTGCCCAGCCTCGTCCACCAAGTCATAGGATAGACGGCACGGCTGCGTGCAATCACCGCGCATCGCAGAGCGGCCACGTCGAAGGGCAGAGAACTCGCACGCCCCCGAATAGCCGATGCAAATCGCACCGTGGCAGAATACCTCGATGGGCACACCCGTGGCACATAGCGCCGCAATCTCGTCGACCGTCAGCTCGCGTGCCGTCGTCACGCGCTCGACCCCCAGCTCATCGGCGGCAAGCCGCACGGCGCCTTCGCTATGAACGCCCGCCTGCGTAGACAGGTGAATCTCGACCCCGGGAATCGCCGCGCGCAGCGCGCAGGCCAACCCGGCATCGGCGACAATCAGAGCATCGGCGCCCAGCTCCAGTGCATGAGCTCCCAACACCACCGCATCGGACAGCTCATCGTCAAACACGAACACGTTGAGCGTCACGTACACGCGCACGCCATGGGCATGCGCCACGGCGCAGCCGCGCGCAAACTCGTCATCCGTAAAGCCATGCGCGCTCACGCGGGCGTTAAAGCCGCCCAACCCCGCGTAGATGGCATCGGCACCCGCGGCGATGGCCGCAAGCATCTGGTCGAGCCCGCCCGCCGGCGCCAGCAGCTCGGGCAGCGCCGCACCGGCAGCATCCAATCCAGTCTCGTATTGTCCGCTCGGCCCCATCGCCCGAATCGCCATCGGCAAACTCCTTACCAAGGTATGCATTCACTCTGAAAAATGCCGTCTTCCAGCATACACGAGGCCTCGCGCGCCCCGTTTGGTTTATCGTGTAATAACTTATGTCCATCCTGCCCCGACGGCACATCCACCGTCCGGCACGACATACCTGGAGGTCAATATATGGGTCCTCGCCAACGACAGGGACGCAGCCGTTCAAAGACGCATGCTCTGCCCATAATCCTGCTCTCGTTTTTGGGCTTTCTGCTGATTGCGGGCGTGGCATTTGGCATCGGCATGGTCGGCAACGTCAACCGCTGGCTGTCCGATCTGCCCGACTACACCGACGCCAACGCGTATCTGGTGAGCGAGCCCACCGAGATCGTCGACTGCAACGGCAACAAGATCGCGAGCTTCTACACGCAAAACCGCAAGTCCATCACCAAGGACGAGGTCTCCCCCTACGTGCTGCAGGGCACCGTTGACGTCGAGGACGAGCGCTTCTACGAGCACGGCGGTATCGACCTGTGGGGTATCGCGCGTGCTGCGGTGGCAACCCTCGGCGGCGGACACGAAGGCGCCTCGACTATCACCCAGCAGCTGGTGCGCAACACCATCCTGCAGGAGGAGCAGTTCGACTCGACCATCGAGCGTAAGGTGCGCGAGGCCTACATCGCCGTCAAGATGGAGGACATGTACTCCAAAGACGAGATCCTCATGATGTACCTCAACACCATCTACTACGGCCACGGCGCCTACGGCATCGAGGCCGCAGCCGAGACCTATCTGTCCAAGAGCGCCGCCGACCTCACCCTCAGCGAGGCCGCACTGCTCATAGGCCTTCCCAACTCGCCCTCGCAGTACGACCCCACGGTCAACCCCGACCTGGCGCTGTCCCGTCGCAACAAGGTCCTCGACAACATGTTGCGCCTGGGCCACATTACGCAGGAGGAACACGATGCCGCACAGGCCGAGCCCATCACCCTCAACGTGACCGAGATTTCGGGCAGCGGCGTCGACGTATACTCACAGCCCTACTTTGTCGCCTATGTTAAGCAGCTGCTGGAGCAGGAGTTCTCGACCGACGTGCTCTTTAAGGGCGGCCTGACCGTCAAGACCACCATCGACCCCACGATGCAGCAAGTGGCAGAGAATGCCGTCCGCGAGCAGCTCGACACGCTCTCACTCGACGGCCTGGACATGGGCATGGTCGTCGTCGACCCCAAGACCGGCTACATCAAGTGCATGGTGGGCGGCTACGACTACAACGCCGACGAGAACCACGTAAACCATGCCACGGCCAAGCGTCCCGTCGGCTCCACCTTTAAGGCCTTTACGCTGGCAACTGCCATCCAAAACGGCATGAACCCCAACGTCACCCTCAACTGCAACTCGCCGCTCAAGGCCAAGGGCACCACGACCGAGGTCCAAAACTACGCCAACCATAGCTATGGCAACATCACGCTTAAGCAGGCAACGGCATACTCCTCCAACACCGGCTACATCCAAGTGGCGGAAGCCGTCGGCAACAGCAAGATCATCTCGCTCGTCAAAAAGCTCGGCATCGATCCCGCCAAGGACAACATCGAGGATGTTCCCGTCATGACGCTCGGCACCGGCTCGATCTCGCCGCTCGAGATGGCCGCCGCCTACGCGACGTTTGCCAACGGCGGCTACTATCGCCAGCCGATCGCCATCACCGAGATTGACTCTCGTACCGGTTCGGTGCTGTTCCAGCACACGGACAATCCCTCACAGGTGCTTACCGAGGGCGAGGCCGCCACGGTCACCGATGTTCTGTCCGGCGTCATGCAGGGCGGCGGTACGGGTGCTGCTGGCGCTCTGAGCGTCAACCAGCCCTATGCCGGCAAAACGGGCACCACCGACAACACCACTAACCTGTGGTTCTGCGGCTATACCCCGCAGCTGGCGTGCGCCCTGTGGACCGGCTATTCCGCGGGCGAGATCCCCATCCAAAAATACGGCACGGACCTGCTGGGCGACAGCACCAACCTGCCTGTCTTTAAGCGATTTATGAACACCGTTCTGACCGGTACCGAGCGCGAGGAGTTTGCGACCGGAACGGCGCCCACCTACAAGAACAACAGCGTCTGGAAGTTCTACGGCACCAACCACACCAAGAAGACGGAGAACGACGACAAGGACGAAAACGAGGACGAAGAGGAAACCACCACAACGACTACCACGACGACCACGGCCACCGAGACCACGGGCGGCGACACCACCGGCGGCACCGGTACGACCGGTGGCTCGACGGGCGGCTCCACTGGTGGTTCGACCGGCGGCGATGGCGGCACGCCTACGCCTACGCCTACGCCTACACCCACTCCCGACCCCTCGCCCACGCCTGACGATACGGTCGGCTAGAAATCATCCGGCCATAAGCAACAAGGCCCCCGAGCAGCTTATTAAACTGCTCGGGGGCCTTTTTAGTTTAAAGCGACCTGATGGGCGGTCTTTATACCGGCAGACAAAAAAAGGGGGCACCGACCAACGTCGATACCCCTTACAAGCCACTATGTCAGCGCGCACGGTGCCGAGCGCACGACCCGCACGCCTACTTGCGAGAATTGCCCAGCTTATTGATCAGCGCCTCGAGACGCTCGCCGTCCTCGGCCGTCTGGGCAATAACCAAAATCGTATCGTTGCCGGCAAGCGAGCCAAGCACATCGGGCAGCTCTGCCGCATCAACGGCGGCGGCGATGCCGGAAGCCGTGCCAGGCTGAGCCTTAATCATAACCAGATTATCGGTGCGCAGAACGCCCGTTACGAGCTCGGAAACCATACGCTGCAGGTGCAGGTCCTCTGCCAGAACATAGATGCCCTCAGGGAGCTTACGCAGCCCCATATCGGCAATATCGCGAGAGACAGTCGCCTGCGTGCAATCAAAGCCCATAGCGTGGAGCTCATCGACCAGCACGCGCTGCGTGCGGACGTCCTTATTGCGCACAATATCTCTAATGGCATCCTGGCGCCCATTGCGTTTTTTAGCCATACAAACCCTCTCTCCAAAAGATAGCGGAGACAATCAATTAGTGATTGAATAGTTTAACGCTATTTGAAGGCTTTTGTGTATAAGAACGCATTTCGAAACAATTCTATGCAAATTTGTTTCGAGATGAGCCGTTTAGGCGGTTTTTGTGCCCGTCCGGTTAAGAAAAGCTGCCAGATGCGTACACATCACGCAGCGCGCGGGCTTGGCGCTGGCGATCGGCCCAAACAACAGACCGAGCCCCCGATGGTTATCCTTGAGCGCGGCGACCATCTGACGGGTTCGAGGCGCATCGAGCATATCACGCATGCGGGCGGAACGCTCGATTGACGACACCCCATGCGGGCTCAGACACAAATTCTCGATGCAGGCGACCAGTCCGGCAAAGTAGAACTTTTGGCTTGCCAGCTTGAGCCGACCACCGCTATCTGCTTCCGAGAGTGAGTCCGCAAGCTCGTCGAGCGCTCGAGTGTCATCGGATATCCTGGCATACATGGTGGGATCAAAGGCATCTGTAAGCTTAGGTGCCACCGCGTGGAAACAAGCGTCGCCGCAGCCGGACACGAATCGTGCCTGCGAGAGCGCATAAGCCATAAACTCAACCGTACGGTACGCCTTGCCGCGCGACAGGCATGCCTCAAACAGCGGACGGCTATACATCACGCCAGAGGTCTGAGCGACTAGGCCGCCCAAAATCAACTGGGGCAGCCCAGTCACCATAGAAGACTCGTCTTCTATGGCAATAGAGGCAGCATCCAAGACGCGCGAATGACGCTCGCGATGCGCATCGTATCGATCGAGCGACACCGAGGGGAGCACAATGTCTGCCGCAGTATCGCACGCGATATCGACCATCTTGGAAAGGGCCTGCGGAGCAAACCACTCATCGGCGTTCATGGCGATGATTTGAGAGCCGCGCGAGGCATCAAAACCGGCACGAAGACAAGCGCCGCGCTTCGCGTCCTCGACGTCAATCAAATCAATATGGATGTCCCTATCGGCAGCAACCTGAAGCGAATGGCGCGCACCGGGCGCAGCATCGCGGCAGACAACGACAATCTGCAAATCGTAGAGGTCTTGGTTCTGGATACTCTCGAGCGCACGCATCGCATAGCTGGGCGAACCTTCTACCACAAGGATCACCGAAAGTCGCGGATGCGAGCCACGTCGAACCAAGTTATCCGTCCTCTCGACAGCAATGAATCAAACCGTGGTTCATGGTACACCCCATAAATAAAAGCAATGAGACACCGGTTGCACTGCACGCCAAGAACAGATGTTGCACACGCGCAGCCCACAGATGACAGATGCCGACGAACGGCGCGTCAAGCCCTCCCCTAGTCGAGCACGACAAGCTCGGCGGGATCGTAATCCACGCCCATAAACGTAAGGCCGCAGGCAGGAGCCGTGGGGCCCGCAGCGGTACGATCGCAAGCATCGATGACCTCGCGCATCCACTCGGGTTTACGGCGATGCATGCCAATCTCGACAAGCGTGCCAACGATCGTGCGGACCATCGAATGCAGAAACGCATTGCCCTCGATGGTAAACGTCAGGATGTCCTCGCCAAACGCAACCTCATGGCCAAACTCGGCGCGCATTACGCAGCGGTGCGTAGGTTTGCCCACGGCAGAGGCAACCTTGCAAAAGCTTTTAAAGTCCTGCTCGCCCAAAAGCGCAGGGCAGGCGGCCGCCATCGCATCGACGTCGAGGGGATAGCGATGCCACCACACAGCACCGCGTGACAGCACGGGCCGCGCATCACGATCGGCAATGCGATAGGTGTAAGTGCGAGAGCGCGCGTCAAAGCGCGCAGAAAAGCCCTTACGAGCCTTGTAGACCTCGTTGATGGCGATATCTTTGGGCAGCAGGGCATCCATAGCCCGCAGCCACCTACGGCGCGTAAGGGCGAGCTCAGCGTCCGTTACGGGCACGCTGATGTACTGAGCCACGGCATGCACGCCGGCATCGGTACGACCTGCGCACGTCAGATCGATCGGACGGCGAAGCAGCGTCTCGATGGCTCGACGCAGCTCACCCGCAACCGTCGTCTGTCCCGGCTGCTCGGCAAATCCGCTATACGACGAGCCATCATAGGCCACGCGAAATACGAGCGTGGCGTCAAGCTCGGAAATCGAATTGAAATCAGACGGCGCAGTCATGGGCGCTCCCAACAAACAAGTAACGGTATCGCGACAAAAAAAGAGGGGTACGCGAACGTACCCCTCGAATATAGCCTATGCAGACGGAATGTCTACTCAGCGGTCTCCTCAGCAGGAGCCTCCTCGACAGCCTCGACCTTCTTGGGAGCAGCGGCCTTCTTGGGGGCCGGAGCAGCCTTCTTGGCCTTAGGCGTGCAAGGCTCGGTGACGAGCTCCATGATAACGATGGGAGCGTTGTCGCCCTTACGGTTACCGAGCTTCATGATGCGGGTGTAACCGCCGTTGCGGTCCTGCCACATGCCCTGGGCAGCCTTGTCGAAGATCTCGGCAACGAGCTGCTTATCGCCGAGCTTGGCGATAGCCAGACGACGAGAGTGCAGGTCGCCTTTCTTGGCCCAAGTGATGATCGGGTCGACGACCGAACGCAGCGCCTTAGCGCGGGTCTCGGTGGTCTTGATGCGGTCGTTCTCGAAGAGGGCCTTAGCAAGGCTCTTCTTCATGGCCTTGGTGTGGCTCGCATCGGTGCCGAGCTTCAGGCCCTTCTTAACGTTGTGACGCATGGTCTAGTTTCTCCTCAAATATGCGAAGCATTAAGCCTTCAGGCTCAGGCCCATGGACTCAAGCTTGTCCTTCACTTCCTCGATCGACTTAACACCGAAGTTACGGATGTTGAGCAGATCGTTCTCCGAGAACTCAACGAGCTGACGGACCGAGTGAATGCTGGCGCGCTTAAGGCAGTTGTAGGAACGGACGGAAAGGTCCAGATCCTCGATCTGCTTGTCCAGCTCGGCGTTGTCGTTGGTGACCTCGGGAGCGAAGATCGAAGCCTCCTCCTCGACCTCGGGGGTCTCGGCAAGGTTCATAAAGGCGGCCATATGCTGGTTGATGATATTGGCAGCCTGGACCACGGCGTCGCGCGGGGCGATGGAGCCGTTGGTCTCGATCTCGAGGACAAGGCGGTCGTAGTCGGTGTGCTGACCGACACGGCAAGCCTCAACGAGCTTGGCGCAACGGGAAACCGGCGAGTACAGCGAGTCGACGTGGATCACACCGATGGGATCGTTGTCGCGCTTGTTGGCCTCGCCAGAAACATAGCCGCGGCCATAGCCGATGCGCATGCTCATGGTGAGATGGCCACCCTCGGTGAGCGTAGCGATGTGCTGCTCGGGGTTGACCAGCTCAAACTCGGACGGAATAAAGAAGTCCGCACCGGTGACCTCGCAGGGGCCGTCAACCGAGATGGTGGCGGTCGCCTCGTCGGTCGTGCCGAGAGCCCTGAAGACAAGACCCTTGACATTCAGGACGATGTCGGTGACATCCTCGACCATGTTAGGGATGGTCATGAACTCGTGCTGCGCACCATCGATCTGAATAGCCTCGACGGCGGCGCCCTCGAGCGAGGACAGAAGAACGCGACGAAGGGAGTTACCCAGCGTATCGCCGTAACCACGCTCGAGCGGCTCGACGGAGACACGAGCAGACGTCTCGTTGATCTCTTCGACCTGAACCTGAGGCCTAATGAATTCTGACATGTATTACCTCCAGCCTCAGCAGCCCGGATGGACTACTTAGAGTAGAGCTCGACGATGAGCTGCTCGTTGATATCACCGCTGATCTGCTCACGCGTCGGCAGAGCGAGCACGTTACCAGACAGCTTCTCGATATCGACCTCGAGCCAGCCAGGGACCTCAAAGCGCTCGGAGGAAATCAGGGCCTCCTTGATGGGGAGGAGGTCACGGAACTTCTCGCCGACAGCGACGACGTCGCCGGCCTTGACGCGGTAGGACGGGATGTCCACGCGCTTGCCGTTCACGGTGAAGTGACCGTGACGGACGGACTGACGAGCCTCTTTGCGGGTGCGGGCGAAGCCAAGACGGAAGACGACGTTGTCGAGGCGAGACTCAAGGATGATCATGAGGTTCTCACCGGTGACGCCGTTCATCTTGCGGGCCTTGTTGAAGTAGCCGTGGAACTGCTTCTCCAGAACGCCATAGATGAACTTGACCTTCTGCTTCTCGCGCAGCTGCATGCCGTACTCAGATTCCTTGCGACGGCGCTTGGGCTGACGGATAGATTCCTTCTTGCTGCTGTAACCGAGCTCAGCGGGATCGATCCCGAGCTGACGGCAGCGCTTAAGAACAGGAGTCCTGTCGATTGCCATATTGATACGATCCTTTCAGTTACACGCGGCGACGCTTCTTGGGGCGGCAGCCGTTGTGCGGAATGGGGGTCTTGTCCTGGATGCTCGAGACCTCGAGGCCAGCAGCCTGGAGGGAGCGGATGGCGGTCTCACGACCGGAGCCGGGGCCCTTGACGAAGACGGAAACCTTCTTCATACCGTGCTCCATGGCCTGCTTGGCAGCAGCCTCGGCAGCCATCTGGGCAGCGAACGGCGTGGACTTACGGGAGCCCTTGAAGCCCACCTGGCCAGCCGACTTCCAGGAAATGACGTTGCCCTGGGGATCGGTGATCGAAACGATCGTGTTGTTGAACGTAGAACGAATGTGAGCCTGGCCCACGGAAATGTTCTTACGGTCCGCGCGCTTCAGACGGGCAGCGCGAACGTTCTTCTTAGCAGTAGCCATCTATCTAGCGCTCCTTATTTCTTCTTCTTAGCACCGATCTGACGCTTCGGGCCCTTGCGGGTACGAGCGTTAGTGTGGGTGCGCTGGCCGCGGACCGGGAGGCCCTTGCGGTGACGAAGGCCGCGGTTGCAGCCGATGTCCATAAGGCGCTTGACGTTCTGGTTGCGCTCACGGCGGAGGTCGCCCTCAACCATGATCTGGTTCTTATCGATATAATCGCGGATGGCATTAACCTCATCCTCGGTGAGGTCCTTAACGCGCGTATCCACGTTAACGTTGCACTCGACGCAAATCTTCGTCGCAGTGGTGCGGCCGATGCCGTAAATGTAGGTCAGACCGATCTCAACGCGCTTCTCACGCGGGAGGTCGACACCATTAATACGGGCCAACGTAGTCTCCTCTCTTAACCCTGACGCTGCTTATGACGGGGGTTCTCGCAAATGACGAGGACCTTGCCATGGCGCCTAATGATTTTGCACTTATCGCACATCTTCTTGACCGAAGGACGTACCTTCATCGTTCTTCCTTTCGGTAGCGCTCAAACTACTTCCCTACTATCTACTCGCCCAGCCGCAGGCGTTTAAAACTATGGCTGGTCTTCACACACAATCCGACCGTAGGTTGAGCTAAGCCTGCAGTCGGAAATGGAGTGCGTGTATGCGTGCCGCTATTTGTAGCGATAGGTGATGCGGCCGCGGGTCAGGTCGTACGGGGAAAGCTCCACGACAACCCTGTCACCGGGGAGAATACGGATGTAATTCATTCGGATCTTGCCAGAAATGTTGCACAGAACCGAATGACCGTTCTCGAGCTCGACCTTAAACATGGCGTTGGGCAACGGTTCCTTTACCGTACCCTCGAGCTCAATTGCGTCTTCCTTCTTCACAAGCAATCATCTTTCTCTAGAAAACGACAGCGATTGAGTATTCTACAACACGTATGCACGCATCGTAATAACTTCGTAATGGCTCCACAACTAAGTGGAACTTGTTACATTTCTCCGCCTTGGAGGGAGCACCAAGCACCTTGGGCATCCGTGGTGAGAATCACCGGACCATCATTGGTAATGGCGACGGTGTTCTCGTAGTGCGCGGCGGGCAGGTGGTCGTTGGTCGTGACGATCCAACCGTCGGAGCCCGTGCTCACATGGTTGGAACCCATCGTAACCATCGGCTCGATGGCAATGACCATGCCGGCCTGGAGGCGAACGCCCCTCCCCTTCTTTCCATAGTTAGGAACGTTGGGGTCCTCGTGCATCACGCGACCAATGCCATGGCCCACATAATCGCGAAGCACGCCGTAACCGTGAGACTCGGCGAGGGACTGAACGGCATAACCGACGTCCCCGATATGGTTACCGGGAACAGCCTGCTCGATGGCAGCCTTAAGGCAATCGCGCGTGACCTCGCACAAAGCCTTGGCTTCGGGCGTGGGGGTGCCGACGAAAAACGTCCAAGCGTTATCGCCGACCCAACCGTCGACAACGGCTCCCGTATCGATGGAGATGATATCGCCATCGCGCAGGATCATGTCGGGGTTGGGAATACCGTGGACCACGGCATCGTTGATCGATGCGCAAATGGTCCCCGGGAACCCGCCGTAACCCTTAAAGGCCGGGGTGCCGCCATGCATGCGGATAATCTGCTCCGCGAGCTGATCGAGCTCAAAGGTGGAAACGCCGGGGCGCACCATGGCTCCAACGTGGCGGAGCGCCATCTTAGATAGCGCTCCTGCCTTCTTCATCTGCTCGATTTGCGTTGCAGACTTAATCTTGATCATAGACCGAGAGCCTCTTTGACATCCCCGTACACGGTCTCGCGAGCCTGGTCACCGTTGACCGACTTGAGCAGACCCTGGCCACGATAGTAGTCGACGAGCGGGCTCGTGGACTTCTCGTAGACGTCGAGACGGTTCTTGATGGTCTCGGGCTTGTCGTCGTCGCGCTGATACATCTCGCCGCCACACTTGGGGCAGGTAGCATCGGCAGCGGTGCCGGTGTAACCGCATGCGCGGCAGGTGCGACGCGAAGACAGACGATCGATAATGACCTCGGGGGCCACGTCGACCAGAAGGGCGCAGTCAATCTCGCGACCCATGGCGGAGAGCTCGGAATCGAGCGTCACAGCCTGGGCGGTGTTGCGCGGGAAGCCATCGAGGATGAAGCCCTGCTGGGCGTCATCGGCGGCAAGGCGCTCCTTGACAAGGTCGATCACGAGCTGGTCGGGAACGAGCTCGCCGGCGTCCATGTACTTCTTAGCCTGAATACCAAGCTCGGTGCCACCCTTGACGGCAGCACGCAGCAGGTCGCCCGTGGAAATGTGGGCGACGCCAAACTCGGCGACGAGCTCCTGTGCGACGGTGCCCTTACCGGCACCCGGAGCTCCGAGCAATACGAGGTTCATGAGCAATCCTCCTCTAGCCTATTTAAAGAATCCATCGTAATCATACATCTTGATCTGGCCTTCGAGCTTATCGACCGTGTCGAGCACGACGCCGACCATGATGAGGATGGACGTGCCGCCAAATGCCTGGATCAGATGGTTACCCGTGAAGGAGAAGATGATCGAAGGCACGATGGCGATGAGCGCCAAGAAGACAGCGCTGGGAAGCGTGATCTTGTTGAGCGCGTTCTTGATGTAGGCCGCGGTAGCCCTACCCGGACGGACGCCCGGAATAAAGCCGCCCTGCTTCTTAAGGTTGTCGGCCGTATCATCGGGGTTGAACACCATGGAGGTGTAGAAGTACGCGAAGAACACGATGAGGACAACATTAAGCACCCAGTTGAGCCAACCGGTCGAAAGCGCAGAGGCAACTGCCTGAATCCAGCCGATGCCGGGGAAGAACACGGCAATCTGGGCCGGGAAGTACAGCAGCGCCGAAGCGAAGATGATCGGCACGACGCCCGCGGTGTTGACCTTGATGGGCAGGTAGGTGGTCTGGCCACCCATCATGCGACGGCCCACGACGCGCTTGGCGTAAGAGACCGGGATGCGGCGCTGGCCGCGCTCAAGGAAAACGATCAGCGGGATGACCAGCAAGATGATGGCGCAGATGATCACCATGGTGATGATGCCACCGGCGTTACCCTCGGTGCTGGAGAAGATCGCCTGCGGAAGACCGGCCATGATGTTCGCGAAGATGATCAGCGACATGCCATTGCCGATACCGCGCTGGGTGATGAGCTCACCAATCCACATGATCAGCATGGCGCCCGCGGTGAGCGTACCGACGATCATGAGGTCAAAGATGATCTCGGGAGCGCCGGCGCCATTAAAGCTGATGCCGAAGCTCTTAAAGAGGAAGAGGTAACCCACGGAGTTGAGGATAGCCAGAGCCAAGGTGAGGTAACGCGAATACTGCGTAATCTTGGTCTGACCGACCTCGCCCTCGCGGGCAAGCTCATGCAGGGAAGGCACGACGGCCTGGAGCATCTGGAGGATAATCGAGCTCGTGATGTACGGCATGATGCCCAAAGAGAACACCGAGACATAGCTCAACGCGCCACCAGAGAAAAGATTCAGGAGGGCCATAGCACCTGCGGCGACCGAGTTACTCCCGGTCGAGAAAAGGCCCAGCATCCCCTGGAAGGGAATGCCGGGCACAGGAACGTGCGCACCAATGCGGTACACGACGAGCATAGCTATGGTAAAAAGAATCTTTTCGCGTAGTTCTTTGATGCGGAAAGCATTCTTAAGACCATTTAGCACGGCAGCTCGACCTTTCCGCCGGCGGCCTCGATCTTGGCCTGCGCAGAAGCGCTGACCTTGTCGACCTTGACCGTGAACTTCTTGGTGAGCTCACCATTGCCGAGCACCTTGACGGGCTCGAACTCGCTCTTGGTGATGCGAGCGGCCTTAAGAGCGGCACCGTCGATCACAGCGCCGTCCTCGAACTTACGCTCGAGACGCTCGACGTTGACAGCGGTGTACTCGATACGACGGGGGTTGCGGAAGCCAGGAAGCTTGGGCAGGCGCATAGCCAGCGGAGTCTGGCCACCCTCGAAGCCGGCACCCTTGGTGCCACCAGAGCGAGAACCCTGGCCCTTCTGGCCGCGGCCAGAAGTGGTGCCGTGACCCGAAGAATTGCCACGGCCGACGCGCTTGCGGTTCTTGGTGGAACCGGGCGCGGGAGTAAGATCGTGAAGCTGCATTTGCTACTCCTCTACAATCTCGACAAGGTGCTTGACCTTGAAGATCATGCCGCGGACGGACTCGTTGTCAGCAATCTCGCGAACCTCGCGGATCCTGTGGAGACCGAGGGCACGGACAGTACGGACCTGGTCCTGCTTGCAACCATTGGTGCTGCGGACCTGCTTGATCTTGATGGTGTCAGCCATGCTTAGTTCTCCTTACCGACGAACATCTCGGAGACCGTCAGGCCACGGCGAGCCGCGACGTCCTCAGGGCTGGAGAGCTCCTTGAGGCCCTCGACGGCAGCCTTGATGATATTGAGGCCGTTGTCGGTACCGAGGGACTTGGACAGGACGTTCTTGATGCCAGCAAGCTCGAAGAGGGGGCGCACAGCGCCGCCGGCGATAACGCCGGTACCCTCGACAGCGGGCTTGATGATGATGCGGCCGGCACCAAAGTGACCGAGAACCTCGTGCGGGATGGTGCCCTGATCGGTCACCGGCACGTGGAACATGTTCTTCTTGGCATCGAGAGACGCCTTGGAGATGGCCAGGGGCACCTCAGCGGACTTGCCCATGCCAACGCCGACGTTGCCCTTGCCGTCGCCAACGACGACGAGAGCGACGAGGCTCATGCGACGACCACCCTTGACGGTCTTCGACACGCGGTTGATGTAAACGACGCGCTCCTCGAACTCGGAGGCCTCGCGCTGCTGCTTCTGATTACGAGCCATGTGCTACATACCTCCTAGAACTCGAGACCGGCGGCACGAGCACCGTCGGCGAGGGCCTTGACGCGGCCATGGTAGATACGGCCACCGCGATCGAAGGCGACCTTGGTGATGCCGGCCTCGATGGCGCGCTTGCCAACGAGCTGACCGACCTTCTCCGCAGCCTCCTTGTTCGAGGTGTGGGTGCCCTTGAACTCGGCCTCGAGGGTCGAGGCAGAGACGAGCGTCAGGCTGGAGCCCTTGCTGTCGTCGATGATCTGGGCATAGATGTTGGCGTTAGTACGGGTCACGCGAAGACGCGGACGCTCGGCGGTACCCGAGACCTTGCCGCGAACACGACGCTGACGACGCTTGAGGCCTTCCAGCTTCGCCTTATGCTTGTTCATACGTAAACTCCTAAAAAGGTTGATCTTGCCAGCACCTGACGGGGTGCTGGTCTTATGCGAGTGAGTCGGTTACGACTACTTGGCGGCCTTACCCAGCTTGCGGCGGATGTGCTCGCCAACATAGTGGATACCCTTGCCCTTGTAAGGCTCGGGAGGACGATGACCGCGGATCTCAGCGGCGATCTGACCGACCTGCTGCTTGTTGATACCCTTGACGTTCACGTGGGTGTTGTCGGGAACCTCGAAGGTGATGCCCTCGGGAGCCTCGACGATCACGGGGTGCGAGAAGCCCAGGGAGAACTCGAGGTTCTTGCCCTTCTGCTGCACGCGGTAACCGACGCCGGCGAGCTCGAGCTTCTTCTCGAAGCCCTCGGAAACGCCAACAACCATGTTGTGGATGAGGGCACGGGTGAGGCCGTGGCGGGCACGGGTCTCACGCTCGTCGTCGGGACGGGAAACGGTGAGGACGTTGTCCTCGACGTTGATAGCGAGCTTCTCAAAGACATCGAGCTCGAGCTGGCCCTTGGGGCCCTTGACGACAACGTTGTTGCCGTTGACTGCCACTTCGACTCCGGCGGGAATCTGGACAGGCTTATTACCGATACGAGACACGGTGATCTCCTTTCCTTCTACCTACCGAGCGAATTACCAGACGTAAGCGATGATCTCGCCGCCGACGTTGTGCTTGCGAGCATCGCGGTCGGTCATGACGCCATGGCTGGTGGAAATAATGGCGGTACCAAGGCCACCGCGGACGCGGGGCATGTCGGCAACGCCGGTGTACTTACGCAGGCCCGGCTTGGAAATGCGGCGGATGCCGTTGATGACCTTAGCCTTCTTGGGACCATACTTAAGCGTGATGTGCAGAGTCTTCTGGGGAACGGTGTCCTCGACATCGTAGCCCTCGATGTAGCCCTCCTCGTGCAGAACACGAGCGATCTCGACGAGCTTCTTGCTGCTCGGCATGGAGACCGTGGCCTTGTTCACAGAGTTAGCGTTACGGATGCGCGTAAGCATATCTGCGATCGGGTCTGTAAGGTTCATACAGATTCTCCTTCGTTCTTGATGAACACGTGCTCTTGGTTCTTCGCCGCCCTTAACGGCAAAGCCTAACTAGCGCGTTTTCCCTGTTCCAAACGGATGCTTGAAACGCTGGTAGTGACTTACCAGCTGGCCTTCTTAACGCCGGGAAGCTCGCCCTTGAGTGCAAGCTCACGGAAGCAGACACGGCACAGGCCGAACTTGCGGTACACAGAGTGCGGACGGCCGCAGCGCTGGCAGCGCGTGTACTCACGAGTAGAGAACTTCTGCTTGCGATTGCACTTGACGATCATCGATGTCTTAGCCACTTATATCCTCCTCACATAGAGTATTGTTCGCCCCAAACGCCGCCCCCTTGTGGGAACGGCGCTTATAGGGCAGGTGAACCTATTTCTTGAACGGGAAACCGAAGGCGTCCAGAAGGGCCTTGGCCTCCTCATCGGTGTTGGCGGTGGTCACGAAAGTGATGTCCATACCACGCTGGTGATCGACGGAGTCAAAGTCGATCTCGGGGAAGATGAGCTGCTCGGTGACGCCCATGGAGAAGTTACCACGGCCGTCGAAGCTCTTGGCGGAGATGCCGCGGAAGTCGCGGATACGGGGGATCGCGACGGAGGTCAGACGATCGAAGAACTCCCACATACGGTCGCCACGCAGGGTAACCTTGCAGCCGATCGGCATACCAGCGCGCAGGCGGAAGGTAGCGATGGACTTGCGGGCACGGGTGATCATCGGCTGCTGACCGGTGATGGCGCGCAGGTCGCGCACGGCACCGTCGATGGCCTTGGAATCGGTAGCGGCCTCGCCGACACCCATGTTCACGACGATCTTCTCAAACTTGGGGATCATCATGACGTTCTCGTACTGGAACTTGTCCTGAAGCTGCTGCTTGACCTCATTGTTGTACTTGGTCTTCAGACGCGGCACATACTTCTCTTCTGCCATTGTTCACTCCTTCTTGGGGTTTTAAGCACGGGGCGTGGCCACGACGGGTTGTCCTCGTGCCTCCTGGCTGCATCCGCGCCGCTCATGGCATTTCGCGGTTTGGACTCGACGCAGCAGGAGCCGACAAAACAATCGGTACTATACGCGCATTGGGTACGTATTTCCAGAAAAACCTCGTCTGCCTGCACAACTCCACAACTCCCCCGCACAAATGGATCCCAAAAAGCAGTTGCGGTGAAATAGGGACTGTTTGGCAACCTAACAGACTTAAACAATCCGTATTTCACCGCAACTTATTGGTGGGGATGCGATTAGCGCTTGCGGGGGACGAGTTTGGTGCGGCGCATGTGGATCATCTCGGCGGCGATGGAGATGGCGATCTCCTCGGGGTCCTCGGCCTCGATGGCAACGCCGATCGGCAGGTGCAGCTCGTTGATTTGCTCCTGCGTAAGGCCCTCCTGCTCCAGGCGGGCGCGCACAAAGGCCGTCTTTCGGCGCGAGCCCAAGCAGCCCAGATAGGCGGGTTTGGCGCGCATGGCCTGGATCACCACGTCGATATCGGACTTGTGGCCCGCCGTGGCGACCACCACCAGGTCGCGCGGTCCG
This sequence comes from Collinsella sp., assembly GCA_048203815.1. Lineage (GTDB taxonomy): Bacteria > Actinomycetota > Coriobacteriia > Coriobacteriales > Coriobacteriaceae > Collinsella. Next base: position 6,838 of record DBFBKG010000012.1, on the reverse strand, counting down.
ATGGGGCATTGCTCGCCCAGGTTCTTGTAATCGACCAGACGACGGTCATAGACCCCGGGCACCCATTCGGGGGACAGCGTGCCGGGACGGTCGTCGCAAGCCACGACGGCAAAGCCAGCCGCCGTGAGCACCCGCGCCGTCGCAGCGCCCACGTGGCCGCAGCCAAAGATATAGGTCAGGCCCTCGGGGCAGAGCGTCTCGATGTGCGCTGGGGGAATCTCGGAGGCGGCGTTGGTGTAGGTGACCTTACCCCCCTCCTCCACCAGCGAAAGCCCGGGGCAACCCGCAATGGTGCGGCGCGATTCCTCGCCATGGCACTCGGCCACATCGCCCTCGAGCGCGCTCGCGATAAACGGCTCAAAGTCGATGACGAAGTCGCCGATGCGCCGATAGGCCAAGACGTCGGCTATTTCCTGGAACAACGGCGCCCGGGTCGCGTCCAGGTGCAGATAGCACAGACAGATAGCTCCGCCGCAGATCATGCCGGTATCGGAGTTCTCGCCGCCCATGGTGTAGCGGACCAGGCGCGATTGCCCTGCGGCCAGCAGCTCGCGCGCCTCGCCCAGCGCAAAGAGCTCGATCTTGCCGCCACCGATGGTGCCCGCTTGGCTGCCATCGGCAAAGACGGCCATCCAGGCGCCCACGCCGCGCGGCGATGACCCTGCCGTGCCGGCAACTACCACCAGCTCGCACGTCTTACCGGCCTTCAGAGCACCAAGCGCTGCATTCACCACATCGAGCTTTTCCATTGCAATTTCCTATCCCTGGAACACACCGGTAAGCATAGCGAGTGCCTCGAGCACACCGCCGCCGACCGACGTCGCCTTGTCCGAAATGTAGTTGATATAGCTGGCATCGCCACGCGGATCGACATCGGCACATTTAAAGCCCTCAGTCACCTGCACGCCGTTCGCCAAAAGCCCGCGCAGACAGCCATCGATCTGCGTGCACATGGGCGTATCGCCCGCGTAGCCAATCACGTCGCCGGCGCTCACGATGTCGCCGATTGCGCGGTCGGACCGAAACACGCCGTCGGCGGGGCTGTGGATAACGCGCTCCTTGCCATAGCCAGCGATAATGCCCGGCACACCCGTGTTGGGCTGCGGCGAACCTTGGGTAATGACACGGCCGAGAAAATGCCCGCGCATGGTCTCGACCACGGCGTCACAGTCAACCGGCGCGGTAAAGCCCGGCCCCACGGCGATGACGGCAGGCGCCATGTCGCGCGTGGTGCTCAGGTTGCGCTTGGCCAAAATCGCGTCGACCACAGCCGCGGGTTTAAGCTCATCAAGCATCTTGGCCTGAGGGTCCACCACGACGGCAACATCCCCCGCTTGGGTAATCTCGAGCGCCTCAGCCGGCGTCAGTGCCAAGCGAGCGCGAATGCCTTCGACCTCGACCTCGCCCAGGCGAATGGCCTCGCAAAAACTGATTGTGCGGCGGATGCACGTGGGAACCGCGATATCGGCCATAACGACCGACACGCCGGCGCGAACCAAACGAGCGGCGACGCCCGTGGCGATATCGCCAGCGCCGCGAACATAAACGAGCATTCCCGGGGCACCTCCCTGTGCTACGGTTTGAGCAGAGCAAAAGCGGTTCGACCGCTACTCTGATGATTATTTATTATCACAGTATTATACGGCGGTGAACAGATGGAAACGACGAGCGGAAACCTTGCCTCCGCGCTCAAGTTCGAGCCGGGCATTACCGCAATTATCGGCAGTGGCGGCAAGTCGACATTGCTGAAAACGCTGGGTCTTGAGCTCATGCGCGCCGGCGACAGGGTGCTCCTCTGCACCACCACGCACATGTTTCCCGTCGCCGGCGTGCCATGGGACGGGTCGAGCCGTCGCCTGGACGCCGCGCTTTGGAAGCCGGGGACCCTGCATGTTCCCGGCTGCACCTGCGAGGCGTGCGCGGGCATGAACCGCGGAAGTATCTGCCAGGCGGGTGTTTTGGACCCGGAGACAGGCAAGCTCTCCGCCCCCGCCGAGCCGCTCAACGAGCTGGCACGGCACTTTGACTATGTGCTGGCCGAGGCAGATGGCAGCAAGCGACTCCCGCTCAAAGCGCATGCCGCCTGGGAGCCGGTAATTCCCGCCGCCACGGCAAACGTTGTCTGGATCGTCGGCGCCTTGGGGCTCGGCAAGCCCATCAACGAAGCCGTCCACCGCCCCGAGCTCTTTTGCGAGCGTTGCGGCTGCGAGCTCACCGACGCTGCCACCCCAGAGCGCGTCGCCATGGTGCTCAATGCCGAGCTGCGGATGCTGAACCTCAATAATGCCCGCATCATGCTCAACCAAGTCGATAAGCTCAGCGACCCCACGATGGCCGACCGCTTTGAGGCCGCCCTCGGCCGCCCCCTCATCGCCACCAGCCTCAAATAGCCGGCGCCGCCCCGGCAGATCTATAAGTTGCGGTGGAATAGTTCCTGAAACGGCCTATTTGGCGGCTAAACAGGAACTATTCCACCGCAACTGCGGAGGGGAATCCGGTGATCTTCCTGCTAGCGGGGGACGTAGCGGCCGGGTTGGGCTCCGGTGGGCTCGCCGTCGCGCGCGGCCAGCACGCCATTCACAAACACAGCCTTGGCGCGACCATGTGCCTCAAAACCCTCGAGCGGCGTGTAGTCCACAGCCTGATGCTGCGTCGCCGCGCGAATGGTCCAGCGCGCCTTGGGATCCCACACGCACACGTCGGCATCGGCACCCTCGGCAAGACAGCCCTTGCGCGGATACATGCCAAAGACGCGCGCCGGGTTCTCGCTCATCAGGCGGCAGAGGTCCTCGGGGCCCAGCTGTCCCTCAAAGCTCGTAGCGATCGCGACGGGACGATGCTCCACACCGGGTCCGCCGTTGGGAATCGCGCGGAAGTCGTCGCGCCCGCGGTCCTTTTGCCCGTGCAGGTTAAAGCTGCAGTGGTCGGTCGCGATCGTATCGACCTCGCCGGCCACAAGCGCCTCGCGCAGTGCCGCACGGTCGCCCGCATGGCGCAGCGGCGGGCTCATCACATATTTGGCGCCCGCAAAGCCGTCCTCGCCCTGCTCCAAATAGCACGTATCGTCGAGCATCAGATACTGAGGGCAGGTCTCGACATAGATATTCTTCTGCCCGCGCGCCTTGGCGGCACGAATGGCCTCGAGCCCCAGCTTGGTCGAAAGGTGCACCACGTTGACCGGTGCGTCGCCGGCCAGGTGCGCCAGATATAGCAGACGGCTCACTGCCTCGGCCTCGCACACGTCCGGACGGCTGAGCGCGTGGCCCTCGGGCCCGTGGATACCCTGCTCAAACACGCGCTTCTGCAGCTCATTCACCAGCGTGCCGTTCTCGCAATGCACGCACAGTATGCCGCCAATATGCTTGAGCTCCTCGAGCACCTCGAGCGTCTCGGCATCGTCCAAGCGCAGGTGATCGTAGGCAAAGTAGGTCTTGAACGACGATACGCCCGCCTCGCGCATGGCCGAAAGGTCGGCGCGGTTGCGCTCGTTCCACTCGGCGAGTGCCATATGAAAGGCGTAGTTGGCCGTGCAGGTTCCGTCGGCGCGGCGATGCCACTCGGCCAAGGCATCGGGCATGGTCACGCCGCGATCGGCCGTCGCGTAGTCCACAATGGTCGTCGTGCCGCCGCAGGCAGCCGCGCGCGTACCGGTCTCAAAGCTATCCGCTGTCCAATCCATGCCGGTCCAGCACTGCATGTGCGTGTGGCCGTCGATAAAGCCGGGAAACACCCAGCAGCCCGCGGCATCCTCGACGGTATCGCCCTCGGCCGGCTCGATCGCCGCGGCGATCCGTGCGATCTTATCGCCATCCATGGCAAGATCGGCGCGGCGAAGCCCCTGTGGCGTCACGAGCGCGCCGTTTTTGATGATGATCATAATTGCTCCTTATTGATTGATGCTGTTGGCCACGCGATCAAAATACGAGCAGGCGGCGATATGCTCCGTTATGCGTCGCTGTCCCTTGGCGGTGTCGACGTCCCACAGCTCGTAGGCACGCGCCTCGACCAGCACCACATCGGTACGGCCTTTGAGGATCGAACCGCCGCCGTCCTTGCCCTCAAGACACATAAGCGCATCGAACAGCTGCCTAGGAAAGAGCACCGGGCTCGAAGGCTCGCCGTTGCACGTAAGACGCACCGGATGCTTGCGGCCACGCTCGTCAAATGCACGAACCATAGCCTCAAAAGAATCCGAACTCACGAGCGGCTGGTCGCCCGGCAAAAAGAGGCAAGCTTTCCAGTTGCGCTCGACTCCCCACGAAAGGCCCGCACGGACGCTTTCGCTGCGCAGCTCGCCATCGTGCAGCACGCACGGGCAATGCTTGTCCTCGCAAATCTGGGCGACCTCGGGCCAACGCGTCGAAACCACAACGTCAAAGCCCCGGGGAACCGAATCGATGGTCCGGGCAATCAGCGGCTCGCCATAGATATCGGCAAGCATCTTGTTGGAGCCAAACCGCTTGCCCTCGCCCGAAGCCATAATGACGCAACCAAGTTTCATGGCGATACCTCCCCTGAAACCATCGTACCCATAACTCGCGCCGCGGGGCATCTGCATCGAAAGCGCTTATCCCGCATACCCCCGATGCAAAAAGGGGGCACCCCGCCGGTTGGCAGAGCGCCCCCTTTACATGGCTTACCTCAGCCCAGCTTTAGGCCTGGAACCAACGGGCGGTGTTGCGCTCGTCGAGAGCCTTGAGGGTAGCGGCGGGATCGGCAACCTTCTGCAGGAACATCATGGCAGCGATGGCGTACGGCTTGTAGCTGGCCTCCTTGTACATGCCCACACGGTGCATGTCGAAGACGTCGGCGTTGACCTCGCCGTGCTCGCAGGAGACACCGGAGATGTCGGCGGGCAGCGGATGCATAAAGATGGTGTCCTGGCCGTTGGCGGTCTTCTCCATGAGCTCGGTCGTGGAGCACCAATCCTGATGAGTGGCGTTCTGGGCGAGCAGCTCCTTCTCGAGCGCGGCGATGCCGGCGTCGTCGCCCTCGGCGTACAGATTGGTGCGCTTCTCCATGGCGGCAAACGGAGCCCAGCTCTTGGGGATCACGATGTCGGCGCCATCGAAGGCCTCGGCCATGGTGTTGACCTGCTTAAAGGTGGTGCCGGACTCGGCGGCGTAGCCCTTAGCGCGCTCGACGACCTCGGGCATGAGGTCGTAGCCCTCGGGGTGAGCCAGGGTGACGTCCATGCCAAAGCGGGGCAGCAGGCTGATCAGCGACTGCGGGCAGGACAGCGGCTTGCCGTAAGAGGGCGAATAGGCCCAGGTGACGGCAACCTTCTTGCCCTTGAGGTTCTCGAGGCCACCAAACTCGTTGATGAGGTAGAGCATGTCGGCAGAGGACTGCGTGGGGTGGTCGGAGTCGGACTGCAGGGAGATGAGCGTGGGACGGTGATCCAGAACGCCGTCCTCGTAGGCCTGCTGCACGGACTCGGAGACCTCGGCCATGTAGGCGTCACCCTTGCCGATGTACATGTCGTCGCGGATGCCGATGACGTCGGCCATGAAGGAGATCATGGTAGCGGTCTCGCGGACGGTCTCGCCGTGAGCGATCTGGGACTTCTTCTCGTCCAGGTCCTGCAGCTCAAGGCCGAGCAGGTTGGCGGCCTTAGAGAAGGAGAAGCGCGTACGGGTGGAGTTGTCGCGGAACAGGGAGACAGCCAGGCCCGAGTCGAAGATCTTGGACGAAACGTTGTTCTCACGCAGCTCGCGCAGAGCGTCGGCCACGATGTAGAGAGCCTTGAGCTCATCGGTGGTCTTGTCCCAGGTGTGCAGGAAGTCGCTGCCGTACATACCCTTAAAATCGAGGCCGTTCAGCTGCTCGACGAGCTCGGTAAACTTGGCGTCCATGTAAATGTCCTTTCTAAAGGTGAAACGATCGCAATGAGTAGATGTGCTCCGGCATGCGCGTGTGGCTAGAACATGCAGAGCACCATGACGAGGACCCGCCACCGTTGAGGAAGCATGGGAGATAACGACCGCGGGCCCCAAGTCAACAAGGGGTGCCGGGGACATAAACTGTCCCCGGCTCAACAAGATCGAGGAATGGGACTAGTCGATCTTGTTGTTGGTCAGACCGGCGCGGAACACGGTGGCATCGCCATCGGCCTGGCTCGGATCGTAGAGGTTCAGGGCAGCCACGTACATGGCAGCAGCGGTGACCAGGTCGTCCTTGTAGGTGACCTCGTTGGGAGCGTGAGCCTGAGACTCGGCACCCGGGCCAAAGCCCACGCAGGGGATGCCGTAGCGGCCCTGGATGGAGACACAGTTCGTGGAGAAGGTCCACTTGTCGCACAGCGGGCGACCGGTGCGCTTGTCCATGCTGGGCTCGCAGCCGATGCGCTCGTCACCGAACATGGCCTTGTGGGCGTCGACGAGAGCCTTGACGTGCGGAGCGGTCTCCTTGTTGATCCACGTGGGGAAGTAAGCCTCGGTCTCGTAGACCTCGCCGGTCCAGGACGGACGATCGTACATGTACATGGAGACCTTCACGTCGTCGCCGTACTTCTTGGCGGCCGGCAGGTTGCGGATCTCGTCCAGGCAGGACTCCCAGGTCTCGCCGGCGGTCATGCGACGGTCGATGGAGATGGCGCAGGAATCGGCCACGGCGCAGCGGCTGGGGCTGGTGTAGAAGATCTGGCTGACGGTGCAGGTGCCGCGGCCCAGGAAGCGGGCATCCTCGTAGTGCTCGGGGTTGTACTTGGGGTCGAGCATCTTGACGAGACCCTTGATGTCGGTCGACTCGTCGCAGCCGTTGTTGTTGAGAGCGCGGACGTCAGCGATGATGTCAGCCATCTTGTAGATGGCGTTGTCGCCGCGGTCGGGAGCAGAGC
>DBFBKG010000011.1:0-13904 GCA_048203815.1 Collinsella sp. | reverse complement strand
CATCGAGTACGGCCTGGCGATGCTCGACGCCGGTGCCGACATCATCGACGTGGGCGGCGAGTCCACGCGCCCCGGCTTTACCCCGGTCAACCCCGACGAGGAGGCTCGCCGCGTGCTGCCCGTGGTGCGCGCGCTGGCCAAGGAGGGCGCCATCGTCTCGATCGACACGCGTCATGTGGCGGTTGCCAAGGCGGCCGTGCGCTGCGGCGCCTCGATCGTCAACGACGTGACCGGCTTCACCGATCCCAAGATGGTCGAGTTTGTTAAGACGAGCACCTGCGGCATCATCGTGATGCATGCCGGCGAGGTCGCCGCACCCGCCCGCACGCACGCGACGGTGCAGCTCGATACCTCGGCTGCGGCGTTTGTTGCCGAGAAGGCACGCGAAGCGGCTGCCGAGGCCGCGCGCGAGGCCGAGAAGCCGGCCCGTCGCCGTCGTGGCAAGTTGCTGGGCGAGCCTAAGCCGGAGGCCAAGCTTCCGGGCGGCGTGGTGCAGCCCTCGTTGCCGTTTGGCGAACCGGAGCCCACGTCCGAGCCTGTAACCGAGCTGGGGCAGGAGACGCCGGCCGCCGAGCAGGCAGCTGCCGCCGAGACCGTCGCGCCCGCGCCCGAGGCCGCGTCCGCAGCCACCGAGGCCGCATCGGAGTCCAATGACCGCCTGGCCGCCATGATGCGCCGCAGCGCCCGCCGCGAGGAGGCCTATGTGCCCACCTCGCAGCTCCGCCGCTTTACCCTGCCCGATTCTGCGCCCATCATGCGCCGCGTCATGGGCTTTCTGTCCGACCAGGCCCGCACGCTCATCCATGCCGGCGTGTCGCGCGACCGCATCTGCATCGATCCTGGCCCGGGCTTTGGTAAGTCGGCTAACGAGGACATCGTCATCCAGCGCGAGACTGCCAAGATGGCGTCACTGGGCTATCCGCTCATGTGTGCCGTGTCGCGCAAGCGCTTTGTGGGCGCCGTCTCGGGCGTGACCGATGCCGCCGCGCGCGATGCCGCCACGTTTGGTGTGTGCCTGGGCGCCATCCAGGCCGGCGCCAACATCGTGCGCGTGCACGACGTTGCGGGCTTTGCGCAGTTCCTGAACGGTTACTGGGCGGTCGCCAAGCCGCAGCCGCGCCGCGCGTTTGTGGCCGTGGGCTCCAACCTGGGGCATCGCTGCGACAACATCCGCGCTGCGCGCGACATGATTGCCGAGATTCCGCTGACCTGCGTGTCCAACTGCTCGCGCATCTACGAGAGTGAGCCGGCCTACGAGACGCGCCAGGATGCGTTTGCCAACGCCGTCATCGAGATCAAGACCGAGCTGGCGCCGCTGGTGCTGCTCGACGAGCTCATGAAGATCGAGGCCGAGCTGGGACGCGACCGCTCCAAGAAGGCCAAGGCCAACGGCCCGCGCACCATCGATCTGGACCTGCTGTGGATGGACGGCGAGACCCACGGCGGCAAGAAGCTGCGCCTGCCGCATCCGCTCATTGGCGAGCGCGACTTTGTGCTGGTGCCGCTCGAAGACCTGATGCACGACCCGGCGCGGTTCTTCCGCTACAACGGCGTCGAGGTCAAGGAGCCCGAGGACCGCGTGGGCCATATCGTGGGCGAATTGGGGCGTATGTAGATGATCGAGATGAATGCTGTTGCCGCCGGTACCGAGCTCGACGCGGCGCGTGACGCGGGCCGCGAGGGCATGTCCGCGGGCTGGTGCGCGTGGAGTGCGGGCGATGCATCGCTGACGTTTTCGCTGGTCGTGCGCCCCGATGTGAACATGCACGCCTTCCACGGCCTGCCGTTTGTGGCCGCAATGGGCATGATGGACGCGCTCGCGGGCACAGCCGCAACGCCGGGTCTGGGGCTTGCTGGCAAGGTGGGTATCCAGTGGCCGAGTGACATCGTGTGCGGCGCGCCTGCGTTTGAGACGTCGCTCGCGCGCGTCGCCGTCAACGGCGGTGCCGGTGCCGCGGGCATGTTCGGTGCCGTGACGGTGGATATTGAGCGCGCGGCGCTGGGCGAGCTTGGTGTGGATGTGGCTGACGAAGCGCTGGTCGAGGCATTGGCCGCGGCGGTGCTCGCTCGCGTTGGCGTCTGGGCGGTTGCCGCCAACACGCCACAGGGCGCTGCCGGCCCGCTGGCCCCGGTGCTGGGTGAGTACTTCGATATGGTGCCGCTGCTGGGTCGTCAGGTCGCGGCGGTGTCGCCCAACGGCCTGCCGCTCGCGGTCGGCGTGTTTGCGGGCCTGGACATCTGGGGCCGCGCGACCATTAAGACCGACGCCGGCGAGCAAGAGTTTCCGCCCGAGGCCGTGCGCATTCGCGGGCTGTAGCGCGAGGCGCCAGCGTTCGAAGATAATGATGACAACAGAAGCTCTCCTCGGCTTGCGCCGGGGAGGGCTTTCGCGTGACTGTGGGGTAGCACCTCGGGCCTATTCCTCAAAACTGAAATATTTTCGTTTTTGAGGAATAGGATTAAGGCAGCTCGGCCTTTCGCGAGGTATATTCGCTACAGAGCCTATTCCTCAAAACTGAAAAATTTTCGTTTTTGAGGAATAGCGATAAAAGACCGCGAGGAGGCCCCAATGAAACTCATCAATAGAACGTCATATATGGACACGTTGACGAGCCTTATTGGCGTGCCGGACATCAAGGTCATAACGGGCATCCGCCGTAGCGGTAAGTCAAAATTGCTCGAGGCCCTCCGCGATTACGTGGAGGCGAATCTGTCCAATTCGAATGTCATCCATATCAACTACAACCTCGATGAGTTCGAGAACCTGCTCGAGTATCACGCGTTGCTCACCTATGTAAAAGAGCATCGAGTGGCCGGCAAGCATAACTTTCTGCTTATCGATGAAGTTCAGATGTGCGACGGTTTTGAGCGTGCGATCAACAGCCTTCACGCATCCGAGCAGTACGACATCTTCATCACCGGATCGAATGCCTTTTTGCTGTCGAGCGATCTGTCGACGCTCTTTACGGGGCGCACCTTCGAGATCGAGGTTTTCCCATTCTCGTTTGAGGAGTATCGTCTCTATGGCGACGAGAGCGAGGTCGACCGCGACTTCGATGGGTACGCGAGAACCGGCGGCATGTCTGGCTCTTACCCTTATCCACTGCAGGAGCAGCGCTATCAATATCTCTCCAACGTCTTTAAGACGCTCATTGTGAGAGATATCGTGCAGCGGCATAACGTGAGAAACGAATCGGCGCTGCTGCGCATTGCCGATTACATGATGGACAACGTTTCCAACATTACGTCGGCACGCAACATTACTGATGCATTAAATGCGGATGGGCTAAAGATTACGAACAAGACCGTCGGCACGTACATGGGGTACCTGTGCGATGCGTTTGCCTTCTATAAAGTTCGTCGATACGACATTCGCGGCAAAAAATACCTTAAGAGCGGCGAGAAGTACTATCTGGCGGACCATGCGTTTAAATACGCACTGCTCGGTACACGCGATATGGACTGGGGTCGCGTGTACGAGAACATGGTGGCCATCGAGCTGCTGCGCCGCGGATACGAGGTATACGTCGGCGTACTCTATAAAAAGGAAATAGACTTTGTAGCAATCAAGCGAAGCGAGAAGCTCTACATTCAGGTGAGCGACGACATCAGCTCGGATAAGACATTTGAACGCGAGATTTCACCACTGCTGAGCATTGGCGACGCGTACCCCAAGATGATTCTCGCCCGCACGCATCACGAGGCCACGGACCGCAATGGGGTGCAGATCGTGGACCTGGCGAGGTGGCTGTGCGGTGAGACGTAGCAGAAAGTCCTATTCCTCAAAACTAAAAAATTTTCGATTTTGAGGAATAGGACCAATGCGTTGCCTAGTTCGCCGCTCGTGCTCGACTTAGGTCCCCGTCCTACCCCAGCTTCTGCATGCGGCGGTAGATTTCGCAGATGCCTTTGATGGTGAGTTGGCCGTCGACCACGTCGAAGGCGTCGGTCGAATCGGCGACGATGCTGGCGAGGCCGCCCGTGGCGATAACGGTGGCATCCTCGCGCCCCAGCTCGCGCTTCATGCGCGCGACCAGGCCCTCGGCCATGGCGGCGGCGCCCGTTACGGCGCCGACCTTGATGCACTCCTCGGTATCACGGCCGATGGCGTGCTCGGGCGCCTCGAGCGGAACGCTGGCGAGCTTGGCGGCTCGGGCGGCGAGTGCGTCCATCGAAATGCGGATGCCCGGCGCAATCGCTCCACCAATGTAATAGCCGTCCTCGTCGATGACGTCGATATTGGTTGCGGTGCCAAAGTCCACCACGATCGCCGGAGCGCCGTAGAAGGTCTCGGCAGCGACGGCGTTGGCGATGCGGTCGGCACCAACGGCCTGGGGGCGTGCCGCCCGCAGCTTGGTCACGGCCGCCGTCTGCGGCCCAATGACGATGGCGTCCGCCGCGATGCGGTCGGCCACGGCGTGCCACTCGCGCGAGAGCTGCGGCACCACGCCGGCAAAGGCGATCGCGTCGACCGCATCGAGCGAAAGGCCGTACATCTTAAAGAAGCCCATCAGGCGCACGTGGATCTCGTCGGCGGTATAGGAGCGGTCGGTGGGCATGCGCCACGACTGCACCAGCTCGTCTCCGTCAAACAGGCCCATGGCCGTCTGCGTGTTTCCCATATCGATAGCGAGCAGCATGTCTACTCCAGGTGTCGGCGTAAAAGGACGCGCACCATTGTATACGCGCCGCCGGCGGTGCCAGGCTGCGATTCGTTTACGGTGATATGGGCTAAGGGGTTTTAAATATGAAGGAATTATGCTCTACGAGATTTTCCTTGCCGTTTACCGAACTCCCACGTAATATTCTTTCTTGCGCACATGAGGCGCCCAGACATTGCGGGGTGGAGCAGTCTGGTAGCTCGCCGGGCTCATAACCCGGAGGTCGTAGGTTCAAATCCTGCCCCCGCGACCAAGAACTTGCAGCTCGTCGGCCTAGCCGGCGAGTTTTTTTGTTATTTGGGGACCGTGTTTTCGGTCCAATTCTCGGCTTCTCAAACAAAATCTCGATCTGTAACATCTAGACCCGATTTGGGCGGCTGGGTGTTACAGATCGAGATATGCCGGTGGGTTGGGTCCCGTTTATCTAAATCTGTAACACGAGGGGCGGATTTTGCCGAGTTGTTGTTACAGATTGAGATTTTCTGGCAGACGGGTCCCGTTTATCTCGATCTGTAACATCTGGAGCCCATTTTGCCGAGTTACTGTTACAGATTTAGATTTTTCGGCAGGCTAGATTGGTTTGTCTTGATCTGTAACATCTAGGGTCGTTTTTGGCCTGTAGGTGTTACAGATCGAGATTTTCCGACGGAACGCTCCCGTTTGTCTCGATCTGTAACAGTAAGACCCGGTTTTGCTGAGTAACTGTTACAGATTGAGACAAACCGACGGGCCGCCTCGCCCCATCCACCTGCCGCCACCTGATATTCGCCGATTTTCGTTGCGCCGCTGTGCCCCCATGCCATATCCTCTAGACAACTACGCGGCACCATCGCCGCCGCGCCTACAAGAGAGGAATGTCCATGACCGCACCTGCATCCAAGCTGCTCCAGCCCATTACGGTTGGCCCCCTTGAGCTCAAGAACCGCATTATGTTCCCGCCGCTGACCACCGGCTACGAGGAGCGCGACGGTTCCATCGGCGAGCGCAGCCTGGCCTTTTATGAGCGTCTGGCCCGTGGCGGCGTGAGCTACATCGTCATCGGCGACGTCGCTCCCGTTATGACCGCAAGCCCCACGCCCAAGCTGGCGACCGACGCCCAGATCCCCACGTTTAAGGCACTGGCCGACGCCGTCCACAAGCACAGCGCCAAGGTCGCGCTGCAGCTGTTCCACCCCGAGTATGACGTGCCCGGTGTCGGCCGCATGGTCATGGGATCCATGGCCGCTGCCAAGGCCGCGCAGGAGGCCAAGGCCGCCGGCGACGAGGAGACCTTTGCCGCCAAGATGGCCGAGTCCAACGAGATCCGCAATCAGGCCTACGCCAAGCTGCACCACGACATGCAGCACTTTGTGAACGAGGCAAGCGTAGAACAGCTCACCCAGATCAAGGAAGCCATCGCTGCCTCGGCCGCCCGTGCGCAGCAGGCCGGCATCGACGCCATCGAGGTCCACGGCGATCGCCTGGTGGGTTCGCTGTGCTCGGCCATCCTCAACCAGCGCACCGACGAGTACGGTGGCTCGTTCGAGAACCGCGTTCGCTACGCGCTCGAGGTCGTCGCTGCCATTAAGGAAGCCGCGCCGCAGCTGATGATGGAGTACAAGCTCCCCGTGATCATGGAGAACCCCGACGGCACGCCGCGCGGCAAGGGCGGCCTGCAGCCTGACGAGGCCTGCGAGTTCGCCAAGCTGCTCGAGGGCGCGGGCATCGACATGATCCAGGTTGCACAGGCCAACCACACCGGCAACATGGGCGACACCATTCCGCCCATGGGCGCCATGCCCTACAACTGGACGCTGCCCGTGGCCGAGCGCGTCAAGGCCCTGGTCTCCGTGCCGGTGGCAACCGTGGGCCGTGTCATCTCGGTCGAGGCCGGCGAGAAGATTCTGGAAGACGGCGCGGCCGACATCATCGCCTATGGCCGCTCGCTCATGTGCGACCCCGACATTGCGCTGAAGGCTGCCACGGGTGAGCCCATCCGCGAGTGCCTCAACTGCAACAAGGGCTGCGTCGATGCGATTCAAAACCGCAAGTACATCTCGTGCGTGCTCAACGCCGAGAACGGCGACGAGGCGACCGTCGCCATCAAGCCGGGCGAGGGCGACAAGAAGATCGCCGTGGTGGGCGGCGGTATTGCCGGCCTGGAGGCCGCACGCGTGGCGGCCAAGCGCGGCTACGATGTGACCGTCTACGAGGCGAGCGATCATCTGGGCGGCCAGATTGTGCTGGCGGCCGCGCCTCCGCGCAAGGACGAGATCATGCGCTCGGTCGAGTATTACGAGAAGATTCTGCCCGGCCTGGGCGTGAAGGTTGAGCTCAACCATGCCGCTACTGCTGAGGACCTCAACGCCGCCGACGCCGCGATTGTGGCCGTGGGCGCGCACGACGTGGTTATCCCCGTTCCGGGTGCCGACTCGGAGAAGGTCGTCTCGAGCTGGGACGTGCTGGCCGGCAAGGCGGAGCTTACGGGCCGCGTCGCTGTCATTGGCGGCGGCCTGGTGGGCACCGAGACTGCCGAGTACCTGCTGCAGCACGGCTGCGAGGTGGCGATCGTGGAGATGCTCGACAAGATTGCCGCGGGCGAGTCCGAGACCATTCTGCCGCTGATTATGAGCGACTTTGCAGAGCACAACGTGGAGCAGCACGTGAAGACCCGCCTGACCGCCATTACCGACGAGGGCGTGGAGGCCATTCGCACCACCGAGGACGGCGCCGAGGAGCCGGTGAAGATCGCCTGCGATTACGTGGTGATGGCCGTGGGCTCCAAGGCCAACGCGTTTGACCTGGACGGCGTGACGGTGCCCGTGACCTGCGTGGGCGACTGCTCGGGCGAGCGCACTGCCGACATTGCGAGCGCCATTCGCACGGCGTATCACGCGGCCAACGAGCTGTAGTTGAACATCGCGGCCAGGCGGGGCGGCAGCACGGACCTGCCTCGCCCGACTGCGTCCCATCGGGTGTCAACCGGGGCGGGGTCTGCAAGCGCAGCAGGTCCCGTCCTTTTTGTTTTGCTCGGATGGATGGCAATGCGCGGTAATCATGAGGAGTGAGGCGTCACTGCCCTGCAGGCCGCTCAAAATTATTGGGGGAGGGGTTAATAATTATTCCCTCTAGACCAAAGGACATAAAGAGACGTCAATTTTGTTGGCAAACGAATGACGATTAGCTGCGAGCTAGCTACCAGCGTAAATAATCGATAAAGAAATGTCGTAAATAGGTGTCAAATGCCCAGATAACGCCGCGTCTATTTTAATTAACTACTTTGAGCAAACAGCAAAATGCTACTATCTAGCGTGCACGTAAGAAAGCAGATTAACGGTTAAGGCTAAGAAGTGGCAGGTATGTCAGAAGCAACTAGGACTCGCACGCATGCGCCCGAGGTTAGGCAGCGCGCCGTCGAGATCCTCCAAGAGGGGGTCGGTCACCGCGCCCTCGCCGTGGTTAAGGACCGTTTGGAAAACGGCCTGACGGTTCGCGAGACCATGATCAAGCACAAGATTCCCAGCGAGTCTTCGGTCAAGGCTTGGTGTCGTCAGTATCGCGATGGCGGCGCCGACGCGCTTATCGATAAGCCGCGCGGTCGCAAGCCGCGCGTTAAAAAGGCGGAATAGCGAACGGGATGGTGCGCCCACAGGGGCGCATTTTTCTTGCCGCCCCTCTGCTCCAAAGCGGACGCGCCCTTGCCCCGTACGCCTAAAACTCCCCAGTTGACCGAAAACCTGCCGCCGCTGCTCCTCAATTGAGCTATAACGTTAAACAATTGCAGCGTTTTTGCATGGGGGAGTGATGGTATGACGCTACTGTATTTCCTTACCCTGTTTCCGCTGGTACCGGCGCTGGGCATGCTGCTCGCGCGCGGTGACCGCGCCCGCGATGCGGTGGGGCTCATAGGTTCCGGCATTATTATGGCGGTGACAGTTGTAGTCGCCGTCATGTTTTTTGGCACGGGTCCGCAGAGCTTTGAGGTTGCCCCCGGCACCTCGCATGTGCTCTCGATCATCAGCTCCGCCATCGATGTCATCCTGTGCGCCGTCATCCTGTACAACGCGTACAAATATAGGAACGTGCTTACCACAGTGCTCGGCATAGTCCAGCTGGTGGGCTCGCTCGCCTTTGCAGCCATGACGCTGCCCATGGCCGAAGCCGTCACGGCGACGCCGCTCTACCTGGACTACATGAGCGTGATCATGGTCCTCGCCGTCGGCATCGTCGGCAGCCTAATCTGCGTGTATGCCCTGGGCTACATGAAGGACTTCCAGGCGCACGATGAGCACGAGGCCGCGCTGCGCGGGCAGACCGCGCCCGACCGTCGCCCGCAGTTCCTGGCGCTTATGTTCCTGTTCCTCTCGGCCATGTTCGTCATCGTGACGAGCGACAACCTTGAGTGGCTATTCTGCGGCTGGGAAATCACCACCGTGTGCTCGTTCCTTATGATTGGCTATACGCGCACGCCCGAGGCCATCAAGAACGCCTTTACCCAGATCATTCTCAACATGCTGGGCGGCATCGCGTTTTTGGCCGGACTCATGTACCTGCACGTTAACGGCATGCCGCTGACCATCTCGGGCATGATCGAGCTTTCCGGCGCCGGAACCGCGCAATCCGCGCTGCTGGTGATGCCGGTCATTCTGCTGTCGCTCGCCGCCCTTACCAAGGCCGCGCAGATGCCGTTCCATACCTGGCTGCTCGGTGCCATGGTTGCCCCCACGCCCACGAGCGCCCTGCTGCACTCGTCCACCATGGTCAAAGCCGGCGTGTTCCTCATGGTCAAGCTGAGCCCGCTCTATGCCATCTATCCCGTGACCGGCTTTATGGTCACGAGTGTGGGTGCCATCACGTTTTTGCTCGCTGCCCTCATGGCCATCTCGCAGAGCAACGCCAAACGTGTGCTCGCGTACTCCACCATCTCCAACCTGGGCCTCATCAGTGCCTGCCTGGGCGTCGGCGCGCCCGAGGCCGTATGGGCGGCCATCTTCCTAATCCTGTTCCACACGGTGGCAAAGTCGCTGCTGTTCCTGTGCGTGGGCACGGCCGAGCATCATATCGGCAGCCGCAATATCGAGGACATGGACGGTATGTTCAGCCGCATGCCGCACCTGACGCGCCTGATGATGCTGGGCATTATGGGCATGTTTGTGGCGCCGTTTGGCATGCTCGTGTCCAAGTGGGGCGCCCTGGTGGCGTTCGCGCAGACCGGCAACGTGCTCATGATCATGGTGCTTGCCTTTGGCTCGGCCGCGACGTTTTACTTCTGGGGCAAGTGGCTTGCCAAGCTTTCGGGCGTCGATCCCACGGCTCAAAACGTTGAGGTCAATGTCCATAAGACCGAATGGATGGCCCTCAACACCATCGCCGCGCTGCTGATTCTGTGCTGCGTGGCGTTCCCGGTTATCTCGAGCGGCCTGGTGTCGCCTTACTTGGCCATGGTGTTTGGCCGCGTGCCGTACGTTATCGGCAAGGACGCCATGTATCTGATGGTGGTTATCGTGGCGTTTATCGCCGTGGTGCTGCTGACTTCATTCCGCGTGAGCAATAAGCCGCACGTCAACGTGTACCTTTCGGGCGTGGGAACCGACAAATATCGCCATTTCCGCGGCTCGATGGGACACGAGGTGAAGGCCGAAAAGCGCAATTGGTACTCGGAGGACGCCCTTGGCGAGAAGCGTATTAGCCCCGCGGGTAGCGTCGTGTGCTGCAGCATTATCTTGTTTGCGCTGCTGTGTTGCGCGTGGATTGGGCCCGAGCGGCTTGCCATGAGCGCGCCCTCGGTGCTGCGCGGTAAGTATTTCGAGGGCTCGGGCGTCGTGGGCATTTTTATTGGCACCGTGGCGTTTGCCTTGCTGGCGCCGCTTGTGGGCGGCTTGATTGACGGCCTTGACCGTAAGCTGTCCGCCCGTATGCAAGGTCGCGTGGGCCCGCGCTTGCTGCAGCCCTTCTACGACGTTGCCAAGCTGCTGCACAAGGCCCCTGCCAGCGTAAACACCATGGACGATACCTACATGGCGTGCGCGCTCATCTTTACCGTCGTGGGCGGCGGCATCTTTGTGTCGGGCTCCAACACGCTGTTGTGCGCCTTTATGGTGACGCTCGCCGCGATTTTTGTGGTGCTGGCGTCCGCCTCGACGCAAAGCCCGTTTGCCCAGGTTGGTGCCGATCGCGAGCTGCTGCAGGTTATGAGTTACGAGCCCGCCGTTCTGCTGATGAGCGTGGGCCTGTACCTTGCCACCGATAGCTTCGATTCCATCGCCGTGACGGGGCAGTCGGCCCCCATCATTGTGTACAGCGCGCCCATTTTCCTCGCGCTGCTCGCGGTGCTCACCATCAAGCTGCGCAAGTCGCCGTTTGACCTTTCGTATTCGCATCACGCGCATCAGGAGATTGTCCAGGGCGTCGCCACCGAGATGAGCGGCGGCACGCTGGCCAAGATGACCCTTATGCACTGGTGCGAGACCGCGCTGTTTTTGATGTGGGTGGGCATGTTCTTTGTCTGGGACAACCCGGTGAGCTGGGTGGTCGCCCTGGTCGTGATGGCTGCGACGTACTTTGTCGAGGTGCTGATCGATAACACCTTCGCCCGCAGCACCTGGCGCAGCTGCTTTAAGCTCGGCTGGGGCGTGGCGCTGGTGTTTGGCCTGCTCAACCTTATGCCCATCCTCGTCGACGTATTTATTTAGGAGGCGGCATCCATGGATCATAAAATGTCGCGCTCGCCGTGGGTTATTCATTACGACGGTTCGAGCTGCAACGGATGCGATATCGAGGTGCTGGCCTCGCTCACGCCGCTGTTCGATGCGGAGCGGTTTGGCGTGGTCAACACCGGCAACCCCAAGCATGCGGACATCTTTTTGGTGACGGGGTCGGTCAATGCCCAGAACCTGCCCGTCGTGCGCCAGATCTACAACCAGATGCTCGAGCCCAAGTGCGTGGTGGCGTGCGGCATTTGCGCGTGCTCGGGCGGCGTGTTTCGCGATGCCTATAACGTGATCGGCGGCGTGGACCGCGCGATTCCCGTGGACGTGTACGCGCCCGGGTGCGCCATTCGCCCCGAGACCGTGATCGATGCCATCGTGGAGGCATGCGGCATCCTGGACCAGAAGGAGGCCGTGATGCGCGCCGGCGGCGACCCACTTACCGTGGGCGGCGCTGCTACCTGGGACGGTGGCGTTGAGCTGGGCGAGGACGGGTTTGTGGCTGCGGGGGTCGGCGACGCCCCTGCCGGGACGCCCGCCGCACCCGCCGCTGGCGACGCACCCGCCGGGACGCCAGCCGCTGCAAAGGAGGCCGAGTAATGCAAAAGGCAATCTATACCACCGTCGGGATCGACGAACTCCTGTCGCATGTCCAGGCGCTCAAGGGCGTCGGCGCGCGCTTTGTGCAAATGCACGCCGAGCGCAACATCGACGACGGCACGTATCGGCTGGTCTATACGTTTATCGACGTTCGTGCTGCTCAGGAGCATATTGCGCAGGACGGTAGCTATGCGATCGAGAACCTGGTAGTCGAGGGTATCGACCAGTACCAGGAGATTCCGTCCATCAGCTCGTATTATCCGGCGGTATTCCCGTTTGAAAATGAGGCCCACGACCTATTTGGTCTTGCCATCACCGACATGCAGATTGACTTTAAGGGCTTTTTCTACCAGGTCTCGACTGCCGAGCCCATGAGCGTCATCACGCCCGAGGTGAAAGCCGCGCGCGAGAAGGCCATGAAGGTCCGCGCCGCCGCCGAGGCCAAGGCGCGCAAGGCCGCGGCCGAGAAGGCTGCCGCGGCTGCTGCAGGGGAGGGCGCTGCGAGCGCCGGCGATGCCGCAGGCGCCGCCGCTCAGCCTGCTGCGGCTGCCGGCTCCGATGCCCAGCATGACGAGGCTGCCGCCAAGGCCGCGCTCAAGGCTGCCGAGCTGGAAGCAAAGCTCGCCGCCATGGATCCCGAGAAAGCGGCCAAGGTCCGCGCGGCGCTTGCCGCCAAGGCCGCCCGCGACAAGCAGAAAAAGGAGGCGTAAGGTCCATGGCACATCGCTCCGTTATTCCGTTTGGCCCGCAACACCCGGTGCTGCCCGAGCCGCTTCATCTGGACCTGGTGATCGAGGACGACCGCGTCATCGAGGCAATTCCGCAGATCGGCTTTGTGCACCGCGGACTCGAGAAGCTCACCGAAAAGCGCGACATGCATCAGTTTGGCTACATCGCCGAACGCATCTGCGGCATCTGCGCCGTGGGCCACAGCTACGGCTATGCCACAGCCTGCGAGCGCATGCTCGACATCGAGGTGCCCGGCCGCGTGCAGTATATCCGTACTATTTTGCACGAGCTTTCGCGCATTCACTCGCACCTGCTGTGGCTGGGCCTGCTCGCCGATGCCTTTGGCTTTGAGGCGCTGTTCTATCGTTCGTGGACCCTGCGCGAGCAGATTCTCAAGATCTTCGAGAGCACTTGCGGTGGGCGCGTGATTCTGTCGATTAACGAGATCGGCGGCCTTAAGCACGATATCGAGGACTCCGAGCTGGCGGGCATTGTCGAGACGCTCGACGCCATGCGCCCCGACTACGAGGCCCTGGTGCATACGTTTTTGGACGACAACAGCTGCGGCGAGCGCCTGCATGGCGTGGGCGTGATCAGCAAGAAAGACGCGCTGGAGCTTTCGATGGTCGGTCCGTTTGGGCGCGCCTCGGGCGTGGACTACGACGTGCGCATGTTTGGCGACGGTGCCTATGCGGACCTGGCTGCGTTTGAGCCCATCGTTGCTACCGATGGCGACTGCTATGCCCGCTGCCAGGTGCGTTGCGCTGAGGTCACGCAGGCCATGGACATCATTAAGGAGCTTGTGGGCAAGATTCCGCACGACGGGATCGGCGGGCGCACCAAGCTCACGCCGGCCGACGGCGCGCGCGGCGAGGTTGTGATTGAGCAACCTCGCGGCGAGGCATACTACTATGTGCGCGGCAACGGCACCAAGAACTTGGACCGCTTCCGCGTGCGCACGCCGACGTCGCAGAACCTGGCGGGTCTGACGCATGCGCTGCAGGGCGTGCTCCTTGCCAACGTGCCCATGATTATCCTGACCATCGACCCTTGCATTAGCTGCACAGAAAGGTAGGCGCGGCATGAGTTTACTGACATTTGCCAAGACGGCCTTGGGTTCTATGGTCAAGCAGCCGGTCACGGTTTGCTATCCGCAGGAGAAACTGACGGCGCCCGAGCGCTTGCGCGGGCATATCGTCAACGACATGGACGTGTGCATCTGCTGCGG
>DBFBKG010000010.1:0-6164 GCA_048203815.1 Collinsella sp. | reverse complement strand
AACGGCAGGGCCAGGCGAGCAACTCGTCCGGTCTCGGGCGCATCGCCCCTTGCCGGATTCAGATTCGACAAGGGGCGACCATTGTGCAATCGCAAGAAGATGACGGGGCGGAATGTCAATCCTGGTCTAACAGAGCCTTTTTTAATCCCCGTCCCAGAAAAATCATCGGCGAACGCGCTACTTTGCGCTGGTAAGAACGCCGGTGGTGTCGAACGCCGGGGTAAAGCTCTCGTCTACCGCTCCGCCTTCTTGCCAGAACATCGTCGTAAAGCCCAAGTCGTCGGCATGATCGAGCACCTGCTCGTACTCCTCGCGCGTCACGGCGCGCGCCAACTCGCCGCCTTGCTCGCGCATGAGCGCATTGGGCGTGTACTGGTTCATGACCGAAATCGGCACGTCACCCACCGTCTGCCACACCAGGTCCAGCACGCGGCACGAATCGTCCGCATGACCCGGCAGCACCAGGTGACGGACGATGATGCCGCGCTTCATGAGCCCCTCGTCGTCCACCAGCTCTCCCCCGCGGCGCTCAATCTCGCGCGCCATCTGAGCCAGGCCAGACACGGCCACACGTGGGTAATCCTTAATATGAGAAAGCGACTGCGCAAGCCCGGCATCGGCATATTTAAAGTCGGTAAGCCACACGTCGACCATATCGCCGAGCGCAGCCACGGCACTCGCCCGCTCATAGCCACTCGTGTTGTAGACGATCGGGATGTCCAGCCCGCGCGCCCGCGCTGCGGCAATCGCGGCCGGCAGCAGGTGAGCGTAATGCGTCGCAGTCACCAGGTTGATGTTGTTGGCGCCCTGGTCCTGCAGCTCCAGCATAATCTCGACCAAACGCTGGGGCGTAATCTCAAGACCGAAATTTCCCGTCGAAATCTCGTGGTTTTGGCAGTAGACGCATTTGAGCGAACAGCCGCTAAAGAAAATCGTGCCCGAGCCGGCCTCGCCCGAGATGGGCGGCTCCTCCCACATATGGAGCGCCGCGCGGGCGACCTTAAGCGTGTCGTCGGCGCCGCATATGCCGTGCGCACACTCATCGCGCGCCGCACCGCAACGGCGTGGACACAAATGACAGGCAGGCGAAAAAAGTTCGGTCAACGACGTCGGCATAAAAACATGCTCCAAAATAACGATTCAGCAGCTCAAACGTAAAGGCCCGGACCGCACAGACGGCTCCAAGCCCAAGGCGCCGTAATCGTCCGACACGAATTTTGTAATGTCAAGACTGGAATCAACAAAGTGCCGCTTTATGATGTAGGTATTCCGCCCCCCGCGGAGCAACTGGGTGAACCGTCGCGTTTATTTAGGGAGCCCACACAGTCGTACTTAGTACAGGTATCCTTCGTTGTTAAGGACGCTGGAACAGTCGATGAGGGCACCCACCTGTTTTAGGTGGGTTCATTTTCGTAACGTGGGGGGTGGTTTTCTTTTGCCGATTTTGCCAAAAATTGCCATCGCAGATCCCGTATGACACCCAACGGCACTCGGCAGAACCCCCGCCAACATCCCAATATCTGGTAAGCGCGTGATAATCGCACGGCGTAAACCCCCGCACCCCCTCGGTCGAGTATCATGGGTCAGCTATGCCCTTTTGCGCGTAGCGCCCTTTGACCTTTTCCTTCGACGCTTGGCGGTTTTTTGATTCATGGCTTCATCCACGAGCTTCATACCGTACTTATGCGTGGCGGCCGCTGCCTTTATCACGACCTTTCTCACGGTACCCCTGGTCAAGCGCCTGGCAATCAAGCTCGACGCCGTCGACTATCCCTCCAAGCGCCGTATCAACACTAAGCCCATCCCACGCATGGGCGGCACCGCGGTCTTTTTGGGCCTCGTCGTCGCCTGTATTGTGCAGATCCTGGGCACCTGGTACCTGGGCTGGCCGCCCGTTTTGGTACCGCACCCGCGCCTGCACATCAGCTACCCCGTGTTGGCACTCTCCTTTACCGTGATCTTTGCGACTGGCGCGATTGACGACGTCTTCCAGCTCAAGCCCAAGCAAAAGCTGGCCGGCCAGGTCCTCGCCGCGCTCATCGCCTGCGTGGGCGGCTTAAAAATCGGCGTCATCGTCAACCCGTTTGCCCCTGGCGAGATTATGCTCGGATGGCTCACCTACCCCATCACCGTGATCTACCTAGTGGCGTTCACCAACATCATCAACCTTATCGACGGCCTCGACGGTCTGGCCACGGGCATCTGCGGCATCGCGTCGTTCACCATGTTTTCGGTCGCCGTGCTCTCGGGCCGCATCGACGCCGCCGCGCTCTCCATCGCGCTCTTTGGCTCGTGCCTCGCCTTCTTGCGCTATAACTTCAACCCCGCGAGCATCTTCTTGGGCGACTCGGGGTCGCTGCTGTTGGGCTTCGCTTTGGGCTCCATCTCGCTGCTCAACGTGAGCCGCACCGCCGCGCTCACCTCGCTCATCATCCCGCTCATCGTGGCAGGCGTACCCATCATCGACACGTTCAGCGCCATCGTGCGCCGCAAGCGTGCCCACATTAGCATTGGACAGGCCGACAAGGGCCACATTCACCACCGCCTGATCCAAGAGGGTTACAACCAAAAGCAGGCCGTGCTGCTCATCTACGCCTGGTGCATCATGCTTTCGGCCGGCGCCGCCGCGATCAATCAGGTCGAGGTGCCCATGCGCGTGCTCATCTTTGTCGTGCTCGCCATTGGCTCGGCTGCCTTCGCCAAGCACCTGCACCTGTTTGAGCCCGTCCTGCTTCACCATTACAACAAGCGCACGCACGAAGACGAGCTGGTAACCCCCGACGACCCCGCCTTTAAACAGGAGGAGCAGGCAGCCGAGGAGCGCAAGGAAGAGCGCCACCACAGGCGCTAGGTTTTATTGCCGAGAAAGCGACTCATTGCCGCTGGCCGCTCGCGACCGTGCCGCGACCGCCGCATAGCCCTCGCCCTACCGGCACCTCACTCACTTACGCCCTACCCCTTTCAATAAACGCGTTATCATCTTGATCAATACGCATACGTTAGGAGCAATCATGCCAAACGAGAACAGCTACGAAGTCGCGCTGCAAAAGAGCAACGCCATTCGCGAGGGCCTGGCAAAGACGCCCGAGAAGTTCACCATGCTCACCGGCGACCGCCCGACCGGACGCTTGCACCTGGGTCATTACTTCGGCACCCTCAAGGGCCGTGTTGAACTGCAGAACATGGGCGCCAAGACCAACGTGCTCATCGCCGACTACCAGGTCATCACCGACCGCGACACCACCGAGCACATCCAGGACAACGTGTACAACATGGTCATGGACTACCTTGCCTGCGGCATCGACCCCGACAAGACCATGATCTACGCGCACTCCGCCGTGCCCGCCGCAAACCAGCTCATGCTGCCGTTCCTGTCGCTGGTGTCCGAGGCCGAGCTGGCGCGCAACCCCACGGTCAAGGCCGAGATGGAGGCCTCGGGCCACGAGCTCACCGGCCTTCTGCTCACCTACCCGGTGCATCAGGCCTGCGACATCCTGTTCTGCAAGGGCAATGTGGTGCCCGTCGGTCGCGACCAGCTGCCGCACATCGAGCTCACCCGCACCATCGCACGCCGCTTTAACAACCGTTACGGCAAGGTGTTCCCCGAGGTCGACGCGCTTCTGTCCGAGACCCCGCTGCTGCCCGGCCTTGACGGTCGCAAGATGAGCAAGAGCTACGGCAACGCCATCAACATCTCGATGACCGCCGAGGAGACGGCCAAGCGCATCAAGAAGAGCCAGACCGACTCCGAGCGCATGATCACGTTTGATCCCGAGAACCGCCCCGGCGTATCCGGCCTGCTTTCGACGGCTGCCATCTGCACCGGTCGTTCCGAGGTCGAGATTGCCGAGGAGATCGGCATGGGCGGCTCCGGCCAGCTCAAGAAGTACGTGACCGAGGCCGTCAACGAGTACTTCGCCCCGATCCGTGAGCGTCGCCAGCGCTACGAGAACGACCTGGATTACGTCAAGGACGTGCTGCACGAGGGCAATCGTCGCGCCAACGAGATCGCCGAGCAGACCCTGGCCGAGGTTCAGGACGCCATGGGCATGGTGTACTAGGCCGATCTGCTGGCTTGAGCTGTCGATTGTTTTAGGGCGGGCGCTACGGCGTCCGCCATTTTTTGGTGCCCGACCGGTTCGGCTCTGTCCGTTGCACTCCCCCGACAAACAGGAACGGGCCCGCTGACAGTAAGTTGCCAGCGGGCCTGTTCCCGAAGTACACCGTTGAATCGCACAGAGGGGAGGAATGCGAATCAAACTCAACAGGGCAGGCTTTTTCATCGCCTATTGCCTGCTCCGTTGCTGAAACCAATATAGTTCACCGTGGTTTACTTTCTAGCGTCAATATGCGCCGCCATACCTTCTCCATAAGTTAGCTCCGGTAAACCTGCAACGGAAAACCACCACAAAGGGGACAGGCACCTTTGTGGTGGTTTTGGCCACGGCGGAGCCGCTAGAGCCCTGCTGGCCAGCGACAGGCGGCCAAGTCGACGTGCATGGGATCGGTAAACGTCACGCCCTCCCCCGTTAAGAGCTCACGCTGAGCATCGGGGCCGCCAAACGCAAAGCCCTCGCAAATACGGCCATCGGCAAACACCACACGATGGCAGGGAATCAGACCGGGGCGCGGATTGCCGTGCAGCGCATAGCCCACATAGCGCGCGCTTCGCGGACGGCCGGCGAGCAGCGCCACCTGGCCGTACGTGGCGACCATCCCCTCGGGAATCTGCTCGACCACCTCGTACACCCGTTCAAAAAAGCCCTCAGACGCCATCGCATGCTCCCTTCCACCCGGAAAAGCATAAACCACCACAAAGGTGCCCGTCCCCTTTGTGGTGGTTTATGGCAAGTCGGTTAATTGGCGGGCTGGAAGAAGGCTACGGCTACGGCGCCGGGACCTACGTGGGTGCCGATGGTAGCGCCGATAGTGTGGACGGGCAGCTCGCCCTCGGTGTGGCCAGCCCACAGCGCCGCACTGTCATCGATATACTTCTTGAGCACCGCATCCGAAAGGCCCGTATAGCCGAGCGCCAGCGGCATGGAAAAGTCGACGCCGCCCGCCTGCTCGACCTTCTGGTTCAACAAGTTTCGACCGTTTTTGGAACCGCGCGCCTTGCCCAGCTGCACGATGAGGCCGTCCTCGGCGGCCACGACCGGCTTCACGTTGAGCAGCGTACCCACAGCGCCGGCCGCAGCAGACAGACGGCCGCCGCGCACCAGGTACTCCAACGTCTCGAGCAGGCCGATAACCACCACACGGTCGCGCACGGCCTCGACCGCCGCCGCAATCTGGGCCGCACTACGGCCCTCGTCCACCAAGCGCAGCGCATACTCGACCAGCACGCGCTCGCCCAGGGTGACGTTGTTGCTATCCACCACACACACGTCGCCGCCCGGTGCCTCGGCAAGTGCGGTACGGGCACTCTGGTTGGTGCCCGAAAGCTTGGCGCCCACGGTAATAATCACAGCCTCGTCGCCGGCCTCACGCGCTTCGGCAATCGCCTGTGAAAAGGCATACGGGTTGACCTGACCAGTCTTGGGCAGCTCATCGCGCTCCACGAGCATCTCGTAAAAGCGCTGGTGATCGATGTCGACGCCATCCATATACACATCGGTGCCAAAGGTGACGGACAGCGGCAGAACACGCAGAGCGGGGTGCTCAGCCGGCGTCATATCGCTCGCGGAATCGGTAATAATACGAATGGACATAGCGAATCCTTTCTTGCGCGGACCTCGCGCGGGGAATTTTGACAGCAATGCCCCGGCACGGTATACGCGCTCAAACGGGACTATGCAGTTGTTAATTGGAAGCAAATGCCTTGGCGGCCTTAGATCTCGCGCAAGGTATTGAGAATCGTGCGCAGCGACGCGTACATCTGCTCGCGCTGTTCCACGCCCATGGCCTTACCGGTGGTGTCGAGCACTTCGCGAATGATGCGATCGGCCTCGCTCATGCTCTCGCCGCCCAGGGCAGTCAGGCGCACCGGGGCACGGTACTTGACGGCAGCATCGCCCGAGTCGTCGACCTCGACGTAGCCGCCCTCCTCCAGGTGTGCCAGTGTGCGCGAAACGGCGGCACGGGTAACGCCGGCCATGCGGGCGAGGTCGGCGCCAGTCAGGCCGTCCTTGCTGCGCTCGAGATAGTACAGGCACATGACGTCG
>DBFBKG010000009.1:0-8353 GCA_048203815.1 Collinsella sp. | reverse complement strand
GTTTTGAGAAGTTCGCGGAGCCCACTTCTCAAAACAATGCATGCCTCCCCGGCCCTCGTCTGTAAACTCTTCCGATGGGCGAGCGGGGCCGCGGGCAATCCGCTCCTATGTTTCCAAATGAATACGCTGTGAGCCGAGGAGGACGATTTTCCCCGCAAACACTCTAGTATGCTAAAGTACCCAGAAGACCGGCGGAGCTATGCCGGTCTTCTGTTCTATATGAAACGCAGTTGAGGAGGCTCACCAGATGACGGCCACACCGTGGGGATTCCGGGACATATTGCCCGAGGAGGCTCAGGCGCGCGAGGAGATTGCGCTGACGGTGAAGGGCTGCTTCAGGGAGCATCATTACCTTCCGGTCGAGACGCCGCTGCTCGAGGACAAGGGTGCGCTCGGGGAAGGCGGCCGCATTGCGGACACGCCGTTTAAGCTCTTTGATGACGACGGTCGCCTGCTGGTGGTCCGTCCCGACAACACGCTGCCGATTGTGCGCTTGGTTTCGACTCGCATGCGCGCGGCCGATCTGCCCCTACGCCTTCGCTACGAGGCGCCGGTGGTTCGTGAGTGCCAGCGCAATGCCGGCGGCTCGCGCCAGTTTACACAGCTGGGCTTTGAGCTTATCGGTGCGGGCGATACAGCGGGCGATGTCGAGATCGTCTCGCTCGTGGCCGAGGCGGTGCGCAGGCTGGCGCTGTCCGATGCACGCATTGTCGCAGGTAGCGTGCGTCCGTTTAAGGAGCTGCTCGCGGCGTGCGAGAATCGCGAACTGGCCGCCGAGGCCCTGCGCTGCGTGCACGCCAACGACTTTGTGGGCCTCGATGCCCGCGTGGCAGCAAGTGCCGAGTCCGATGCCGTCAAGGCTGCCATTAGCGAGCTACCGCGTCTTCACGGCGGCGCCGAGGTGCTCGACCGCGTGGACACGCTGCTGGAGGCTGCCGGTATCGCCGCGCCGCTCACGCGCGAGCTGCGTGCCCTGGTCGAGGGCCTGGCTCCCGAGGACGCCCGGGTGCTGTCCTTCGACTTCTCCATCATGAACTCTTTCGATTACTACACGGGTCTGGTCTTTAAGGCCTATGCCGGCGGCCTGCCCGATCCGGTGGGCTCGGGCGGTCGCTACGACTCCATCTTTACCGGCGCGTTCGGCGACGGCGTCGAGGTGCCGGCGGCGGGCTTCGCCTTTTCGCTCGAGCGTCTGGAGGCCGCGCGCACCTCGGCCGAGGATGCCGCTTCCGATGGTGACCATGCCGTGGGCCGTGGCGCCGAGGGTCCGCTGCGCATTGCCGTGCCCAAGGGCTCGCTCAAGGCCGACACGCTCGACGTGCTCGAGGCTGCAGGCTTAGACGTCTCTGAGCTGCGCGATCCCGGCCGTCACCTGATCGTGCGCGGCCGCGACACGCGTACCGGCGAAGGCGCGGTCGGAGATATCGAGTTTGTCATCGTGCGCCCCAGCGACGCGCCCGCCTTTGTGGGCTGCGGAGGTGCCGATTGCGGCATCTGCGGCTGGGACTCGCTTATCGAAGCCGACCTCAATCTGCTGCAGCTGGTCGACCTGGGCTACGGCCTGTGCACGTTTATCGAGGCGGAGCCCGCATGGCGCGCCGGTCAGGCCGAGCGCAACTACGCCCGTCGCGGGTCGCTTCGCGTGGCCACCAAATACCCGCGCATCGCGAGCGCCTGGTATGCCGAGCGCGGCGTGAATGCCGACATCGTTTCGCTGCACGGCAATATTGAGTTGGGCCCCATCGTCGGCATGACCGACCGCATCGTGGACATTACCGCCACGGGTGCCACGCTGCGCGACAACGACCTGGTCATCACCGGCCGCATTATGGACTGCACGGCCCGCTTCTTCGTCAACCCAGGTGCCGCGCGCTTAGATCCGCGCGTTCGCAACTTGGCCGATCGCCTGGCTGCTGCCGTGAAGGACAAACATTTTGAGCCCGTCGCGGGCTCGGCACAATAGTGCGAGCACGCACGGGCACCCCCATATCCGGGCTGCGGACCGATTGGTGCCACTGCCCGGCATCTCGTTTTTCGAACATAACCTCGACCGATAGGGGATACCGATATGAAGACTATCAAGCTTGCTCCCGGTGAGCGTCTCGTTACCAATCAGCTCAATCGCAAGGGCGTGCTGCCGCAAAACATCGTCGACGCCGCCCGCGATATCGTGGCAAACGTGCGCGCCAACGGCGATGCCGCGGTGCGCGATTACTGTCAGCGTTTTGACGGTGTTGAGCTGCAGAGTTTTCGCCTGCCGCAGGAGCAGATCGATGCCGCGCTCGAAGGCCTCGATCCGGCCTTTGTCGCGGCGCTCGAAAAGGCTGCACGCCAGATTCGCGAGTTCCACCAGCGTGAGGTCGAGCAGAGCTGGTTTACCACGCGCCCGGACGGCACGATGCTCGGCGTTAAGGTGACCCCGCTTGCTGCGGCCGGCATCTACGTGCCGGGCGGCCGCGCGCAGTATCCTTCCACCGTGCTCATGAACGCCATTCCCGCCAAGGTTGCCGGCGTTAAGCGCGTGGTCATGGTGACGCCGCCGCAAAAGGACGGCCTGATTAGCCCCTATACGCTCGCCGCGGCAAAGCTCGGCGGCGTGGACGAGATCTATATGGTGGGCGGCGCTCAGGCCGTGGCCGCGCTGGCGTACGGTACCGAGACCATTCCGCGCGTCGACAAGATCACCGGCCCGGGCAACGCCTTTGTCGCCGCGGCCAAGCAGATTGTCTCGGGCGACGTGGGTATCGACATGGTCGCCGGCCCCTCCGAGGTCTGCGTGCTGGCTGACGCCACGGCCAAGCCCATGGTGGTCGCGGCCGACTTGATGGCCCAGGCCGAGCACGATCCGCTGGCAGCCTGCTATCTGGTGACCTGCGACGAGCGGTTTGCGCGTGAGGTCGAGGCGGGTATCGATATTCTGGTAGCGCAGTCGCCACGCGCCGAGATCACGCGCGCTTCGCTCGACAATGAGGGCACCATCGTGGTGGCCGCCGACATGGCTGCCGCCGTCGAAGCGGTGAACACCGTGGCGCCCGAGCACCTGGAGCTGCACTGCAAGGACGCGATGGGCCTGCTCGGCGGCATTCGCAACGCCGGCGCCATCTTTGTGGGCGCTTGGAGCTCCGAGCCGCTCGGCGATTACGTTGCCGGCCCCAATCACACGCTGCCGACCGGCGGCACGGCCAAGTTCTCCAACCCGCTTTCGGTGGAGGAGTTCGTCAAGCGCTCAAGTGTCATTTGCTATACGCCCGAGGGCCTGCTCTCCGATGCTCCCGCTACGCAGCGTTTGGCCGAGGCCGAGGGCCTGTGGGCACACGCGCTTTCCGCCGCACTGCGTCGCCGTGTGCTGGAGCAGGGCGAGGATGCCGTGAGCGCCGAGTCTCTGGCCGCGGCCGACCTGACCAAGGTCGCCTGGCCGGGCGACGCCGTGGCGACGGTTGCCGAGGGCGTGGACCTGGCGGCTGCAAGCGCGAATGGTGCTGACGCGGTCGTCGAGGAGGCCTAAAATGGCTGAACTCACGCCCCGCATGAAGGAGCTCGTCCAGCCCTACCTGGCCGGTATTGAGCCCTACGATCCCAACTTTACGCCCACGCGCATCAACCTTTCGGCCAACGAGAACACCTATCCCGTGCCGGCCGGCGTGCGCGAAGCGGTCGACGCCGCCCTGGCTGCTACGCCGCTCAACCGCTATCCCGATCCCATGTCGAACGACCTGCGCGACGAGCTTGCTGCCTGGCATGGTGTGACGCGCGAGAACATCTGCGTGGGAAACGGCGGCGACGAGCTGCTCTATAACTATCTGCTGGCGTTTGGCGGCGCGGGGCGGACCCTGCTCAACTGCCCGCCGTGCTTTAGCGAGTACGCGTTCTTTGCGTCGCTCTGCCAGACCGAGGTGCGCGACGTGTGGCGCGACCCGGCGACCTTTGAGCTCGACCAAGCTGCTGTGCTCGCGGCCGCGCCCGAGTGCAACCTGGCAATCGTGACCTCGCCCAACAATCCAACGGGTGATGTGGCTCCGCTCGACTTTGTCGCGGCCCTGTGCGATGCGTGCCCCGGCATGGTCATGGTCGACGAGGCCTACGTTGAGTTTGCCGACGATTCGTTTGGCGTGGCTACCACGGCGCAAGGCCTTATCGCCGAGCATCCCAACCTGGTGATTCTGCATACGCTGTCCAAGGCGTTTGGCGCCGCCGGCACGCGTCTGGGTTACGTGGTCGCGCCGCCCGAGGTCATCGACGTGTTCGCGGCGATTCGCCAGATCTATTCGGTCAACGTGCTGAGCCAGGCGGCGGCGCTTGCCTGTGTGCGTGCCCGCGATGCGTACGCGCCCGTGGTGGCGCAGGTCGCATCCGAGCGCGAGCGCGAGCTGTGCGCCCTGCGCGCGATGGCTGCCGATGGTCTGCCCGTGGAGGCATGGCCGAGCGCGGCGAACTTTGTGCTCGTGCGCACGCCGCATGCCACGCGCGTGCGCGAGCGTCTGCGCGATGAGTATTCGATTTTGGTGCGCGACTTTAGCTATGCGCCGGGGCTTGCGGACTGTCTGCGCATTACCGTGGGTACCCCGCAGGAAAATGATGAGGTGCTGGCTGCGTTTGCCGCGCTGGTGAAGGAGGAGATGTAGATGGGCCGCTATGCCGAGGTAACCCGTAAGACGGGGGAGACCGATATTGTCGTCAAGCTCGACCTGGATGGAACCGGTACGTGCGATATCTCGACCGGCGTGCCGTTTTTCGACCACATGCTCAACGCTTTTGGCCGCCATGGTCTGTTTGATTTGACGGTGCGCGCGGTGGGCGACGTGGAAGTCGACGCGCACCACACCGTTGAAGATACGGGCATCGTGTTGGGTGAGGCGTTTTGCCAAGCGCTGGGCGACAAGGCAGGCATCACGCGCTTTGCCGACGCGGCGATCGCCATGGACGAGACGCTCGTGATGGCTGCTGTTGACATCTCGGGCCGCGGGCAGGCCTACTGCGAGCTGCCCGTGCCGACTGAGCGCGTGGGCAGCTTCGATACCGAGTTGGCCGTCGAGTTCTTCTACGCCTTTGCGCGCGACGCCAAGCTCACGCTGCACGTGCGCGAGCTGGCGGGCGGCAACTCGCATCACATTATCGAGGCTGCCTTTAAGGCTGTGGGCCGCACGATGCGCCGCGCCTGCGAGCTCGATCCCCGCGTGCAAGGCATCCCTAGCACCAAGGGTTCGCTGTAACCGCCACAAAGGCAAAAACCACCACAAAGGGGACAGGCACCTTCGTGGTGGTTTTGGATGATGAGACAAGGGAGGGTCGCGTGGGCGAACCGAAGATCGTGGTGGTCGACTACCACAAGGGCAACTTGTCGAGCGTTGTGCGCGGGCTTGCGCGCGCCGGTGCCGTCGCCTGCACGTCGGACGACCCGGAGCAGATCCGTAACGCCGACGGCCTGGTCATCCCAGGCGTGGGTGCGTTCTACGACGCGATTGCCTTTATGCGCGAGAGCGGCGAGGCGGACGCGGTGCTCGACGCCGTTGCCGCTGGAACTCCGCTGCTCGGCATCTGCCTGGGCCTTCAGCTGTTTTTTGAGCGCGGCGACGAGGGCGTGCCGGCGGACGAGGGTGCGGACGCGGACGACGATGCCTCCGAGCAGGCCGGCGGCCCCCGGGTCGATGGCCTGGGCATCATGCGCGGCTCGTGCACGCGCCTGGAGTCGAGCCGACTGAAGGTGCCGCACGTGGGTTGGGACCAGGTGCACATGACGCCCGCCGGTGCGGCCGATCCGCTGCTCGCCGGTTTTGCCGAGGGCGCCAATATGTACTTCACCCACAGCTACGCGGTGGCAGACGACGCTGATGCCGCCGATGTGCTGGCGCGCACGCACTATACGCGGAGCTTCCCGTGCATCGTGCGCCACGGCAACGTGTGGGGCTGCCAATTCCATCCCGAGAAATCCTCTGCGCTGGGTCAGCGCATTCTTAAGAACTTCGTGAGCATCGTCGAGGGGGCCGGCCGATGATTCTGTTTCCCGCAATCGATTTGATCGGCGGCAAGGTCGTGCGCTTGGAGCGCGGCGACCGGAGCCGCTGCAAGGTATACTCCGACGACCCCGTGGCTGTTGCCCGCTCCTTTGCCGAGCAGGGCGCGAGCTGGGTGCACGTCGTCGACCTGTCCGCTGCCTTTGGCGAGGACGAGGACGCGTGCGCTGCCAACTCGGCGGCGATCGAGGCCATCTGCGGCGTCGACGGTCTGTCCGTGGACGTGGGCGGCGGCGTTCGCTCGCTTGCACGCATCGACGAGCTGGCCGGCTACGGCGCGCGTCGCATCGCACTAGGCACCGTGCTGGTGACCGAGCCGGGATTTGCCGAGGTGGCGGCTCGCGGCTTTGGCGAGCTGCTCGTGGCCGACATCGCCGCTCGCGACGGCCAGGTCAGGGTGAACGGCTGGCGTGACGGCGCGGGCGTGGCGCTCGACGACGCCGTGGCGCAGCTCACCGAGCTGGGCTTTAAACACCTGGTCTATACCGACATCGCGCGCGATGGCATGCAGACGGGCATCGATGTGGCGGCGTATCGTCATGTGGCCGAGGTCGCGGGCTTTCCCGTCGTGGCGTCGGGCGGTATCTCGACGCTCGACGATATCCGCGCACTGGCCGCGGTGGGTGAGGGCACGATTGAAGGTGCCATTACCGGTCGCGCGCTCTACGAGGGCAACTTTACGCTGGCCCAGGCGCTGGCCGCCGCCCGAGGGGAGGAGTAGCCCATGCTTACCAAACGCGTGATTCCCTGTCTGGATGTTAAGGACGGCCGCGTGGTCAAGGGCGTCAACTTTGTGAGCCTGCGCGATGCGGGCGACCCAGTGGAGCTGGCCCGCGCCTACGACCGCGAGGGTGCGGACGAGGTCGTCTTTTTGGACATTACCGCCACGAGCGACAACCGTACGACGACTATCGAGATGGCGGCGCACGCGGCCGAGGAGCTGGCCATTCCCTATACCGTGGGCGGCGGCTTTCGCGACCTGGCGGGCATGCGCACCATGGTTGCGGCCGGTGCCGACAAGGTGTCGCTTAACTCTGCCGCCGTGCGCGACCCGTCGTTGATCAGCCAAGCCGCCGCGGCGTTTGGCAGTCAGGCCGTGGTCGTGGCGATTGATGCCAAACGCGTCGGCTTACCCGGCGCATCCGGAGCCGACAAGTGGGAGGTCTTCACGGCGGGCGGTCGCAACGCCACAGGTATCGATGCGGTGGCGTGGGCCGAGGAGGCGGCTCGTCGCGGCGCCGGTGAGATTTTGCTCACCAGCATGGATCGCGACGGCACCAAGGCTGGCTTCGACCTGGCACTCACCCGTGCCGTGGCGCGCGCGGTGCCGATCCCGGTGATTGCGAGCGGCGGCGTGGGTACGCTCGAGCATTTTGCCGAGGGTGTGATTGAGGGCGAGGCCGATGCCGTGCTGGCGGCAAGCGTCTTTCACTTTGGAACCTTCAGCATTCGCGAAGTCAAAGAGTATATGGCATCGCAGGGCATCCCTGTCAGGTTGGACTTCTAGCGCTGCGGCTTGCCCAGGCACCGCATCTTGCCGCTCAAACCGTCGCTCGCGTACCAAAGTACGCGTCGCTCCTCTTTCGTGGCAACCTGCGTCACCTGGACAACCCTCGTCGACCTGTGGGGTTTAAATTGGGGAGAGAAATGGAAGAGATAACCGAGCCTTCAAAGCTTAAATACGACGCCAGTGGGCTGATTCCTTGTGTGGTTCAGCAGTATGACACTGGTGAGGTGCTTATGGTTGCTTGGATGAACGAGGAGTCGGTGGGGCTGACGCTTAAGACCGGGACCACGTGGTTTTGGAGTCGCAGCCGCCAGGAGCTCTGGAACAAGGGCGCGACGAGCGGCAATATGCAGGAGGTCAAGGAACTCTGGGCCGACTGCGATAGCGATACGCTGCTGGTCAAGGTTGACTCGCCGGGCCCGGCTTGCCACACCGGCAACCGTACCTGCTTCTTTAAGAAACTCGCCTAAGGCGGGCGTCCTGTTGGGCGCTCGGTAAAACGGAAAGGATTGAACTATGGGTGTGCGCACCGCAAATGTTCAGGATGGAAATATCGGCGAGACGCTGACGGGGCTGGCCGAGGTGATTCACGGTCGTCGCGATGCGTCGCCACAGGAGAGCTACACCGCTCGTCTGTTGACCGACGTCGAGGACGAGCTGCTCAAGAAGCTTGCCGAGGAGGCGAGCGAGGTCATCATGGCTTGCAAGGATAACGATCACGACCACATCCGCTACGAGGCCGGAGATCTGGTCTACCACCTGCTCGTAACGCTCGAGCGCTACGGTATCACCCTCGACGAGCTGGCCGGCGAACTCAACGCCCGCCGCCACTAGT
>DBFBKG010000008.1:0-12377 GCA_048203815.1 Collinsella sp. | reverse complement strand
GCCGTGACCGATCTCGCGGCGCTTGGGGCTGCCCATGCGGCCGGTCTCGCCGGTGCAGAACGGCGGGAAGTTGTAGTGGTGCATGTAGCGCTTGCCCTCGGTGGGCTCGATGGTATCCAGACGCTGGCCCTCGTTGAGCATGCCGAGCGACAGGACGGAGAGCACCTGGGTCTGACCGCGCTGGAACAGGCCAGAGCCGTGAACGAGCGGCAGGTAGTTATCCTTCACCATGATGGGGCGAATCTCGTCGGCGGCACGACCGTCGACGCGCTCGCCGGTCTCGACGACCATGGTGCGCATGGCCTTCTTCTCGAGCTTCTTGAGCGCCACGGGGATCTCGCGCTCCCAGGCGGCCTGCTCCTCGTCGGTGAACTCGGCGCGGATGGACTCCTTCAGAGCCTCGACCTTACCGATGCGGGAAAGCTTGTCGGCGTCGCGCAGGGCAGCGGCCATCTCGTCGTAGTGGGCGAAAATGCGCTCCTGGACCTCCTCGACGGGCTGGTCGAGCGGGTACTCCTTCTTGACGATGGCGCCGTTGACCTGCTCCCACTCGGCGACGAACTCGTCCTGGGCCTGGCAGAAGGCAGCAAGGGCCTCCTGGCCAAACTTCATAGCGGCGAGCATGTCGTCCTCGGAGATCTCCTCGGCGCCGGCCTCGACCATCGAGATAAAGTCGGCAGAGCCGCCCAGCTCCAGGTCCAGATCGGAGTTCTCGCGCTCCTCATAGGTGGGGTTGACGATAAACTCGCCGGTCTCCACGTTGCGGCCGATGCGCACGCAGGCAAGCGGACCCTCGAAGGGCACGCCGCCGAGCGTCATGGCCAGAGAGGCGCCCATGACGTTGATAACGTCGAAGGGGTTGACCTGGTCGGCGACGAGCGAGGTGGCGACGATGTGCACCTCGTTGCGGAAGCCGTCCGGGAAGCTCGGGCGAATCGGGCGGTCGATCATACGGGCCGTGAGCGTGGCCTTCTCGCTGGGACGGCCCTCGCGCTTGAGGTAGCCACCCGGGATACGGCCGGCAGCGTACATCTTCTCGTTGAAGTCGACGGTCAGCGGGAAGAAGTCGTAGTTCTTGCGCTCCTTGGAGACGACCACGGTGTCGAGCATCGTGGTGTCGCCCTGCTTGACCAGACAAGCGCCGGTGGCCTGCTTGGCAAGCTCGCCGGACTCGAAGGTGTAGGTCTTGCCGTACAGCTCAAAGGTCTTGGATACGAGTGTCATTGTTCTCCTTTACCCCACAGGCCCCTTGCCTGCGGGCTTCTCATGTGACGCGGGCCCCCTGCCCCCGCCACGCTTCAGAGCGTGATTGTTCACGCCCTTACACAAAAAGAGCGCCCCGCTGCGCAGGACGCTCTTAGCATGTACAAATCCTTACTGGATGTTGTCGCGGATGCCCAGAGCCTTGATGAGCTCACGGTACTCGACGATGTCGTTCTTCTTGATGTAGGAGAGAAGACGACGACGACGGCCAACGAGCATGAGCAGGCCACGACGGGTGTGGAAGTCCTTCTGGTGGGACTTCATGTGCTCGGTCAGCTCCTTGATGC
Organism: Collinsella sp.; assembly: GCA_048203815.1. Taxonomy (GTDB): domain Bacteria; phylum Actinomycetota; class Coriobacteriia; order Coriobacteriales; family Coriobacteriaceae; genus Collinsella. The sequence continues at coordinate 10,827 of DBFBKG010000008.1, read as the reverse complement.
GCTCGGATAGGATGGCGACCTGAACCTTGGGGTTACCGGTATCGACCGGGGAGTTACCGAACTGGGCGGTCAGCTCCGCCTTGCGCTCTTTGGAAACAGTCATTGTTTCACCTTTCGTTTCGCGTCGCCCGCGGGCGACTCTATTCGCCTCGGACTGGGAAGCCGCCGGTGGAGCGAACATCCAAGGTCGAGGTACCAACAGGTCGGTATGTTACCACAAGCGGCGCGCGCCTGCGCATCGTCACCGACCCAACATGAATTCCATCGCACGGAGCCGCTGATCGGTGTGCGTGGCGGCCCAAACATGCGAAAGCCCCAGCAAAAACGCAGCCGTATGCGGATCGACTCGCTCGGCCATGAGTTCATCGAACGTCATAGACATGAGGGCGCGCAGCCATGCGACCTCGCCGACCGATACCAACTCGGCGCCAGGCATGCTCGAGGCGCACGACCCGCACAGAAGCCCGCCGGCTTGGGCCGAGAAATACGACAGCATAGGGTCTCCGCACAGCACGCATGCCGAGAAATCGGGTCGGTAGCCAACGTGCGACAGCAGCTTAAAGACAAAGGCCGCCACGAGCAGGTCCATATGTGCCGAGTCAAGCCCGCTGCCGACAAGTGTGAGCGCCCGCTGTGTGATGGCAAAGGTAAATGGATCCTCGGCATCCTCGAACGAGCACACGCGCGCAACCTCGGCAATCGCGCTGGCGGCACAGGTCGTCTCGTAGTCAGGAGCAGCACCGAGCGGCGCCTCCTTAAGCTCCGCCTGAGAAACCACGTCGAGCGAGCGACCATGCGCCAACAGCATATCAACGGTGCAGAAGAGCTCGCAGCGGGCCGCAAGGCGACCGCCGGGCTTACGTGCGCCCTTAGCCACGGCACGCACCTGCCGTCCCCGTTCATCGAGCATCGTCAAGATCAGGTCGGTTTCCTTGAGCTTCGTCTTGTCGAGGACGAGCACCTTTGTGCGATATGTGCGAGAGCCTGCCATGAACGCCGAGGCTTAATCTTCGGCATTATAGCCAAAGCGGCGGATTTGCGCCTCGTCATCGCGCCAGCCGGCCTTGACCTTTACGTCGAGCTCCAAAAAGACCTGAGTGCCAAAGATGCGCTCAAGGTCACGACGGGCATCGATGCCGATATGCTTGATCATCTCGCCGCCCTTGCCGATGATGATGCCCTTCTGCCCCTCGCGCTCGACGTAAATCGTGGCGTGCACGCGCAGGACCTTCTTAGTCTGCTCGAGCGCGTCACAGATGACGCCCACGGAGTGAGGGATCTCGTCGCGGGTGCGACGCAGGACCTTCTCGCGCACAAACTCAGCCACGAGGGTCTCGTCGGACGCGTCGGTGCCCATGTCCTCGGGGAACCAACGCGGGCCCTCGGGCAAGAAGCGAGCGACGGTCTCGATAAACGCATCGACGTTGAAGTTCTTGACTGACGACGTCACGATCTCATCGTCGTATTCCATAAGCTCGTGAGCGGCCTTGAGCTGCTCCATAACCTGGGCGGGATCGGCCTCATCGGCCTTGGTAAGCACCAGGACCTTTTTGGAACGAGCGTTCTTGACGCGCTCGGCAACCCAGGCGTCTCCCCTGCCGATGGGTTTGGTGGCGTCGATCAGAAACGCGACGACATCGACATCGTTCAGTTCGAACAACGCGCTCTTGTTGAGCTCGGAACCTAAGCCATCCTTGGGCTTATGAATACCCGGGGTATCGACAAAAACCAGCTGATAACCGGGGCGGTTGACGACGGCGCGCATACGGCGGCGGGTCGTCTGGGCCACCGGAGAGGTGATGGCGACCTTCTTGCCGTAACAGGCGTTGAGCAGCGTGGACTTGCCGGCGTTGGGGCGACCGACCAGGGCCACAAAGCCGCTGCGGAAACCGGGTTCCACGTCGCCAAAGCCCGCGAGGCCCTCATCCTCGTCGCACAGAGCATCGAGTTCCTCGTCGCTCATGCCCTCAAACGGATCGAACTCCTCGACCTCGTCAAACGAATCGGCACCTTCAGCCTCGTCCAGGACCTCGTCATCCAAAACTTCACCGGTAGGCTGCATATTGTCGGACATGGGAATCCCTTTCTAAATAAAGTCGAGCGCGTGGGCAAAGACAAGCAAGCCCACGATCGCGGCGGTAATGGAAAGAACGTATACAGAGGCAGCGGCGATATCCTTCGCGCGCTTGGCCAGCGGATGCAGCTCCTGGGTCGCCAGGTCGACAATCGCCTCCATGGCGGTATTGCACAACTCGCCGTGAATCACCAGGCCGCAGCAGATGATGACCGTAGCCCACTCGGCAATATCAAGCCCCACAATGCAGCCGGCAATGACGGTACACACGCCCGCCACGAGCATGACCTTGATATTGCGCTCGGTCTTGACGGCGGTGACGAAGCCCTCCATCGCGTATGAGAACGACTTTAAAAAGGACGGATGGTCCTTGTTCGATCCGGGAATCATAGACGGCTCCTAGTCGTGGGCGTGGTTGGTGATGGGGCCGACGTGGACGAGCTTGGGGTCCTCGCCGCGCTCGAGCGCCAAATCGCGCAGGATGGCGTCCTCGCGTGCCTCCATGACCTCGGCCTCGTCGTCCTCGATATGGTCATACCCCAGCAGGTGCAGCATGCCATGCACGAGCATCAGGCGACACTCGTCGGCAGGACTATTGCCAAAGCCAGGGGCCTGACGGGCAATAACCTGCGGAGCCAGGATAATATCACCGAGCTCGAGCGTCTCGTCGGCGGGAATGTCCTCGTCAAAGGCCGAGTCGCATTCAAACGAGAGGACATCGGTGGTGCGGTCGATACCGCGCCACTCGTGGTTGAGCTCGTGCATCTCGTCCTCATCGACATACGAAAGGGAAATCTCGACCTCACGCTCAACACCCTCGGCGGCAAGCACAACTGAGCAGATGTGTTCCACCTCATGGGCATCGAGCAGCGTATCGAGCTCGGCATCGTTGCTGATCAATACACTCAACGGGACTCCTTTCGATCGTGTGCGCGCTGCCCACGCGCATCATCGTATGCATCATAGGCCTCAACGATACGGCCCACCAGGGCATGGCGCACCACATCGGCGCGCTCGAGGTGCGAAAATGCGACATCGTCGACACGGCCCAAAATCTGCTCAACGTCGGCAAGACCGCCGCGACGACCAACCAGGTCACGCTGGCTCAGGTCGCCGGTAATCACGAACTTGGAATTAAAACCCAGGCGCGTCAGGAACATCTTCATCTGCTCGGGCGTCGTGTTTTGTGCCTCATCGAGCACCACAAAGGCATCACTTAGCGTTCGACCGCGCATGTAGGCGAGCGGTGCGATCTCGATCACGCCACGCTCCATAAACTCATCGGTGCGTTCGCGATCCATCATGTCAAAGAGGGCATCATAGAGCGGGCGCATATACGGGTCGATCTTTTCCTCGAGGGTGCCGGGCAAAAAGCCCAGGTTCTCCCCCGCCTCGACAACCGGGCGCGTCAGGATCAGGCGGCCTACCTCATGGCGCTTGAGCGCGGCGACGGCGAGCGCCATAGCCAGATAGGTTTTACCGGTACCGGCGGGACCGAGGCCAAACGTGATGGTATGCGAGCGAATGGCATCCACGTAGCGCTTTTGGCCGAGCGTCTTGGGGCGGATGGCGCGACCGCGATACGATAGCAGCACATCATCGCGCAGCGACGAGGCATCATGCTCGCCGTCGCGCAGAACGGCCAGACAGCGCGAGACATCGTCGGCAGACAGCGTGCGCCCGGCGGCCGCCTCGCGAAAAGCATGCTCGAAAAAGCGCGCCACGAGCTCGACCTCGTCCGGATCGCCGCTCACGGCAACGCTGTCACCGCGGGCAACCACATGGGCACGCACCAAGTTCTCGAGTGCACGAAGGACGCCGTCGCCGGCGCCCAAAACGCGCGAGGGGTCGATACCCTCGGGAACGGTAAGTCTAATCTTCGAGGCTTCCATGAACCTCCCTGCGTGCATGGACCAAGCCGGAATCATCGACTCCGATGATAGCAACATCGAGCAGGCACGGGGCTGTGAGTCCACAGGTATCATCAAGACGGGCATGATGGAACGAGCCGAGCGTCAGGTTGTCGCCATACTCGAGCACCGCACGCTCGACCGTGCCCACGCGGCGGCGGGCATCGGCGATCGCAAGCTCCTGTGCGGCGACGCGCATGCGACGGCTGCGCTCGGCCATGACCTCAGGGGGTACCTGGTCGGGCATGTCGGCGGCGAGGGTGCCGGGGCGCTTGCTATAGCGGAACACGTGCATGCGCGAAAAGCCCACGCGACGGCACAGCGCCAGCGACTCCTCGAACTCCTCGTCCGTCTCGCCGGGAAAACCGACGATAACGTCGCACGAAAGTGCAGCCTGCGGCAGGTTAGCGCGAATCATGCGCACCGTATCCTCAAAGGCCTCGGCACTATAGGGACGACCCATGCGATGCAGCGTCGCCGTGCAGCCGGACTGCACGGGCAGGTGCAAAAACGGCGCGATACGCTTCGGATAGCGAGCCATCACCTTGAGCAAGCGCTCGGAAATATCCATGGGTTCCACCGAGGAGATGCGCACGTGGGCGATCTCGGTGCGCTCCATAATGGCCTGGAGCAGCTCATCGATCTCGACATGTTCGTCGGTCGCGCTCTTGCCGTCATAGGCACCCAGATTCACGCCGGTCAGCACGACCTCGGGCACGCCGGCCTCCTGCGCTTCGCGCACCTGCTCGAGCACGGACTCGACAGGCACGGAACGCTCGGGGCCGCGGGCCTTCCATACGATGCAATAAGTGCAGCGGTGGTTGCAGCCATCCTGGATCTTCACGCCCAGCCGCGAACGACCGAGCGCATCGACCACGTCGCCATCGCTGCAGGCGGGCACGCTATCGGATTCGACGCCCAGCACCTCGCAGACGCGCTCGGCGACGTCTATCTTGGACGGTTCGGCGATCACGCGATCGGAGAGCTCCAGCAGCTCCTCGGGATGCAAGTTGACGACACAGCCGGTTACGACCACGTAAGGCTCGCCCGGATAGGCCAGGGCGTGACGGACGGCCTTGCGGGTCTTAGCCTCGGCCTCCCCCGTCACGGCACAGGTGTTAATGACGATCAGTTCTGCATCCTGAGGCTCCACCATTGCAAAACCCAAGCGCATAAGATCGGCAGTGATACGGTCGGACTCAACCCGGTTGACACGGCATCCGAGGTTGACAACAGAGATATGAGGTGCGAGCACACGGGCTCCTTAATCGAGGATGTCGTCGAGGGCACTCTTGATACGATCGGTCACCGACTTCTTACCGGAGGCGACGTCATCGCCCATCTCGTCGGCAAAGGCGCGAAGCAGTTCGCGCTGCTTATTGGAGAGATTGGTGGGGACGGCCACGCGCAGCTGCACGATCAGTCGACCGCGCGAACCGCCACCGCCGATACGCGGCATGCCGTAATTGTTGACGCTCACGGTGTCACCGTACTGTGTGCCGGCAGGGACGCACACCTTGACGACCTCGTCAGGCATAATGCCCTCGACCTCAATCTCGCAACCGAGCGCGGCCTGTGCAATCGAGATATCGCTCACCAGATACAGGTCATCGCCATTACGCTTAAAACGCTCGTGGTCGGCGACACGCACGTTGACGATCAGGTCGCCCGACGGCTCGCCACGAAGGCCGGCCTCGCCAAAACCACTCACGCGCAGCTGGCGACCGGTCGAAACACCAGCGGGAATATCGATGTCAATCTTTTCGTGAGAAGGCGTGCGGCCCTGGCCATCACAGGTCTCGCAGGGATGATCGATGACCGTGCCTTCGCCGTGGCAGTCGGGACAGGGCGAAGAGGACTGAACCTGGCCCAGGAAAGAACGCTGGACCGTCGTCACATAGCCTGTGCCGTGACAGCGGCTGCACTGCTTTTCGGTCGCGCCCTCGGCCTTGCCGGTACCATTGCAGTCCTCGCAAGGTGCAAGACGGTCGTAGCTGATCGTCTTTTTGCAGCCGAGCGCCGCCTCCTCGAGCGTCACCGAAAGGGAGATGGCCATATCGCGACCGCGACGACGCTCGCGACGGCTGCGAGCGCCACCACCGGCACCACCGCCAAAGAACGACGAGAACAGGTCGTCCATGCCCATGCCGCCAAAGATATCGTTGATGTCGACATAGCCAGAGCCACCGAGGCCGTCAGCGGTGCCGTAACGGTCGTAGTTAGCACGCTTCTGCTCGTCGGAAAGAACGGAATAGGCCTCGTTGAGCTCTTTGAACTTGGCCTCGGCCTCGGGGTCGTCCGAAACATCCGGGTGTACCGTACGGGCTTTCTTTAGAAACGCGCGCTTAATCGTCCGCGCGTCGGCATCCTTGTCAACGCCAAGTACCTCGTAGTAATCCCTATTTTCCGACACGACCGAATCCTTCCAACTTTCATTATTGTCACAGTGCGTCCTATACCCAAGCTGGGCCGGGCGCAAACAGAGGGTTTGATGTTATTGCATTCCGTACGGCGAAAGCACGGCCCGCTGCGAGCAGCTCGCGAACCAAACCGACACGAGCGCGAACATAAAACCGTTGGCAAATCCATTGGCAAACTGCATCGCGCCGCGTTTCCACCACAGCAGACTGCGATGAAGCACGCCGTCCGACAGCACCATGAACAAGCCCATGGCAAACGGAATGAAGCACATCATGGCAAAGGCGGAGAACACGCCCGAGATGGCCGACAGCACCAAAAACGGAGCGATAATGCCCATGAGGTAGAAGCCGGTGCGAGCCTTACCCTCCAGGCGCTCGGCCTCGACGTGCGCACGACCGACCAGGTCACCGCCCGAAGCGCCGTTCGTGCCGGCGTGTCCCATGTTGGGGATGCGCACCTCGTCGCCATCATGCGTGCCGGCGGGAAACTCAATCGTCTGCTCGGAGGTCACACGGGTACGACCGCTGCCACCGCAATCGGGGCACGGATCGGCAACGACCTTGCCGGAACCGCCGCACTCGGGACAAACCGTCTGGAACGTGCCCGCACCAAACAGGAAGGACAGGTCGACATCGATGTGGCCGCGACCACCGCAGCTCGGACAAGTGTGGGCATGCTCTGACGAAACGGAGCCCGATCCGCCACAATGTCCGCAGGTGTCAAAGCGGGTGTAGCGAACGGTCTTGCGGGCACCGCTCTTGGCCTCCTTGGCGTCGAGCTTGATATCGACGACCACGTTGGCGCCACTCTCGGGGTTGTAGGCCGCCTGGCCGCGACGGGGCTGGCCCCAGGCGCCTCCGAAGGGGAAACTGCCGTCAAAGGGGTTGCCGTAACCGGCGCCGCCGGCATAGCCACCGCCATAGGGCGAAGCCGTCGGTGCACCGGCAAAGGGATTGCCCGACCGCATGGCGTCGTAACGCGCACGCTTCTGCTCGTCAGAGAGCACGGCGTAGGCCTCGGAAACCTCTTTAAACTTCTCCTCGGCATCAGGCTCTTTATTGACGTCAGGATGGAGCTTGCGGGCCTTTTGCTGGAAAGCCTTCTGTATATCACGCGAGGTGGCGTCCTTGGAGACACCCAAAATCTCGTAGTAATCTTTTACGTTCATCGTCGCCATGCGCGGCAACCTCCTGCTCACAGCAGCGTATATATTGCGGTAATTCTACCCGAGCGACCTAGGCTAGACCCCAAAACAGCTCGAACAGCATATTTCCATCGAGCCAGCCCAGGTGTGTCGGCGCTAAACGGGCGCGGGCGCGACCTGCGATAACGTCTTTTGAGGTGACGCGCTCCGCATGTCCTTCAACATGATCGGTCACCCAGGTGGCAAGGCCCAACTCGAGCGCACGGTCGCAGGCCGCCGCCAGCTCGCCCGTTGGGATGACGCAAGATGCACGAACCAACAGGTCGGACGCAACACCGCGCGTCATGCGACAAGCGAGCATCAGGTCTTCGGCCGCAGCCTCGCGCTGCGACAGATATTCGGCCTCAAACGCCGTCGCGCCATCATCACGTTGCACCAGACGCACGCGGTGTGCATCACCGCGAGCAGGAACGTCAGGAAACAGTCCAGCCAAGCGATCGAAATCCTCGGCATCGAGCATACCCGCAGCAGAACGGCCCAAACCCAGATAGCCCCGACCAGTCCAGTAGGCGATATTGTGAGCGCATTCATGCCCATCGAGCGCGTAGCTCGCCACCTCATACGGATGGTAGCCCGCCGAACTCAGCCGCTCGCGCGCAACGTCCATGCATGCGGCTTGGAAATCCTCATCGGGCTCGAGCGACTCGTCACGGCACGCCATGCGGTAAAGCGGCGTACCCTCCTCGAGCGTGAGCGGATAGACCGACACATGATGCGGAGCCGCCGCCAGCACGCCATCGAGCGTGCTATTCCAACTCGTTGCGGTCTGTCCGGGAAGCCCACACATAAGGTCGCACGACGCATCGAGCCCAACATCCTTCACCGTCGCGATAACCTCAAGCGCCCGATCGGAATTATGGATGCGGCCAATGACAGCCAACTCGGTATTGTCGAGGGTTTGCACGCCCAGAGAGATGCGCGTGACACCCGCCTCGGCAAGCGCAATGGCAAGCTCAGCGGTCAGCGACTCGGGATTGGCCTCGCAGGTAAACTCAACGGGTTTGCACCACATGGAGATACGACGGGCAAGTTTCACCAGGCGCTCCCCCGCCAGCGACGGCGTGCCGCCGCCTACGTAGACAGTGCGAATCTGCCCGAGTGCCCCAGCGTTGCCAAAGGCATCGAGCCGTGCATACAGTTGCTCAAAATAGGCATCAAGCGCAGCGTCCAGGTCGCACGGAGCGAAGCTGCGCGAATCAAAGTCGCAATAACGGCATTTTTGAGCGCAAAACGGCACGTGCACATACAGCGCGGTAACGGCCACCCTTAAGCCTCCAGCGGATGAGCGGGCACCGACTCACCGGCGGCAAGCGCGGCCTCGCAGGCCACCACGTCGCGCTCGATATCATCGACCAGCGGCATAAACTCCTCGTACGTAGAGCAGCGCACCACCTGAGCGCGCCAGGCAGCGGCGTGGGGCATGCCCTTTAAATACCAGCTTGCATACGTACGGGCGCGCGACATAAGCGGCAGAAGCTCGTGCGTCAACGTCAGGTGCTCACGCAAAGCCTCCAGGCGCTCAGCCGAGGAGCGAGAAGGAACCGGCGTGCCATCGAGTGCAAGGGCTCGGGCATCGCCGAACACCCACGGATTGCCATAGATGCCGCGCGCGATAAACACCGCGCTGGCACCCGAGCCGTGCAGATGCTCAGCAGCGTCCTCGGCCGAGAACACATCGCCCGAGCCAATCACGGGAATCTCGACGGCGTCGGCAACCTCATCGACGACAGACCAATCGGCCTGGCCTGTATAGAGCTGCGTGGCACAACGACCGTGCACGGCAACCGCAGCGGCGCCCGCCCCTTCGAGCATCTGGGCAAACGTTGCGGCATTGCGGTCCTCGGCATAAAAACCCTTACGGATCTTCACGGTCACGGGAACATGCGCCGCGCCCACCGTCGCCTCGACAATCTTCTCGGCCAGGTCGGGCGTACGCATAAGCGCCGAGCCCTCGCCCTTGGTAACGACCTTGCGAGCCGGACAGGCCATGTTGATATCAATCAATGACAAACGATCGCCCACGCGTTCCTCGACGGCAGCGACGGCACTCGCAAACTGATCGGGCTTAGAACCAAAGAGCTGCACGCAAATCTGCTGCTCCTCGTCGGCCGGCAACACCAGGCGCCACGTCTTGTTGCTGGCATAGGCAAGGCCTGCAACGCTCACCATCTCGCTGTAGGCAAGGTTGGCACCGCGGCGGCGACACATGATGCGATAGGCGGGGTCGGTTACGCCCGCCATGGGAGCCATAAGGAACGGCTGCTCGGCATAGGCGCCCAGCAGCCGCTTGCTGAATTCAGAAAGCGCCATGGACCTACTCGTCCACCTTGAGAATCGCCATAAAGGCCTCCTGCGGAACCTCGACCGAGCCGATGGCCTTCATGCGCTTCTTGCCCTCTTTCTGCTTCTCGAGCAGCTTGCGCTTTCGCGAGATATCACCGCCGTAACACTTGGCCAGCACGTCCTTACGGCGTGCCTTAACGGTGGAGCGGGCAATGATCTTGTTGCCGATGGCGCCCTGGATAGGCACTTCGAACAGCTGTCGCGGGATGATCTCCTTGAGCTTGTCGCACAGGCCGCGGGCAAGACCGTAGGCCTTGTCCTTGTGGACGATAAACGACAGCGCGTCCACCTCGTCGCCCGAAAGCAGGATATCGAGCTTGACGAGCTCGGAGGGGCGATATTCGTTGAAGTCGTAGTCGAGCGAGGCGTAACCCTTGGTGCGGCTCTTGAGCTGGTCAAAGAAGTCCAAGATGAGTTCGGCGAGCGGCATATCAAAGCGCATCTCGACCGATTTGCTCGTGAGATGGATCATGTCGGTCGTCACGCCGCGGTGCTCGATGGCGAGCTGCATGACGGCACCCGTATACTCGGGCGGGCAGATGATCTTAGCCTTGAGGTAGGGCTCTTCGATACGCTCGATGCGCGTGGCCTCGGGCAGATCCTGCGGGCTGCGAACATCGATCATCTCGCCATCAGTCTTGTACACGTGGTAGTCGACCGAGGGGCTCGTGGCGATCAGGTCCAGATTGAACTCGCGCTCCAGGCGCTCCTTGACGACCTCCATGTGCAGCAGGCCCAGGAAGCCCACGCGGAAGCCAAAGCCCAGCGCCACCGACGTCTCAGGCTCCCACACCAACGACGGATCGTTGACGTGCAGCTTATCGAGCGCGTCGCGCAGGTTCTCGTAGTCCTTGTTGTCGATGGGGAACAGGCCC
>DBFBKG010000007.1:0-5776 GCA_048203815.1 Collinsella sp. | reverse complement strand
AGATGCAAGAGGCCAAGCTGCAGCAGATGCGCTTTGTCAACGACGCGAGTCACGAACTGCGCACGCCCATCGCGGTGATTCAGGGCTACGTAAACATGCTCGACCGCTGGGGCAAAGACGACCCAGACGTGCTGGCAGAGTCCATCGCCTCGCTCAAGGCCGAAAGCGAGCATATGCAGGAGCTCGTGGAACAACTGCTGTTTTTGGCACGCGGAGATGCCGGCCGCACCGTGCTGCGGCGCGTGAATACCAACCTGGCTGCACTGGTCGGCGAGGTATGCGAAGAATCGCAGATGATTGATGCCGCGCACGCGTATCGACTGGCTTTTGATACTGCGTTTGCCAGTGACCCGCGCTGCGACGCATCCGTCGATGTCGCGCTCGTGAAGCAGGCTCTGCGCGTGATCGTGCAAAACGCCGCCAAGTACTCGAGTGCGGGAACGACCGTCACATTTGGCATAACACCCGATGCGGGCATGGGCACGATCGACATAAGTGTTGAGGACGAGGGTATCGGCATGAACCAGGAATCCGCAGCTCACGCGTTTGAACGGTTCTACCGCGCTGACAACGCGCGCGATGCCGGCGCACAGGGTTCGGGCCTGGGGCTCGCTATCGCCAAGTGGATCGTCGACAGCCACGGCGGCGTCATCGGTGTGACCTCGGTCGAAGGGGTCGGCAGCCGCTTTTCGATTCGCCTGCCGCGGTAGGGGCGCCTCTCACGAATCGAAGGTGAATGCTTTTCCGCGAAGTGAACGACCTATTTTGGACCCCCGAAGCATCCGCACTTTTTGGCGCCAAAACCGCAAGAAAAACCTGACAAAACCGCAGGAAACGGCGTCTCCAAAGCGTCGATGCTCTAGGGGTTCGATTTCACTCGTTCACTTCGCGGAAAGCCATTCACCTTCGATTTACGGCAGCCCGTCAGTCACCCTCTCGGTATTAAAAATGGGGCAAGGCCACGCGCCTTACCCCATTTTTTGCTAACTAAAGCAGCTTGTACGCTACTCGCGGCACAGATGCACGGCGAAGCCGGCGAACTCGCGCTTAAAGTACACGAGCTTGGTGCTACCGTCGGGCAGCAGCGCGCGCGACTCTTCGTTGACCTCGAGCCCGCGCTCGGCAAACCACTTCTCGGCCGCATCAATGTCGTTGACGGCAAAGCCGATGTGGCCCTTGGTGCCACGACCATTCTGCTTCATGACCTCGACCAGCGAATCGTTAAAGTACGAAACCGGGGTCTCGATAACGGGCAGACCCATCATCGTCGAGAACAGCTCCGCGATCTCCAAGGCGTCTGCCGGGTTGGCGGCGTTAATGCCCACATGGGCAACGCGCATACCAAAGAGCTCGACCGGATTGGCGTTCTGCTCACTCATACAGTCAGCGCCTACTGAGCCATGACGTCGAGGACGGCCTTCTCGGCGGCGACGCGGTTCATGCCGGTCATGAAGGGCACACCGCTCACGTACGGGCAGGTGAGGCCCTCGGGGGCAACGGTGGTGGCGATCAGCAGGTCGGCGCCCTCGTCGCAAACGTCCTTGGCCTCGGAGATGGCGCACTGCACGATCTCGTACTTGTCGGCGTAACCGTTGGCGTCGAGCAGGGTAGCGACCTTCTGGGCAACGAGCGTGGAAGTAGCAGCGCCAGCACCGCAAGCCAAAACGATCTTCTTCATAGGTAATGTCTCCCTTCGTGGTTTACTTTAGGTAAGTGTACCGCAGCGAGCGATGGCACTCAGCCTCGATGAGCTTTTATGCCAGTTTGCTTGCGCGCTGCGTATAATACATCTAGTACGTGTTGTCATACCGCTCGCTTTTTGAGCGACTAAGGACCCTAATATGCCCGATTCCCGCACCCTCTGGACCGCCGTCGTCATTATTTGTATCGCCATATCGGTGTTCTTTAGCGTAAAAAAACGCACCACGTTTAAGCGCCTGCAACAGCTTATGGCTGCCAAGCAGTGGGACGAGTTCGATCGTTTGCTCGATGGCAAACTCACCAGCATGCTGTACCCGCGCTACAACCGCGACTACCTGCGCCTGAACTCCTATCTGCTGCGCGAGGACCACAAGCGCGCCGACGAGATGTTCGACCTGCTGCTGGGGCTCAACCTCCCCAAGATGCAGCGCGTCGACCTGGTGATCAAAGCCTTTAACTACTATGTTGGCCAGGAGGACCGCAAAAAGTCCAAGGAACTGTTGCACGAGATCAAGGGTTTTGAGGGCGGTCAGGCCGAGACGGTCGCGCACGAGTGTCAGCTGATGTACGACACGATGATCCTCAAGCGCCACAACGACATCCCCGAGCTGGAGCGCATGCTCGAGGAGGCCGGCGACGACAAGGTCAAGAGCTGCCGCTTGGAGTACCTGCTGGCCCTGCAGTACAAGAACAAGGGCGACGAGGCTAAGTTCCAAGAGTTCCTGGAAAAGTCGGGGCAGCACTCGATGGCTGTCAACGCGTAACGGACGGCTTGTGCTAGACTTCTAGTCTTACGGGGGCGTGGCGGAATTGGCATACGCAGGGGACTTAAAATCCCTCGCCGCAAGGATTGTGGGTTCGAGTCCCACCGCCCCTACCATATGACGCTTACGGGCCCGTGTCCCTTTGGGATGCGGGCCCGTTTCTTTAAGATGCCGGTGGGACTCGAACCCGCAAGGGGGCGAGCGTTAAGCGGACGCGCAGCGTCCGTAGCGAGCCGGCGAGGGCGCCGGCAGGCGACCGAAGCCGGTGCGGATTTGCGCAGCAAATACGCAGACGTCCCACCGCCCCTACCACGTATTGTTTACGAGCCCGTGTCCCCCAGGGATGCGGGCTCTTTTCTTTTACACGCCGGCGGGGCTCTAAGTTGCGGTGGAATAGATCCTGTTTACCGTTTACCAGCTTATTTAGGAACTATTTCACCGCAACTCAGAGGAAGACGGTTAAAGAGCACTCAGGCTCGGGGTCCAGGCGATGGTGGGGGTCGCGCCGTCGAGAGTCTCGTTGATGGTGGCGCCCATACCGGCGAGGAGGCTGTTCTCGCTTACGGTGAGCATGTCGTAACCGCCGGCACGCATGAGCTCGCGGATCACCACGGCGCCAGCCAAGATCACGCCCGCACGCTTGGGCTGCACGCCCGGCAGCGCGGCAATGCCCGCAACATCCAGCGCGGACATGCGCTCGATAGCGACCGAAATCTGTTCCATCGAAAGCTCGCGCAGGTGCACGAAGCTCGAATCATACGGCTCCAGCTCGTGAACCAGCGCCACGAGCGTGGTGACGGTGCCACCCACCGCGACCAGGCGCTCTGCACGCTCAAAATTGCTCGGCAGGCCCTCAAAATAAGCGGTGAACTGCTCGCCCGCCCAGTTGGCAGCGGCAGCAAGCTCGCCGTCCGCAGGCGGCAGCACCGAGAAGAACCGCTCCGTCACACGGCGGCAGCCAATGTCCAGCGAACGTGTGCCCTCCAGCGCAAAGACCCCACGCTCCGGTGCGTACACACCCGTCGCGAGTTCCGTGGACCCGCCACCCGAATCGGCAACAATGATGCGCTCGTCGGCAAAGTCGTGCGCCACGCCAAAAAACGTCAGGCGTGCCTCGACCTCGCCCGGAATCACCTGCGGTTCGAGCCCCAGCTCGCGCAGGCCGTCCAGCAGCAGGGCGGCATTGGACGCATCGCGCGCGGCACTCGTGCACGTGGTGCAGATGCACACGGCCCCAAAGGCATGCGCCTCGTCCACAAACATGCGACACGCGGCGAGCACACGCTCGACAGCCGCCTCGCAAAAGCGACCTGTCGCGTCGACGCCCTCGCCCAGATCGGTAATCTCGGTATGCTTGGACGATTTCACGATCGCCCCGCCCTCGACCTGGGCCAACACCAGTCGCGACGACACCGTTCCCAGATCGATCGCCGCCACCTTATATCGTTTGCAATCTGCCATTGCCGGCTCCCCTCCGGGCGCTATTTGCCGTTGGACACGACCGTCTGGCCCTCGACACCGTTAAACCCAAACAGCATGTCGAGCGCCTGGATGTACCACGGGGCGTCCTTACCGACTTCTTCGATTTCCTTGGCAACTTCGCTGGCCTTCTTGGCGTTCGACGACTTCTTGCTCGAAGACGAATCCGAATCGTCGTCCAAGCCCTGCACTTCAATCCTCTTCTCGCCGGGCATCACCAGGCCCAAGTCCTCGGATGCCGCGTCCTTGATACCCTCCTCCGAGAGCAGCTTGTCGACGCTTTTTTGCAGCTCATCATTGTATTGCTGACGAATCTCGACCTGCTTGGCCAAGATATCGCTCGAACGCTTTGCCACGTACAGATCGCGCACGGGGAAATACAGGCTCACGAGCACCAGGGCAACGACAATGCCGATGAATAGCCCTCGCTGAGGACCGTGGGTAAAGTCGTAAATTGCCTTGACCACTGCGTTGTCGTTGGCGTAGTGCATAAAGTCCGAACCCGAAAGACGGCTTGAGGGACGGCGCGGCTTGTCGGACGCCTGGGCCGAAGGGCGCGACGCATGCGCGGAACGCGATGGGCGCACCGGACTATCCGAGGAACTATTTGGCTGAGCATTGGGATGCGAAGTCGCCGGCGAGCTATACCTGGAGCGATCAGCACCAGCATAACCAGACCCGCCAAGCTGCGCGGTACGCGCACGACGAGATGACGGCTCACGCGAACCGGCGGAATAGTACCTGTTGTCGTAAATCTGATCCATGTGCGCCTTGTGCGGTTGAGGTTTGTTTGCGCTAAGTCCCTTAGTTATAGCACGAGCGCCCGCACCGCCTTCGCCAGCCTTTGCTCGACATAAAAAAGGCGCTGAGCCGTATGGCCCAGCGCCCATAGCGCTTTGCGGCATTCAATCAAGGCGGGGAGGAACCGAGTCAGCCTCCCCCTCGCCAAATTCGCCCGTTTAGCGAATGTTGTAGAACGCGGTCTTGCCGGCGTAGCGCGCGCTGCCCTCGAGCTCGTCCTCGATGCGGATGAGCTGGTTGTATTTGGCAATACGGTCGCTACGGCACGGGGCGCCCGACTTAATCTGGCCGGCGTTAACACCCACGACCAGGTCGGCGATCGTGGAATCCTCGGTCTCGCCGGAACGGTGGCTCACGATGCAAGCGTAGCCGGCCTCCTTGGCGGTCTCGATGGCCTCGAGCGACTCGGTGAGCGTGCCAATCTGGTTGACCTTGACCAAGATCGCGTTGGCGGCACCCAGCTCGATACCCTTCTTGAGGCGCTCGGTGTTGGTGACGAACAGGTCGTCGCCCACCAGCTGCACCTTGTTGCCAATGCGACGGGTGAGCTCAACCCAGCCGTCCCAGTCCTCCTCGGCCATGCCGTCCTCGATGGAGATGATGGGATAGGCGTCGACGAGCTTCTCCCAGTAATCGACCATCTGGGCGCTCGTGTACTCCACGCCCTCGCCCTTGAGCTCGTACATGCCGGTCTCGGCGTTGTAGAACTCGGTGGACGCCGGGTCCATGGCGTACATGAAGTCGACGCCGGGCTTAAAGCCGGCCTTCTCGACGGCCTTGGTGATGTACTCGAACGGCTCGGCATTGGTCTTGAGGTTGGGCGCGAAGCCGCCCTCGTCGCCCACGCCGCCGCCCAGGCCGGCCTCGTGCAGCACGCCCTTGAGGGTGTGGTAGACCTCAGCGCACCAGCGCAGGCCCTCGGCAAAGCTCGGAGCGCCCACCGGCATGATCATGAACTCCTGGAAGTCAACGTTGTTGTCGGCATGCACGCCGCCGTTGAGGATGTTCATCATGGGCGTGGGCAGCAGGTG
>DBFBKG010000006.1:0-25198 GCA_048203815.1 Collinsella sp. | reverse complement strand
GGTGCACCGTTTGCGCATCTCCTCGAACCGAGGTATGCGCAGTCGGCACAATCGTTTTCGTTAGGATACCACGAGCGGCCTAGGAAACAACCAGGCGCATGCCGGGATAAATCAGGTTCGGGTTTGAGATGCCGTTCTTGGCGGCGAGATCCTGATAGGTCGTGCCGTACTTGGCGGCGATAGCTGAAAGCGTGTCGCCGCTCTGCACCACGTACACCTGCTCGGTCTCGGCCTGGCCGTTGATTACCGCCATAACCTCGTCGTAGCGCGGCCCCAAAACAGCCTTGCGGCGGCTGCCGTTGCCGTAATCGCCCGCCCATGTCTCCTTTGCCAGATCCTCGGCGGATGCCGTGAGGATGTGGTTCACGAGCGACTGCACCTCCTGGTAGCGGTCACCCAGCGCGTACTTGCGGTCGTCGCCGTCTCCGAGCTCGCCAGCGAGCACTTTCGCCGCGAGGTCTGCCGTTGGCGTCTCGTCGATGCCGTGGATAAGCGAGTCGGGATCGCCGTTGGAGCCGCCAGCCATGGCCTCCCACTCCGCGCGGGAGATATAGCACTTGTT
This sequence comes from Collinsella sp., assembly GCA_048203815.1. Taxonomy (GTDB): domain Bacteria; phylum Actinomycetota; class Coriobacteriia; order Coriobacteriales; family Coriobacteriaceae; genus Collinsella. The sequence continues at coordinate 24,636 of DBFBKG010000006.1, read as the reverse complement.
GATGTCGAGGTTGCCCGCCCAGCCGTCCAAGCGCCCGCATGAGGAGTACTGGCGGATGGCGCAGTCGTATGCGCCCTCGTTCCAAGGCGCGTCCTGGTAGCCCGTGGCGTTCATGTCGGCGTACTGCGCCACCCACGTCTTGGCGTCGGTGAGGTTCCACGGGAAGACGCTCTTGCTGGCGTAGATGCCGATGTGATCCACGCTCACGCCAAGAAGCTCGGCCAGGCGCTCGGCCGTGGCCTTGAGATAGGACGTGTCGCCCCATGCCTTGTTGCCCTGATCCTCCCAGTCGATGAAGAACGCGGCCTTGCCGACGTAGCCCTTGCAGTGCTCGTAGAAGTACTCGGCCTCCGCCTCGGCATCGCCGCCGTTGACGTAGTGGTACACGCCCACGAGCTTGCCAAGGCCGATCGCCTGCTGGATCTGGCGGTCACAGTCTGGCGACACGTAGCGCGTGCCCTCGGTAGCCTTGCAGATAACGAAGTCGAACGGGACAGCCGCGAGGTTGATGCCGTTCTGCCAATTGCTGATGTCGATTCCGTTCATTCTATTCAGCGCTCCCTATCGCTATGAAATAAGCCCAGTCAACTTGTTCGTACTGCTCGCGGCTCAGCCGCACCACGCCCTCGTATGGGTCGTGGAATGTCGCCGTCTCGCCGTCCCATCCGCAGAGCAGGACGATGTGCCCGCCGTAGCTCTTGCCGCCGTCGCGTAGCTGGCCAATTAGGCTGCAAAACACCATCCATCCGCCAGCCGCCTCGTCCAAGGCGTCGTCGGCGTTGTCGTGGATAGGCGTGTAGCCCAAAGCCTGGTCGTTCGCGTTCATCCAACGGCAGAACTTTTCCATGTCGTTCACGCCGTCCGTGAGGCACGATTCGCCAACGAATCCCAGCATCTGCGCCGGCGTGCACGTCTGGCCGTAGAGCCATTCCCACGCCATGGCCGCGCACGTGAGGCCGCAGCCGGCAGCAGCCAGGTCTTCGCCCGCATACGAAAGCCCGCCCCAGCGCTCGTCTGCTTGGAGGTAGACGGGCACCTCGGCGGGCTTGTCGAGCGGCTTGTCGTAGATGACGGGCAAAGGCTCTTCCTTCGGCACCTTCGGCACGTTAGAGGCTATAAGCGCCACGTCGGCGAAGGCGGCGAGCAAAGCAAGCAGCGAGATGGCGGCGGCGATGCGCACGAGGCGCTTGCCGCCCATTCCTAGTCGTCCTTCTTCGGAGTGCCCATGGCAAGCAGCGCGTCGAGCCACTTGTCTGTCACGCCGACCGCCTTGAAGGCTGCATATGCCACCTGCACGCCGCCTACCGCGGCGAAGATGGACGTAACCAACGCCGTGGGGTCAGTCGGCATACCCCCGGCCATGGCCGTCAATGCGCCGCACAGCGCCGATACTGCGATGGCCGTCCAGCGGGCGACATTGCCGGTCATCGCCTTCGTCTTGATAGCCTGCACGATATAGGGCACCACGAGGACGGTCAGCACCGTGAGTCCTGCCTGTATATCAGTCATCTTTATCTCCCTGTCTCCTTGTTGTACATGAGGTCGACTCGGTCGTAGATATGGTCGACCTTCTCGGCCATGCCCTGGCTACGCGCCTGGCTGTGGACCAAGTCCGCGTGGAGGACGTCATTTGACGCGACAACCGACTCCATGAGCGTTTTCATTCCTTCAATCAGGGTGTTGCTGCGCTCCATCTGGGCGGCGATGCGCCCCTCCATTTGGGACCGCTCGCGGTCGCGCTGCGCCCTCTCGTCGACTTCGGCCTGCTTGCGCTCCTCGCGCTTCAGGTCGAGCTCGCCCTTCCGCTGGTTTTGGCGTTTGTACTCCTCAAGAAATTGTCTCCCGAAGTAGAACGCAACGAGCGTCAGGAGCACGCCGCCAAGCCAAGCCGGTCCGTAAGGCGCAAAAAGCTTGAGCACTTCCATCCTGGGCGCCCTCCTTCCGCCTATTCGGCCGTGTACTCCTCGCCGGTGATTTCCTTGTACTCGTCGGCGGTGATCCATTTGCACTCGACAGCCTTGTAGACGCGCGCCTTGCTCCAAAGGTCTTTGTCGTAGTACTTCTTGACCTTCGCGAAGTGCTTGGAATGCTCAACGGTTTTCTTCGTAGCCATTACTGGTCACCTCCCACGGTCATGAGCAGGTAGTCGATGTTCGCCGTGTTGGTCTCGACCTGCGTCGGCTGGGACGCCTGCTCGCGCATCTGTTCGAGCAGCGCCGGGAGGTCGGGCACCTCGCCGTTGGCGTAGGCGGCGAGCGCGGAGGTGTAGGCGAGCTTTCGCGCCTTCCGCTCCACGTACTCGTCATCGTCGATAACGCCCGCGTCGTGCGCCGCGTCGGGGTCGCCGATCTGCGACAGCAAGTCGCGCAGGGCGTTGACCTCGGCCAGGGTGCCGTCTCGAAGCTCGTCGGGGCGCGGCATGTCTTCCTCAGTGTCCATGCGGACTCCTTCCTTATCGGGAAATGTGCCGCCATCGTATTAGCGCCGTGAGATTGCCTGGCCGTTTGGGCGGGCGCGAAGAAAGAAGGCGCGCCGCAGCACGCCTTCGCTGTCTTGGTTATTTCGTTTTCGACCCGTCTAGGCCGCCGTTTTGAATTGCCGCCCTTCCGCTATGGCGAGGGCGTTCCGCCCGAATCGTCTCTCGGGCTTGATTGCATTGAGCAACCCCCCCCCGCGAGATTTTCGAACAGGCTGCGGTACAGCGCGTCCATGGCCAGCACGCTGCGGTGCGCGTCCAAGTGAGCCATGCCGCCGCGCCAGCTCTGGTAGCTCTGCTGCACCTGCTCGGGCGTCATGACCCCCTCGGCCACCATGCGGGCCATCTTCTTCAGCTTGCGTCGCTCGCGCGTGATGGAGTCGCGGCACGGCTTCATGACGATGCGGCCCGTTTCGGTGTAGAAGATGCGCTTCTTCAGCCACGTGAAGCCGCGCGTCAGCTTCACCACGCGGGTCTTGCGCGGGTTCAGCGCGATGCCGAGCTTCGCGCACTCGCGCTCTATCAGCAGAAGGCACACTTGCAGGTACTCCTTGGACTCGTGGATCAGGTAGAAGTCGTCCATGTAGCGCCCGTAGGCCTCGGGGCGCAGCATCTCGGCCACGTAGTGGTCGATGCGGTTGGGGTGCGCCACCGCGCATATCTGGTTTGGCTCGCTGCCCAGGCCCAGGCCGACCTCGCCCTGCGCGTCTATCAGGCGGTGCTCAAGGGCGACCACGCGCGGGTCGAGCAGCGCGTCGGCCACCTGCCGCTTGACCGGCTCGTGGGCAATGCGCGCGAAGTAGTCGGAGAAGTCGCCCAGCAGTATGTAGCCCTCGCGCCCATGCCGCCGCCAGTGGTCGGCCAGGTGGCGCTTGAGCAGCTTAAGGGCGTAGTCGGTGCCGCGCCCCTTGATGTTGGCGGAGTTCGCGGATACGAGCGTGGGGACTATCGCGGGCACGAGGGCGTTCTGGGACAGCGACTTCTGCACCACGCGCTCGGGGAAGTGCACTGCACTGATGTGGCGCAGCTTGCCGCGCTCCCACAGGTCGAAGCGGATGAAACCCCGGCATATGTCGCGGCCCTCCAAAAGGTCTTGGCGCGATTTCACGGCGTTTCGCAGGTAGTCCTTCATGTACCGCTGCGTCGAGGCCTTCCACATGACGCCACGCGCGGCCTGCTTGGAAGCCTTGCACAGGCTGTTGAGGTCGGCCACCGTCTCAAGGGTGCACGCCTTGACGCGCTCGGCCTTGGCCCTGGCGCGCTTCTCCTCGCGGCGCTTCCGGCGTGCGGCCCGCCTTTGCTCCGAGTTCATAGAAGGCACCCCGCACGGCTTGCAATGTGGCTCTGACAGCCGCTTGAGGTATGGCCATGAAACGCGGCGAAGCCACGGAGCGCCGCGCCATGCAAGCAGCGTCCGGCCACCCTCGCGGGGTGCGTATTTACGGGCTCGCGCCCGATGGTCGCGCCTTCCTTCCTCTCCGCGCTCTGCTTTCGGCCCGCTGGCCTACTCGGTCTGGCAGTAAGGGAATCCGGGGCGGGGGCGAACCCAGGTGGTCGTCGCCGAATTGCAGTTGGCATCGCCGTTGTTGTTGACGTAGCACACGTTGGACGAGGAGCCACCCATGACGGAACGCAGCCACCAATTGTACCGATATACAAGGCGGGACCGCCGCCCATTATAACGAACGCAGGCGCTCTAGCTCGGCCTCGGCCTCGGCTATGCGCTCGTCGGTCGTCTTCTTGCCGGTGACGCGCACGTTCTTGCGCGCGCCCTTGAGCAGTTTGATCTCCTCCTCGACCATGCCCGCCAGCGCCTCGAAGCGGTTGGCGTTCACGGGCAGGCCGATGTCCATGAGGCACTGCATGTCGAGCATCAGCTGCTCGCAGTCGGCTATCGCCAGCGTCAGGTAACGCTTGCGCTCAAGTGCGTTGAACGAACTGTTGGGGTAGAAGCAGTCGGCGCGGTTGACGTTGTATACGATGCTGCGCGCGGTCTCCACCGTGGGGACTGCGTTCAGCAGCCTGTAGGCTTTCGGCACGACCGACGAGGAGGCCATGAGCTTGTTGACCTCCACGCGGATGGCGATGGCCTGCGTGAAGAACTTGTACTCGGACACCTCGCGGTTTCGCTGATAGACGCCGCTCACGTGCACCTCCTGGGGAAACTGGCGGAAAAAACGGCCCGCTTCGCGGGCGAGAGGCGACCGCGCAAGGCGGTCGCCTAAAAGCAGAGTATAGAGCACTCGGCTGGCTAGCCGACGAGGAAGCCGGGGCGGGGGCGAACCCAGGTGGTCGTCGCCGAAGTGCAGTAGGCAGTGCCGTTGTCGTAGACGTAGCACACGTCGGACGAGGAGCCACCCATGACGGAACGCAGCCACCAAGTGTACCGAGTTCCGTTCAAGCGGTGCGCGATATCGCGGAACAGGTCGAACTGGCAGTCGGAGCCCACGCTGTAGCCCTTGGTGCCCCACACTGGGCAGCCGTACACCTCCATCTCGGAGGGCGACCACACCTTGCCGATGTCCTGCCAGCTCCAACTGTTGGAGTCGCTGAGCGCGCCGCTCGCGCTGTAACGCTCCTCAAGCAGCACGCGCTGGGTGAGCAGGTACTTGGTCAGCCCCTCGGGCAGGCACGCCTCGAACAGCTTCTCCCACGCCTTGAGGTTGCTGTTGAGGTAGGGGCACTTCTGGTCGGCGGTGCCCTGGTTGGTGTTCGTCGTGTTCCACATCAGGTACGAGGAGTTCGCGACGCCGGTAACGGTCGAGGCCACGGCGATGGGCGCGGAGGCCACGAAGGCGAGGTGGTGGCCCTTGGAGCGGTCGTCGCACCACAGGTACGGGTCGATATGCGCGAGCAGGAAGCGCACGGACTGCTGCGAGGTCACGCCCGAGGCGGACACGAGCGGCACGTCGATGTAGTCGCCCACGCGCATGCCGCTGAAGTTCGCGGCCTGCACGCGCTTGTGCAGCGCGTCGTAGATGGTGGTGGAGCCTGAGACCTCGCCCGCGAGAATCGTTGCGAGCGACTGGCCTGGGTACTTGCCGATCAGGCCCTGTCGGTTGTACTCGGCGTTGTTGAGCGCCGTGGTGGCGTTGGTGCGGGCGGTGTCGTCTATCATCTCGTAGTTGGTGCCGCCCACAGTGAGGATCTTAGCTTGAGCCATTTCGTTTCCTTCTTAGATCAATGTGATGGTGTTGCCGCTTGCGGAGCATGTTGAGCCGAACGTTACGGTCGCCCCGCTCGCCGATGCCTTTGAAGCCGGGCAGTAGACTGTTCCGCCCATGTATATGAACTGACCCGTCGAGTTAGCCAAAAGCGTTGCGAGCTTCGCGTTCTGGGCACGCAGCTCTGCGACGTCCGAGCTTCCTGCGCTGCCTTGCGCCACGGAGTTGGCGATCTGCAACGCCTGGTTCGCCGCTGCGTCCGCACGCGAAGCTGCGCCGTTCGCCGCCGAGGTCGCGTCGCTCGATGCCTGCTGGTCGGCGATATGCTCGTCATGGCGCTGGCTTTCGGCCTTTTCGCGTTTGATCTCGGCGTTCTTGCGCGACGTCTCGTTGTTCTGGCGCGTGGTTTCGGCATTCTTCCGCGCAGTTTCGTTGTCTTGACGTGTTGTCTCGGCGTTCTTGCGCGACGTCTCGTTGTTCTTGCGGGTTGTCTCGTTGTTGCCGCGCTCAGTCTCAGCCGTTTTCCGAGCGTTCTCGTTGGACACGCGCGTCTTCTCTGCCGCTTTGGCGCTTTCGGTCGCGGTGTTGCAGTTCGCCGCTGCCGTCTTGGCCTCTTCGGCGGCCTCCATCGATAGCGTCGACTCGATGCGGAAGATCGAGCCGTCGGTGGTTCTGACGCGGTCGATGTTGCCCGCATCGTTGAGCAGCAGCGCCGCGCCTTTGTTGGTATCTGCCATCGCACCTCCTTTACTTAGCTAGCACGCCGATCACGATGGCGTGCGGGCCGATTGCCTGGATGATGCATCGGTCGCCTGCCTTGGCTCCCGAGCATGAGGTGGTGTACGGGAGCTTCAGGGATGCCCCCTTCACCGATACGGCCATGGTGGCTCCGGATACGGAATTCACCGTTCCGTAGCACGCCTGCTGGCCGGGAGGGTCATTGGCGGTCGCATCGGCCATCGCGGCGCCGTATCGGCGCATGGCCGACATGAGTTCATCGCTCATACCTCTTCACCTCCATCTCGATTGGGCATCCTCCCACGAGCGTGAGAGTCGCAGTCCTCACCGCGAACTTGCCGCTGATGCCTGCGCTTGTCCAATCAATCATCACGGCATCGCCGCACGCGATCGGTGCATACGTCCTCTTTACCGTGACCCTGTGGATGGCGCTCTGCTGCGTTCGCAGCATCTCGCTCGCCTTGGAGTCTGCGTTCTTCTGCCTCTCTGCATCGGTGGAGCCTTCGGGCAGGTCGCTGTAGCTGTACGTGGCGGTTTTTCGCCACCCGAGCGAAACGGTCGAGTATGGGCTGTCGGGGTCTGAGTCGATGGCCGTTCCACGGTAGAAGGCATCCTGCGTCTCGTAGTCGCAGTGCACGACGTTCGCCACGCCGGAGCGGTCAAGCTCGTCCACGACCTCGTTGATGAAGCGTGCGCCCGCGCCCTCTCGAAGGGTCATGGAAACGGGCCTGTCCTGCGGCTCCCTATATCTGCGAAGTACGGGTCTTCCGTAGGCGTCCTCGTCGACGGCGCGGAAGCCAGCCACGTCGAGCAGCGCGTTGCACGCCGCCAGGCGCTTCGACAGCCTCATGTCGCCCGAATCGATTCCGAGCGTCCAGTCCTGCGCTAGCTTGTAGTCGGAGCCGTCGGCGATCACGTCAGCGAAGCCAGCCGCCTTGAGCAGCTTTACGACGTAGGGGACAACCACGGTTCCAGCCGCCACTGTGAATGGGGCATCGAATTCGTCCTCCGCCACCTCCGACAGCCTGCCCGACAGGCCTGCCGTGCCGGTTGAGTTGACGCCGCGCCTAGTCCTTTTCGGCGCTGAGACAACGAAAGTCCCCAGCGCCTCACTGACTGACGCGCCACCGAAGTCGGCATCGAGGTACACCCGCAGCAGATCTGCCCCGATATCGAGCGCCCCGGAGTAATCGACCTGCCCTGTGGTGTAGTCCTTGTCCTGGTTGCGCTCAATGCACCCGCCGTTCTTTATGTTTGTGATTCTCTCGACCTCGTTGCCGCTTGCGCGGTCTACGCGCATGAAGCGGAACGAGGTGAGGAACGGTTTTCCCCAATCAGCCATTTATCGGCTCCTCGAAGACGTTGTGCGTGACGTTGGCCGAACCCTTCCAGATGCCTGCACCCTTCACAGACATGTCGAAGTCCATGGGGCCGTATGCGCGTTCGCCTGCATGTCCGCGCCACCACCCCCTCCACTGCTCGTCCATAATCCGTATGTACCTGTCGTGGCCGTCGCGCTTCATCTCCCATGTGAGCGAGGTCTTTTTGTTCAGCTCGTCGAGCATGTACGAAATGGGCAGGTTGCCGTTCTCGCCGCCATCGGCGAAGTGGTATGTCTCCACGGATCGCTGAGAGCTTGTCGAGTAGTCGCCGTTGTAGTCGAGCACGAGCACGGTCGATGCATCCTGGCCGAAGTTAAGCGCCATCCCGCGCGCGAACACGTTGGCATCGGCCACGATCTGCGACGAGGTGCCGTTGTCGGCGTACCCGGTGACCTTGTACTCGTAGTCGGTGTTTAGCGGCGGCACGCGGTCGATCGTCTCTTGGGAGTCGAGCACGCCGGATGCTATGACGGCATCGCCGCCGTACGCCACGCGCTCCACCGTGAAGGCGGAGCAGCGGGAGGCGTTGCCGAGCACCAGCACGTCACCATCGACTGTGATCGTGCCTAGCATGGAAAGCTCATTGCTCACCTCGTCGACCGTCATGGGGCATACGAGCGTGGTCTGCTCGATCTCGTATGACGAGAGGCCGTTGCGCACCTTCACGTGGCACGCCAGCGCATCGTCGTACGACAGCGACACGTCTGGGATGGCCGGTTCCGCCCAGTGCGTCTTGAAGCGGCGCATGGCCGTCTTGGACAGGCCGGAGCCGCCCTTGACCGTGAGCATGAGCAGATAGTCAATGCCGTTGCGTATGGTGGCGTAGCTGCCGAAACTTACGGGCTTCAGGTTCGTGACGTCTGCCGTGGCGACCGTCGCGCCGCCGACCTCTGCGAGCGTGAGCGTCGCCTGCGCGATGCCAGTTTCGTCGGTTGCGGCGACTTGCGCCGTGAGCGGCACCGCATCGACGAGCATGCCGTCGGTAGCGGGGGAGGCGACCCAGCACTGCGGGTAGTCGGCGACCGTTATCGCCGCATAGCCAGACCAAGCGCCCCAATCGGCGTGCAGTCCCTTCGTGCGAACGCGGGCCTTCCAACTTCCCTTCGTGAGTGTGACCGATGCGCTTTTCTCGGTCGTGTATGACTTCGTTATCGTCTCGCTGCCGACGAGCTCAAGCTGCGCGGCGGACTGCGCCGAGCCGTCGGGGTGGTTGGGCACCCACGAGACGGATGCCGCCGACCCCGTTGGCACAACATGGTCGGCGGTGACCTTCGGTGCGAGAGGCGGCGTGATCGTGGTCACGGAATTCGATTCGACCCACGAAGACGTTAGGCTACCGCGCTTGGCCCTGACGCGGTAGACGATCGTGCCGGCAGGCGCGGAGGTGTCGTGCAGGTCTACCCATGCGGGGTCTTCGCCCTCGGTGGTGGTCGAGACCGCCGCCCACGTCTTCCCGCCGTCGCCTGATCGCTGAACATCCCATGCGCTGGCGTACCACCACGCCCCGTAGACGCGCAGCGTCACCTCGGATGCGCCGGCCTTGATGGCATCAATGCGCGAAGGCGCCGACGGAGTTGTGTATGTGGTTCCGCAGGACACGTGTGTGGAGTTGCCGCCAGGGCCGTGGGCGCAAAGGCGGTACTCGTACTTGTGGCCTGCGGTCGTCGAGTTGTCGGTGTAGTTGGTCACGTCCCACGAGACGTCGGCGATGTTCACCCATGAGCCGTCGTCAGCGCGGCGGTCTACGTACACGCCAGCCCAGGGGTACGCGCCGTCCATGCCCGTGTAGTCGACGTCCCACGTGATCTTGTGCGAGGTGTCGGAAACGCGGGCCAGCTTCGGGTTCTTGGGCGGATGCGGTTGTGAGTATCCGCGCTGGGGAATCCAAGCGTACTCTGTTGCCCAGGCGTCTCCGCCGGCGCTGCCGTAGTAGTTGTTGTATGTCTTGCCGTAGACGTGGATCTGCACGGAGCAGTTCCAGCCGCTGGCCCCGCGCCCGACATCCACGGTGAAGGTCACGGCGTCGCGCGTGGCCCAATTCCCGTAGTTGTTGAGCAGCACGTCGCGCGACCTGTAGGTGGTGCCGTTCACGATCACGTCGTAGTGCGTGCCGTACTGTGCCGCATACTTGTCGTCGAGCGCGGCGGTGATTGTTATGCGCGAGGTGGTGTCGTTGACCGTGCTCACGCCGTCAACGGAGATATAGCCGCGATACCAGCGGTTGTACCCCGCGATCCGTATCTCCCCTGTATGGGTTCCCATTGGCTACCTTCCCGACCCTGCGGACCGCTTGGCTGCGGAGACCAGAACGTCAACCGCCTGCATGATCCGCTGGTCTGCGTTTACACTTCCTCCATTGACCGTGACGTTGTAGGTCGTGCCAGCGGCACCTGCCCCGGCAACGGCAACCGGCGGAGCGACCGTGATGCCCGAGCCGATAAGCGAGCTTGCGGAGGCTAGCGCCGACGTGATGGCGGAGTTGACCGCCCCCGTGCCGCTGCCGATACCCTCGGCCCATCCCTCCATGAGCGCCTTGCCCGAGTAGGTTGTATAACCGTGGCCGCTGAATGGGCCGCGCTTTGCGGGCGAGAACGGGAAGAACGAGCGGATCTGCGAGACGGCGCCGGACACGGCGGAAAGGGCGCCGCCGATTGCGTTCTGGATGCCCTGCGTGAAGCCGTTGATCAACGCGCGACCGGAATCGACGAGCCACGACCCAGCGCCTGCGAAGAAGCCCATTACCTGGCCGGGGATGCTGGAAATGGTGTTCATGAAGCTCCCGATATGGCCAGACACAGCGCCGACGAGCGCCGAGAAGGCACCCGTCACTGCCGCGTACACCTGCTGCGCCGCGTTCGCCATCGTAGACACCATGGTCGAGAAGTACCCGGCGATCGAGGAGACGAGGCCGGACACGAGCGAGAGCGCTGAGGACACCAGCGAGCCGACGAACGCCACTACCGCGTTCACACCGCCTGAAACGGCGGCGACCACGGTAGCTATCCCGCCGCCGACAACGGATACGATCGAGCCGATGAACGTGGTAACCGCAGTCACGAGGCCGCTCACGACCGACATGACGAGGCCAATGGCCGAGGCTACGACGGATGCGGCGTTTACCACGACCGAGATCACCTGGCTTGCCACCGTTATCACGACGGACACGATTGAACCAACTACAGACAGCACTGTCTGGATTACCGGTATGAGCATCTGAGCCACGGAGAGCACTATCTGCATGCCGCTAGCCAATATCGGCAGCACGGCGTTGGCGAGGTTTGCGAGCGCCGTGCCGATAGACGTGATTGCCGGCATGAGCGCAGCGCCCACCTGCGACACGAGCGGGCTTACCGCAGCGAAAAGCTGCATGGCGACGCCGATGACCTGCGAAATGATCGGGACGATCATCGCGAAGGCGTTGTGTAGCACGGGCAGGATGGCCTGGCCGACGTTCAGCAGCGTCGAGCCAAGCTGCTCTATGACAGGCCGCACGGCGCTGAACGCGCCGACTGCGCCAGATGCAAATGACGCGATGGCGGGCTGCATCTGCGATGCGAAGTATGTCACGAACGGCAACACCGCCGAGATGATCGTCGTCACGGCTCCGCCAATAGTCGAGACGATGGTGTCCCAGATGCCCGGTATCTGCTCGCCAAGCTTCCCGAAAGCGGACTTGCACGTGCCTACGACGAATGCCGCAGCGTCGGCGATCGCTTGGAACGCCCCCGTTATCTGGGAAGCGTCGACTGTCGGCAGCTGTATGCCAAGCTCAGCCAAGGCTCCTACGGCGATGTTCCAAGCAGTCGCGAGCGCTTCCGAGAGCACTGGGCCAAGGACTGGGCCAAGGCCAGACAGCACAACCGGGAACGCCTCGACGATTCCCTTGCCGATCTGCGCAACCCTCGGAGCCACGTTCGTAGCTACCGCGCCGATCGACTCAAGCAGCTGCTGCGTGAGCTGCGAGAAGTCGACGTCGTCGCGCCCGAGTCCGGTGATGAAGTTCTCCCACGCGGCCTTCGCCATGCCGATGGAGCCGCTGATCGTGGTAGCGGCCTCCTTGGCGGTGGTGCCGGTGATGCCCATGTTCTCCTGCACGGTATGGATGGCCTCGACCACATCGGCATAGCTGTCGATCGTGAGGTCGGCGTTCTTGCCCTGCTCCCGGCGCAGTTTGTTGGCATCGGCGATAAGGCGCTTCATCTCAGCCTGCGTGCCGCCGTAGCCGAGCTTCAAGTTGTCCAACATCGTGTAGTTCTGCTTCGCAAAGCCTTGGTAGGCGTTCTGCACGTCTGTCATGTCGGAACCCATCTTGTTCACGTTGTCCGACATGTCGCCCATGGCCATGTTCGCGTAGTCAGCCGCCTTGGCGACATCGCCGCTGCACGACGAGACGAGCGAGGCCGCGAAGCTCGTGGCCTGCGTCATGTACTGGTTGGCGGACATTCCGCATGTCTTGTATGCCTCTGCGGCATAACCTTGCAGTGTCTGCGACGCGGAGCCGAACAGGGTGTCGACGCCGCCAACCAGCTGTTCGTAGTCTGCATATGCGGAAAGGGCCGCGCCGCCAATCGCGGTCACGGCCCCTGTGAGCGCTGTGAACCCGGCCACCGCCGCAGTGGCGACGCCCTTGGCTACGGTTCCAAGCCCTGTCAGGATGCCCGAGGACTTCTTGGCCCCGCCGTCGATGCCGACAGTCATGGAGTCGCCGAAGGCCTTGCCTGCGGCGTTGCCCTGGCTGCCGAACTCCTTGCCGATCTTGCTCGCGAAGCCATCCATCGACGGCATCAAGGACACATAGGCCGACCCGACACTAGTCGCCATCTTCCCCTCCTATCCCCAGGATCTTGTCTATCTCTTCCTTTGCTTCCAGCGCGTTCGCGCGGTGGCGCTCAAGCTCTGCGAGCTGCGCCGGCGTCTTGATAGGCTCGGGAGGCTCCGCGCTCCTGTCCTTCTTGTCGGCCATGCCCCAGGCGATGCACCGAAGCTGGTGCTCGATGCGCCAGAGCATGTAGTCGGTCGTGCTCCACCTGAGTTGCGGGTACTGCGCCTTGGCGAGGCGCGAGTTGTCGGGGAGGTGCTGCCAGAGGAGCGCCATCCGGTCGAGGTCTTCGGGCGCTCCATCCAATGGCAGGGCTATGCCGTAGAACTGCTGGAAGTCTGCTATCGCTTCGCCGCGCCTGTTCTCGAGGTCGCTGGCGAAGCCTATTAGTTTTTTGTCTTTGCCGCCTCGAAGGCCGCGTCGCACAGGCGGCGCATGTCGTATGACGTTCCGCCGAGGGCTTCGATATACTCCTCGTCTCGGCCCATGAAGATGCGCTCCATGGCGTCCATCATCCCCGCCGGGTCGGTTTCGCTTCTGGCGAATTGCTTCACGGTTTTGTAGGACTTCAGCTCGTCGAGGTCTGCGGCGAACTCGCCGTCAACGCCGTCGACGGTAAAGGTGATTTCGGTCATTCTCTTTCCCCCTAGGCGTTGTTGGTCTCGGTTGACTCGATGTAGTCGTAGCAGGTGTTGCCGTTGCTATCGACCAGGTATTTGAACGTGATCTGGCGCCCGGCAATCTCGCTCACGGCGAGCTTGATGTCGTCGAGCTCAGAGGACTTGGCGGCGGGCACGACCTTGCGCCAGCGGCGACCGTTCTTGAGCACGAGTTCGAGCACGATCGACCATGCCTCGTCCTTGTTGCCGTTGTGCTCTACAGTGATAACGCCGTCGAGGTCGGTCACGTTGTCGGCGCCATACATGACCTTGAGGGTCTGCGCCTTGATCTCTGCGAGCGTGAGCTTCGCGGACTCCACGCGCGAGGTCGTGGCGGAGTCCATGAGGTCGCCGTTCATGTCCTTCAGCTCGTTGGCGTCGGTATCCTCGGACTCGGTGTATCCGTCCTCTGAGATGAAGCCGAGGTTGAGGAAGGCTTCGGCGAGATTGGTCTTGATGTCGGTGGGAAGGGTAGTGCCTGTCGGGGCCACGAAGATATATCCGCCCTTCACGCCCTTGGTGGACGAGACGTTCTCGGTCGCGTTTTTCTTGAAAAGTCCCATGTCGGCTCCTATTCGCAAATGGTTACGTTTACGTTGGTCTGGTATCGGCGCTGGCGGCTGTTCGGGTCGTCCCAGCGGTACGTGCTTCCGCACGTGGCCTCGAACACGCACTCCTCGTCCATAAGGCTCGGCACTGCGTGCTCCACGGCTTCGGCGATCTCTGCGGCGCGTCTGCGGGTCTTCGCCCATGACTGCGCCACGAGCTGTACGCGGTTGATGCAGCCGCTGCGGCTAGATCCGGTCTGCGACACCGATATGAACTCGCTGGGCCTGTCGGCTGGTACGTCGAGCACGGCCTTGATGCCGGTCTCGTCCATGAGCCGCTGCGCCACCATGCGCTCCGCGTCCATCACTCACCGCCTCCGAACATGGATCTGAGGCGGTTGTGCTTGCGCTCGCTCGCATGGGCGTGCGGAGTCGCCGTGGCAACCACGAAGCCGTTTGCGAGCTTGCCCTTGAACTTGCGGACTACGTAGCCGGCACCCTCGCCGGGGTGCCGGGAGAAGGACGAGTTGCACGATGCCGCTGCGGCGTCTGCCTTCTTCTTGAGAAGCGCCTGCACCGCGCCTGAGTTCATAACCTCGGCATAGCCGCCGCGCTTCCAGCCCTTCCACTTGAACTTCACCTTGCACTTAGCCATCGGTGCGCCCCACTTCCACGGTGAGGTTCCAATCGCCTGGGGTGTTTGCCGGGTCGTAGCGCTGCGGGTCGCCTATGACGCGGTACTCGGTGCCTCGAACGTTTACGCGGCACCCCTTGAGCGATGCGGTGAAGCTCTTGGGAAAACACAGCGTGTAGGCGACCTCAACGCCGTCGGGGCGCGATGCATCGAGTTCCGAGGTGGCCCCCGGGCACACGACCACGCCCTCTATGGCGGTGTCCACGCTGCCGCGCTCGATAGGCTCGCCGAGCGAATCGAAGTCGACCACTGGTGTTGTGACCGTCACCGATTCGGTGCTTATGAGTCCCATTCGGCATCACTCCCAACCGGTTGGAGCGCCCCGATGCGCTGGTCGAGCAGCCCGAGGCGCTTCAGCTCCGTCTTTCCCAGGTACATTTCGCCGAGGGCAGACCCGTACGAAACGCTGGCCGTGTAGCCGCCTGCGCCCTGGCTGTACTGCATGGCACCCGCCAGAGCTGCCGGCGCAGACAAGACCCTGTTGACTACGAGGCAGCACACCGCTGCGCTAGATCGGTCGAAGGCGGCTACCTTGCCGCGCTCGTAGTCGCCCACGTTTGATTCGTAGGCGCTCATGAGCAGGTCTGACGCGTCTGAGAGCAGGGTCGCGGCGCGTGCCTCGTCGGTCGGGTCGCCGTACCTCGCCCTGTAGTCTTCGATGGTCGCTAGCGGCTCCATGCGCCTACTCCTCGCTGGCAGGCTCTTCGGCCTTGCCGGAGTCAACCGGCTTCGCGGCATTCTCGCCGGCCTTCTGCTCGGACGCCTCGGAGGTCGCGGCCATCATGCCAGCGTCGACGAGGCACTTGACCACCTTGGCGATGGTCGGGTTCGCACCAGGGTTTGCGGCCTGTTTGGAGATGCCGACAGGCTCGCCGTCGGCGGTTACGAAGCAGACGTGCTGCGGGAGGATCGGGGATGCCTTGGATGCGTCCTCGACGATGAACTTCTGCACAAGGTTCGCCATGGTTACCGCCCCCTAGGCCGTCTTCAGGATGGCGAAGGCCTTGGGGTCGAGAACCGCGTAGGCAAGGACTGCCTCGGTGCGGTACGCGACCTGGTTGTATCCCTTCAGGTCCTGACCGGTGTTGTCGGGGTCGCCGTACTCGATGATCTCGGAGGTCATGTCGCGCACCATGCCCCACTTGATGGTGGAGAAGTCGCCCATGATGCCCGCCACCTTCGGGTCGATCTTGCAGCGGCGACCGTTGACGGTGCCGGAGGTCGCGGCGGGGATGCCGTCGATGTTGCCGACGTTGAGGGACAGCGGGATCTCCGGGTAGAGGCGCTGGCCGGTGGCGGGAATGCGCAGCTTGCGGAGGTCTGCGGCGAACTTGCGGGAGAGCGCGAAACCGTTGATGTCGTAGTCGATAAGCGCGTCGGCCAGCGCGTCGATGTCGTCGACTGCGGATGCCGAGGCGGTTACGGCGCTGGCCCCTGCGGTGAGCGCGGTGTAGCCATCGAGCGCGGTGCCCGTCTTGGGGGACACGGCGTGGTAGACCACGTAGTCGAGCGCTCGGCCGATCGCGGCGGTCTGGTCGGCGATGATGTTGGTCACGATCTCAAGCTGGTTGTCCTCGTCGGCCCAGCGCAGCTCGTCGGAGACGCGTGTGGTCGTGACTACCTTCACGCGCTTTGCGACGATCGGCGTGGTGGAGACCTCGGAACCGCTCTTCTTCGCGCCCTCCGCAACTACCTCGGCCTCGGTTGTCGGGTTGAACACGATGTAGGTGGTGTCGGAGAACGTCTGCGGGGTGCTGGGGGACAGCGCCGCGATGGTGGAGGTGTCCTTTGCCTTGTTGATGATGGAGGTCACTACCTTGTGCGGGAGCTTGACCTTGCTGGTGTCGTTAGCCATTTCGGCTCCTTACTTGTCTCTAGTTGTTACCGAGGAGCTGGCGCGTGAAGTCGCGCAGCTCAGATTTGTCGCCGTCGCTCGGCTTCGGGAAGCTTCCTGGCTTCTCGACCTTGGGCGCGGGCGGCTTTTTGAACGCGGCGAGCATGTCGTCTGCCCACTTGGACATGCTTTCCTCGTCGTCGCCGACGATCAGGCTCGCCGGCACGCCCTTCTCCTGCGCAACCTTGGCCGCGATCTTCGACCGCTTCTCTTCCTTCTCCTTGTCGTCGAGCCTCTTCTTGAGGTCGGCGATCTGGTCTTCGGCGGTCTTGTTCGCGTTGTTGGCCTCCTCAAGCGCCGCTGCTGCGGTTCTGTTGGCCTTCGCCTCCTTCTCCCACTCGCGCGAGTGCTTCTTCTCGGCCTCGTACAGCGCCTTGTAGTCGACGGGCGGCTCCTGGTTGGCGCCATCTCCGCCTTCTGCTCCCGGCACTTTCGTGGGTTCGTTTGCTTCTGCCATGTCGCGTCCTTTCCCGTGCCGTGCGGCACGCCTGAGCTGCCGTGCGTCTGCTCAACGGTCATCAGTTGGGCCGTGCGGTCCGTCCGCGACAGTTTCTTATGAGCGTGAGATTCGGCATGAAAAAGGCCACCTGTAGGTGGCCCTTGCTGTTTTTTGCGGTTATAATCTGGTTAGCCAGCGGGTTGTTTGACTCACCTATAGAGACATGCAGCCGCTGGCTATTTCTTTATTCGCAGGAGTTTCCCATCGTGCCCAAGCATCCTGACCTCGCTGATGTGATAGCGGGCCATGTACTTGCTGATCCACTTTATCGCCTGCTCGTCCGTCACCTTTTCGTTCTCGCTCACGTCGACGACGGTGAGCTTCACGCCATTCTTGCCGGGTATTGACTTGATGTGAGACTTGAACGTGTTCTCAGACCCAGCTCCGTAGATCGTCTTGATTTCGATACCCGTTGATAAATCCGCTCGGCTAATCGTTGTCTTCCCATCGGAGTTCGGTGCTGTCAGATGCGATTCGTCTTCCCAAAACTCCGCCTTATAGCCAAGCGCGTTCAACTTCTCGGCGGTAATTCTTTCGCCGGGGTCTTTCTTCCAGCGCTTTAGCTTCTCGCCTTTCACGGCGGAGTCCGTAAACTCGATGCCGGAATGTTCTCCCGATGCGTACCACTTCGGATCGCGCAGTTCGATCTCCTCGACCATGCGCTTGTTCACGTACTTGTCGAAAGCCTTGCCGGCCTTGTTTCCGTGGGCCTTGATGTACGCCTCTCGCTCCGCGTCGGGCATGGCGTCCCATTCCGCCCACAGCCCGTTGCGACCGCCCAATGTGTCAAGGCACTCGTTGAACCTGTCGTACATGCCGTCGGGGTCGTAGCCCTTGACCTTTGATCCCTTGCCGAAGCTCGGCACGACGCGGCAGTCGCACTTTGGGTGCGAGTGGCTTGCGGCCTCCTTTGTCTTGTAGTTGAAGCCGAACGAGGAGAGCATGAGGCAGAAACCGCACGTCTCGCCAGACGGCACGCGTGCGTACCTCGGTTTCGCCGGGTCTTTGGAGACGTTGTGCGCCACGCACATGTTCGCGGCCTTGCGGATCTCTGCGTCGAGGCGGCGAACGCACGCGGCAACGAACATGTCGGTGGCTCCCTGCTTCACCACGCTTGCCATGAACGCCTTCACCGAGCCGTACGTCGCCTGGGGGTCGCGCAGCGACTCGGCGACGGCGGCGTACTTTCCGGGCGCTTCCTGCGCCTTGCGCACGGCGTCGTAGAACTCGGCGGCGCGGCCAGCCGCAACGGTGTCGGCGTAGTAGCCGCAAGCCGTCTCGATCACCTCGTAGGCCGCCTCTCGCAGCGCCGCTATGTCGCCGTTCCCGCTCGCCTCCCAGTCGGCCACCAAGCGGGTGAGCGCGTCGCCGGCTTGGCGCTGCGCCATTCCAGATAGCACGTTGATCTCGTCCGTAAGCTCGTTAAGCAGGCTGCGAGGTATCTCCGCCATCCTCGCCCTCCTTCGGCTCGAACAGCGAGGCCACGGCAGCGCTCGCCTGTGCCTTCTTGTTGTCGCTGTTGATGCGCTGGATCTGCTCGTCTGTGTAGTCGAGCATTTCGAGCATCACGTCGGAGTTGGCGAGCTTCGGCAGACCCTGCACCTGCTTCAACGCGGCGTCGGACAGGCTCACGATTGACGGGTAGGCCGGGGACATGAAGCGCGGGTTGAGGTTGTAGCCGGCATCGCGCTCGGTCTCGTAATCTGTGCCGTTCGCCACAGCGAGCGCCATGTAGGCCACGTTGCGCAAAGCGTTGCCATTCTCGCGGTTGAGGTTCTTCGCATCGATCACGAGCGGTTCGAGCGATGCAGCGATGGCATCCGAAGAGGATGGGTTGTCGTTGCTCACGCCGAAGAAAGACACCGGAACATTGGTGACCGCCGACATTTGGCATGCTAGCTGGCGCAGGTACTCGGTGAGCGGCGCCATCTGCAACTGGGCCGACTGCCACACGGTCGGCGAGTCTCCGTCAGGGTCTTTGGTGATCTCGTTGACCGCCCCCATCGACGCGTCGTACTTGTTCTGCCCGTTGATCATCTTCTTGTATGTGCCGAGCAGCCAGGTCTGCGGCAGCGTCGCGGCCTCAGACGCCACCTCCATGCGGGCGCGTTGGCGTATGGCGTCGTCTGTGATGCTCATGACCGAACGGCTGATGCGCGAGGAGCCGAACGGTCGCTCAAGCGTGGCATCGTAGGGCATAGGCTCCATGAGACAGCGACCCATGCCATGCTCCATGTAGTCGGCCACCCAGTGGCCGCTGCCGCGCGTAAGCACCACCAGCGCGTCTTCTGTGAGCAGGTGCACGACGGTCGGCACGCGCTCGGTGTCACCTGGCATCTTCTTCGACTCGGCCACAACGAGACCGGCCTTGATGCGCTTCTGCGCGTCATCCCAGATTGCCGCCGCTGCGGTTGCCGGGTACGCGGAGATGATTGGCTTGCCGCCGCCGTCCGTGACAGTCCAGAAGCCGCAGCAGTGCTTCAGCTCACCGATAAGGTTCTTGCGGTAGAGAGCTTCGAGCTGGTTGTCGGCACATATGTCGCGCAGCCGCATGGTAACGGCATCGTCGTCGGCGGTGAAGCCGTTGAACACCGAGCGATCTGCCAGGGCGTGCACCGCCTTCTTGGGCCAGTCAACGCGCGGGTTGATCTTCTTGGCGAGGGCTTTCGGCATGGCGATGCCTAGGTCTTTGACGCCGACGTGTCCGAGGTAGTAGTCCTCCCGCAACATGTTGCGGGATCGGTGGGTGCGCCACGTGTCCATAAGCTCGCGCACGAGCGCCTTGTCCTCGTGTCGCAGGCCTTCCGCCGCCGCGACCTGTCCGGCCAGTTCCATGTTCACTGCTGCCATCAGAAGCTTGCCTCCTGTTTACGTCTCGGGTCTCTCTTGGTTGTCCTCGCCGCCCATAGGGCCAGCGATGCGCTCTCGATCGGCGCTGACGAAGAGTCGGGGCCGTCGCCGAAGCCCCAGCCGTCGCGCCCGATGTCGCGCTTGATCGACTTCGTTGCGGAATCGTCCAACGCGGGCGATTCGATGTGGCTCGTCGTCCCGGCGTTGACCTCGTCGGCCAGCATCGTCGCGGCGGCCTGCACGATCGCGGTGCTGCCCATGACGATCGCCGACTTCGGCATCCTGCCGTCCAGAAGTCGCTGCTTCAGCGCGTCCGCTCCGCTCTTTCCGTCGATGCAGACGCACGCGATCTCCTCGCGGTTGCGCAGCAGCATGTCGGATATGCCGACAGTGCCGCCCTCAGCGCCCATGAGGTCGTAAAGCTCGACGTAGGAGCCGGCACCGCGCTCTGCCTTCGCCCAGGACACGGCAACGCGCGACCCGTCGGGCGAGAACTTCACGCCGAACGCGAGCTTGCCTTCCTGCATCGGCCCCGCCGCCTCGCACGCCTTCCACTTGGCGCTCGAAAGCGCGTATGAGTCGGCTCCTCCGATTGGGCTCCACCAGCCAAGGCGCTCACGCGCGAAGACGTCGGGCTGCATCTGCTCGGACTCGCCGCGTACGGCCTCTATGTCGAGGATTGTGCCGAGAGACGGGTTGTACTCGAACCATCGCGACTCGTCGTGCACGTCGCCGATCTCTGTAGCGCCCCACTCGATCCATCCCATCTCAGACCTGCCGTTGTGAACGTCCTCGTGGAGGTCGCGGAACACCGTGCCAACGTTGTCGGGGCCTGGCGGCGTGCCCAGGTAGATCGTCTGCGGGTTGTGCTTCGACCCTGCCGAGATGGCGGGCAGAGAAGCCGCCTGCTGCTTGGCCGTAAGCTCCTGTGCTTCGTCGTAAATGAGCACGTCGTAGGTCTTGCCTCGCGCCAGCGAGTCGGTGCGCGTGGTGAAGCGGATAAGGCCGCCGTTCTTGAGCTTGATGGCCTGTTGGCCGTTGGTCTTGCGCACGGCGAGCAGCAGGGCGTTAAGCTCAGGCTCGTCCTCGTCCTCGAATGGCCTTGAAAGCTCCTGGAACATCTGGTCTGAGGTGTCGCCGTGCTGGCATGTGTACAGGATTTTCTCGCCGTTGAGGGCGCCGTGGAAGCAGCGGGCGCGAACGTCCCAGCTCTTGCCGTTCTGTCGCGGGATGGATATGCCGATCGAGCGCAGCAGGTACTTGTCGCGTTCGTCGCGGGCGAGCATGGCGTCGAGCAGGTGCGGCTGCCACGGCAGCGGGTCGCCGAAGTACGCGGATGCCAGTTCTGCCGCCATGGGGCCGTCCCCGTCGAGCCTTTCTGGGATGTTCGCCTCGTATGTCGGGGTCTGCCTCGCCTGCATCACGCGCCTGCCGCCTTGGCACGCGTCTCGCGGTCATCGAACATGAGCGTGAGCAGCTTGCCGTGGGCGCTCGCGGGTCGCGCCTGCTGCACCGTGACGTTTCGGGCCGACTTGGACAGGCCGAGCTGGTCTGACAGCGCTCTGATCTCGGTGCTGGCCTCCTTCAATACGGTCAGCGCCGGATTCTTGCGCATCATCTTGAGCCGCTTGCCGCCCTTGCCCCTGATCGGCTTGTATGCGGTGGCGTCGAGTATTTCAATCTCGTTGTCCCCGAGGGCCATGGCCTCGCGTGCCTGGTTCGCCACGGCGTGCCAATAGCAGAGCAGCGCCAGCGTCGGCGCATCCTCCTGCGCGAACGTGCGCCTCGCGGTCAACTGCCCCCAGATGGCGGCTTGCACGGGGTCGCTAGCCACTTCCTGCGGCATCTCGATGTTCTCGGCCATGATTCCCTCCTTCTTCGCGGGGAATCGTAATGGCGGCGTGAGATAGCGAAATCGTTCGGAACGGGCGGGGGGAAATCGGCCCTAGGCGGCCGGAGTGGCCTTCCGACCCGGGGGAGGGGCGACCGCCCCGCCTCTTTTCGGCGGCTTCGGCGCTTGGGGCCAAAAGAAAGGGCGCGACCGCCGAAACGACCGCGCCCCTATTGGTGCATTGCTATGTTTTCCCTCAGAACAGCCGCGTGCGGCGTATCTGGTACTGCTTGGCGTCGCCCGGCATCCTGTTGCCGCGCCGCTGGTTGCAAATCCTGTGGGCTGCATCCACGTTGGAGTAGTCCAGCGGGCTGCCTCCCCTCGACACGGGCAGCAGCTCGTCCACCTCGAAGCTCCACGGGTCGCCGCTCGGCAGGCTGTAGTCTATCGGCTGGCCGCATATGTGGCACGGCCTTCCCTCTGCCCTCAGCCTCGCTCTCAGCTTGCGCCTTGCGTTGCCGTTGCGGTTGCGCGGGTTGCCACTCATGCCAGCATCGCCGCTATCCCGCCGATGCACCACATGATGCCGTAGCACACGAGCAGCACCAGGAAGAGCATCACGAGCATGGACACGACAGCACCGGCTGCATCCATTAACTTCTTGTATCCCATGTCAACCTCCAATGATCATGCGGGCCAGCGATACCGCCGCCCACAGCGTCAATCCGTCTATTAGCAGGGATGCCGCTATTATGAGCAGGCATCCCCAGTTGCATCCCGGGCGGTTCATTCGTCCCACCTTATCGTTCCGTCGTCGTATTCGGCATGCAGCCACGCCGCGTACTCCTCGAAGGACGCGAACTCGCCGACGCGGCGCGAGTGCTTCGCGCACCTCGTGTGCGGGTCGACCTCGTCCACGACTATGAGCAGCGGCCACGTCATCATGCGCACACCCATGCGCATGGCAGCCTCGGGCGAACCGAAGTAGCGTTCCCAGTTTGTCAATCTGCCACCTCCTACCCGCAGGCGAGCAGGGCCAGAACCACCAGCCCCGCCGCCAGCATGCGGATCACATAGAACTCAAGGGCCAGCACCGCCAGCAGCAGCGCCACGGCCAAGGCGGCTAGGGCTTGAAGTGCTCGCAAGCGATCTCACCCCCGTCCTTCAGATGGTCGAGCGCCCAGTCGACGGCCTTGTTGGCCGCGTCGGCCATGCTCTTGCCCGCAAGCTCCTCGTTGGCTATAGCCGCCTCAAGCTCAAGGCCGCACACGCCGTCGTCGCCGTCGGTTGGCTTGAACCACCTGCACTCGCAGCATGGCTCCGGCTCCTCCTGGTTCCACGGCGCGTTCGGGTCTCCCTCGAAGCAGCCGGGCGGAAGGTTCCACCCGCTGGGTGGTTCGTAGACGACCATGCTCATCGGGCACCGCCCGTGCACGGGATGTCGTGGCCGATGATCTCAAGGTCGTATGCCACGGCTGCGGCGCGCTCAACCCTGCAACCCCTGGCGTTCTCCCATCCCTCGCAGAGGAACACAGCGTCGCAGCAGGCCATCTTCGCGAGGCTCTGGCTTAGGTAGTACAGCGGCTCGTTCACGACCTTGTGCGGCACCGCGAGGCCGTCCTTGAAGTACGTGTCCACGACCTCGTATCCGCGCCGCTCAAGCTCTGCGACCGCCTTCGTGCGGGCCTCAAGTATCTGCTCCTCGCCAAGCCCGTTCATTGGCTGGACGATCATCGCCTTCTTCATTTAGGTTCCTCTCAGTCGCCGTCCCATACGCCGTCGGGGCGCATCCTCGCCATGGCGAGCAGCTGCAACAGCGCCCGCTTGGCGTTGCCCTCGGTAGCCTCCCAGTAGTCGTCGGAAACGTCGTTGCCGAGCCGCAGGGCCGCCGCTTTGAGCATCGGTATCGACTCGGCCCCGGTCTTCCCGTAGATCTCGCGGATGCCGCGCTCTCCCAAGCAGCGGTAGTGTTTCCCGTAGTTGTAGGTCACGTTCAGCCAAAGCTCGGTCGTGCCTCCTAGGGCATATGTTCCGCCCGCCATGAGATGCGGAGAATCGACCTCCAACGTCTCGTGCGTCACAGGGTCGCACAGCCTTATGTCGTAGCTCATGAGGCGTCACACCCCTTCGCGTTTCTGCGGCGCACGTTGTCGCCATCTACCTCGTCACGGCACTTTTCGCAGACTTCGCCGACGCGCTTCTTGTTGTCTTTCCAAAATTCGCGCGGGTAGCTCGTGTGGAACGGATGGCTGTACGCCTTGCCGCACCTCGCGCACGTCCATTCATACGGGTCGTAGCTCATGCGATCTCGCCCGCCTCTGCCATGGCGATCCTCTCGCCAATCCATCGCATCACGGGAACGGCCATGCTGTTGCCGATCGCCTTGTAGCGCGGCCCGTCGGGGCACTCGTCGGCAGGCTTGCCGCGATACGGAATCTTGGTCCAATCGTCCGGAAAACCCTGAAGACGCTCGCACTCGCGCGGCGTGAGCCTTCGCACAGCCATGTCGCCTCCTTCCTCGCTGAAAAGCGTCTGAGTGTTGCTCGTCGATAGGGTGAGCGATACCTCGTCGCTCACCAGCGCACCCTTTCCGCCGCCCGCGCATCCGCAACGGACGAGCAGCGTGCAGGCGCTCTACCGATATGTCGTCGATGTCGCAGGCGCGGCCCTCTGCACTGGCGAACAGGGTTCGCCCTTCCTCGCAGTATTCGCAGCTCATGCCATCACCCCCGCAAGGCAGCCGGGGAACCGGCCACGCAGGTCGAGCACGGTCCCGTCTTCCAGCAGCGCGAAGCACTGGTAGCTGTCGTCGGTCAGCGACTCGACGATCGAAAGCGCCTCGGCCTCGTCGTCGGTCTTGGCGAGCAGGATGCCCTGTCGGTAGGCGCTCGCGTAGCTCTGGCAAAGCGAGCGCTCGTAGATCCCGATCATTCCTGCTCCGCCTTCCACTCTTCGGCTAGCTCTTCGTACTCGTCGCGGAACTCCGGCTCGAAGTAGGCGATGAACTCGGTCTTGGTCATCCCGTAGCGCGGGCTTGAGTACCCCACGTGCTCGATGCACCAGTCCTCAAACGGGATAAGGC
>DBFBKG010000005.1:0-33046 GCA_048203815.1 Collinsella sp. | reverse complement strand
CGTCATGGGTGTATCTATTAAAGTCGACCTGCACATCGAAGCGCCTGGCGAGCGCCGGGTCTAGTTTGTCGTAGAGGTTCGTTGTTGCGATGATGGCGGATCGCGTGTTCAACTTATCGAACTCTTTTAAGAGAGCGCTTGTGGCTCGCCCCATTTCACGGACGTCGTTCTGGTTAATTCTATCTAGGGCTATGGCATCGATTTCGTCGAACAAGACAATAGCTCCGTCGCCGATATCGTGGATTTCTTGGAAGACCTTTGCGATATTTTTGGCGGTCTCTCCAAGCTTGCTATCGATGATTTGATTGAAATCAACGGCATATAACTGGTGGCCAAGTATTCTGGCTATCTGTTTTGTAGCTTCGGTTTTGCCGGTTCCCGATGCGCCGTAAAAGAGGACAGTGTTTATGCCTGCATCTTTAGACAGCGCATTGAGTAGCCCCTGGATATCATTTGCGATAGCCTGAGGAAGGGGTAATGAGGTGTTGTTACTGATTACCTTTTCTAAGAAGTCGTATTGCTGCTCAGTGACTTCTTGCGGCACAAATGTGCGCGTTCTGGCAATGAGGGCCATGATGTAGCTTGCAAGCTCGGGTTGCCCGGACGTTTCGAAATCTTTCGCAATAATAGTGGCTGCGTTGTTAAAAGCGATATCGTCGTGTTCCGAATGCGCTCGGATTAAATCGATGATGTCTGATCTCTTCATGTGTGCTCCTCTCCTTAGTCATATTGTATGAGACAGCATGAGACAAAGCAAGAATTAATGAACATGAGTGCAACGGAGTATGATAGGATTGGGATGTCAAGATTCAAACTGTTGTAGATTGGAGGTGAGACTATGGCTACCCACCATGGAGGTAAGGTTGGCGCTGCTGCCAAGACGCTCGCGAGCTCCTCGACGAGCAAAGCTGCGAAGACCGCGGCTGCGAAGACGCTGGTCAAGCACCAGATTGCCAAGCATCGCTAGGCTACGAGCAAACGTAATGTAACAGTAAGGAGGTGATATATATGGCTTCGAAGGCGATTCGCGTAAAGATCCCGAAGTATCGAATTAGCTCAACAGGTGCGGTCAGGAAGATTGGGACGACAACGAAGACCGTAAAGGTAAAGATCCGCTAGGCCTTGGTGGCAACCAAAGCCTAGCGTGATGTTGACATAGCGGGCCAACATCAAACATTTTATGGGGGTTCCCGGCGAGATTCAAGCGTCGGGGACCCGCGTTGCTCTTTGATTTTTTGGCATATACGCGATCGAACACGTAGACAAACAAGGGAAATCGGTTAAATTAAAGCCAATTGCGGTGGAAGCCTTCGGGCGACACCTGAAGAGGGTTGATGCGTCGGCCCTCTTTTTTGTTTGGATGTAAGATTCGGCCTGTCAAAACTTACATCTCAATTGAGAAAAGACGAAATGGCGGGTGTTTTTCTGCTTGCATGTAACTTTACTGACATGTGGTTGCTTGGCCTTAATTCGCTACGGTTTTCTCGGTTTAGGGTTGATCGGGGCTGGGCTTCTCTTTATAGTCTATCTTTGATGAGGCCTTGCGACGGTACGTCCGGCTTGGTCCGTGGAAACCGCCGAAAGGCGGTTTTTGCGTATAAGAGGTTGTTTTCCCAGCGGAATTTGTCGCGTTTTCCGCTTCAGGGCGCTCGGTGTTGCTGCGTTCTCCGGAAGTGTGGGGAAAAAATCGGAAACCTCCGAGCACAATCAGATTTTCGGCAACAAAACCGCAGGTCGCGGAAGCGTAAAACCGGGGTCTGGTCGGTCGATCTCGGTTTTCCCCGCACTTCCGGAACCGCCCGTCGGAAGTATGCGGCAAATTCCGGAACCCATGAGCACGCCGCCCTTTTTGCGCAGAGAAACCGCAGGTATAGGCGTTGCGGTATCCCGGTGTGCTTGGCATGTTTAGAATTTGCCGCATACTTCCGGTTTTTGCCCCTGCGGCAGGCCGTGTCAACTTATATCCTCGATTAGATAATGGCCAAGACAGCCAATTCCGTCTCCAAACTAAAACGTCGGCAGGGGCGAAATTGCTCCTGCCGACGTTGACGTGCCTGCTTGTGTTGTTTTCGGTTCGCGCAGAGGCCCGTTTTGGACTCTTACGCCTCCGTGGGCTCCACGCCCAGCTCGTTGCGGACGAGCTCGAAGGCTGCGGCGATGGCCTTGTCCATGTCGTAGTACTTGTAGCCGCCCAGGCGTCCGGCGAAGATCACGTCGCCCTCCTGCGCTGCCAGCTCCTCGTACTGCTTGTAGAGGGCCTCGTTCTTGGCGTCGTTGATGGGGTAGTAGGGCTCGTCGCCGGGCTTCCAGTCGGCCGGGTACTCGCGCGTGATGACGGTCTTGTCCTGCGTGCCAAACTCGAAGTGCTTGTGCTCGATGATGCGCGTGTAGGGGACCTCGCGCTCGGTGTAGTTGACCACGGCCACGCCCTGGTGGTCCTGCTCGTCGAGCGTCTCGGTCTCAAAGCGCAGGCTGCGGTACTCGAGCGTGCCCAGCTTAAAGTCGTAGAACGCGTCGATGGGGCCACAGTAGATCGTCTTGGCGGCGATGTCGGGCTCGGCGGCGATC
This sequence comes from Collinsella sp., assembly GCA_048203815.1. Lineage (GTDB taxonomy): Bacteria > Actinomycetota > Coriobacteriia > Coriobacteriales > Coriobacteriaceae > Collinsella. The sequence goes on along the minus strand of DBFBKG010000005.1, from coordinate 30,478 downwards.
AGCTCCTTGTACTCCACGCCGCAGCGGACCTCGATGCCCTCGAGCATGTTGGCGACCATCTTGGTGTAGCCGCCCATGGGGATGCCCTGGTAGCGGTCGTTGAAGTAGTTGTTGTCGTAGGTGAAGCGGCAGGGGAGGCGCTTGATGATGCTCGCGGGCAGGTCGCGGCAGTCGCGGCCCCACTGCTTCTCGGTGTAGCCCTTCACGAGCGTCTCGAAGATGTCGCGGCCCACGAGGGACAGCGCCTGCTCCTCCAAGTTCTGCGGCTCGCCGATGTTCTCGGCGGCCACCTGCTCGGCGATCTTGGCCTTGGCGTCGGCCGGCGTGACGACGCCCGGCCACATCTTGGCGAAGGTGTTCATGTTGAAGGGCATGTTGTACATGTTGCCGTGGAAGTTGGCGACCGGCGAGTTGACGTAGTTGTTGAACTCGGCGAAGCGGTTGACGTAGTCCCAGACGTCTTTCATGGAGGTGTGGAAGATGTGGGCGCCGTAACGGTGGACCTGGATGCCCTCGACGTCCTCGGTATAGATATTGCCGGCGATGTGATCGCGGCGGTCGATGACCAGGACCGACTTGCCGGCGCGCTTGGCGGCGTTGGCAAAGACGGCGCCCGAAAGGCCGGCACCGACGACGAGGTAATCGTACTGGGACATGGATGTGCTCCTTTGTATGTCTATCGAACAGTTACTTAAGTTTTGGGACAAGCAAACCTGATTATTATGTCCCATGGATTAGTGTAGCAGATGCTCTTTCAGCAGCTCCAACGCATGGGCGTAGCCCTGGAGGCCTTCGCCGGTGATGGTGGCAAAGCAGGCCAGGCGGGCGTAGCTTACCTGGCGGAAGTCCTCGCGCGTCTCGACGGCACTGATGTGGACCTCGACGGCGGGGATGGCGACGGCCTTGAGGGCGTCCAGGATCGCCACGCTCGTGTGCGTGTAGGCCGCCGGGTTGATGACGATGCCGTCGACCTTGCCGTATGCCTCCTGGATCTTGTCGACGATGTTGCCCTCGTGGTTGGACTGGAAGACCTCGACCTCGTCGAAGCCCTGTGCGGCGCCGGCCTCCTTGCAGATCTGGACCAAGCGGTCGTAGTTGTCGCTGCCGTAGATGCCCGGCTCGCGAATGCCGAGCATGTTGAGGTTTGGGCCGTTGATGACGAGAGCTTTCATGGTTGCTTCCTTTGTGGTTGGGCGGGTGGTGAGGCGGTGCAGCAGAGTGTAAAACCACCACAAAGGTGCCTGTCCCCTTTGTGGTGGTTTAGAGGGTGTCGAGGAGGGCTCGGGCGGTGTTGGCTGCGCAGTCGCACGAGTCGATGATGTAGTCGGCCCAGGCGCGGTAGCGTGGCATGCGCTGCTCGGCCAGCTTGTCGATACCGTCGCGAGCGGTGATGGGGCGACCCTTGTGTGCGAGCTCATCGAGCTTGCGGTTGAGCATCACAATCTGGCTGTTCTGGTGCAGCAGCGGGTAGTTCTCGTCTCGCGTGACGACGCCGCCGCCGGTAGAAAGCACCAAGCCGCTGCGCCTGGAGATGTCAGCCAGGGCCGCCGTCTCCTGCTCGCGGAAGGCCGGCTCGCCGCGCTCGACGATAAAGTCGGCGCAAGGCATGCCCAGGTGCTCCTCGAGGGCGCGGTCCAGGTCGATGTGCTCGCGACCGGTGAGCAGGGCGATCTGCTCACCCACGCGGGTTTTGCCCGAGCCCGGCATGCCGATCAGGGCAATGTTCTGCTCGCGGTGAGACAGGCGCTCCGTCACATCCAGGATGCGCTTGCGCGGTGTGACCTGGCCGGTATAGCGCTCGACGGCTTGCGCCGCTTGGGCCACAAGCATGAGCAAACCGCCGATGCAGGGGATGCCGCGACGCTCGGCCTCGAGCATGAGGCCCGTCCGGGCGGGGTTGTAGACGATGTCGATGACGCCCTCGAGCGCATCGAGGCCCTCGAGCGTGCAAGGCGCGTCGGGGCAGTGGGGGAACATACCGGCAGGCGTGCAGTTGACGAGCAACGCGGCGTCGGACTGCTGCGCGATGTTGTCGTAGTTGACCTCGCTCGCGCGTCCCACGGGCACCACGATCGCGCCCAGGTCGCCCAGCACCATACTTGCCGTGGTGCCGGCGCCTCCGGTGGCTCCGAGCACGAGGACCTTTTTGCCGGCAATCTCCACACCCAGCTCATCGACCAAGCACTGGAAACCGAAGTAGTCGGTGTTGTCGCCGCGCAGACGGCCATCGGGCAGACGCGTGATCGTGTTGACGTTGCCCATGCGTTTGGCGAGCGGGCTCAACTCGTCCAGATAGTCCATGACGGCGCGCTTGTAGGGAATGGTCACGTTGGTGCCTTCCCACTCGTCGCCCGTCATAAAGGCTTTGAGGTCCTCGGGCTCGCGCTCAAATCGCATGTAATCCAGGCCTGCGAGCTCCTTGTAGATGGTCGGGGTGTAGCTGTGGCCCAGCACGCGGCCCAGCACGCCGTAGGGACGGGTTGCGGCGGTATCGGTCATCTAGAGCACCTCCGTGTAGCTGCCAAAGTAGGTGAAGCTCTCGCATACGTCGTCAATCGAGTCGAGCAGGTCGTCGAGGGCTTTGCTGCCAAAAGGACAGTCCAGATCGAAGTAGAACATAAACTCAAAGTCGCGCCCGGGGATGGGGCGGCTCTCGAGCTTGATAAGGTTGATGTTGAGCGCGTAGAAGCGCTCGAGCACACGGTAGAGGGCGCCCGGCTCGTTGGCCGTGGTGATCATGAGCGAGGTGCGGTTGGCGCCGGGGTAGACGCGCGGCTCGCGACTGATGACGACGAAGCGCGTGTAGTTGTTGTCCGAGTCCTGAATGTTGGGCTCCAGGACCTCCAGACCATAGAGCGCCGCGCAACTGCGCGAGGCGATGGCGGCGACGTCGGTGCGCTCGGAGTCGGCGACCATCTTGGCCGACATGGCGGTGTTGGGGTACTTGGTGGCGTGCAGATCGTGCGCCTCGATAAAGCCGGCGCATTGCGCGATGGCCTGACCGTGGCTATAGACCTCACGAACATCCTGCAGCTTGGTGCCGGGCTTGACGAGTAGGTTGTGGTCGATCTTGAGGCGCAGCGAGCGCACAATGTGGAAGTCGAACTGCGCGAGCAGGTCGTAGACAGCGTTGACCGAGCCAGCGGTGGAGTTTTCGATGGGCAGTACGCCAAACTCGCAGAAGCCGTCTCGCACAGCGCGCATAACGCCTTCGAAGGTCTCGAAAAACGCGATATCGGGCACGTCGAAGAGCTTGCACGCGGCGATCTGGCTGTAGGCTCCCTCGACGCCCTGGCAGGCGACGCTAGCCGTCTGGGGGAAGGTCGTGTCGAGGGGAACTGCCGTGGCGTGGGCCTTTTGCGATACCGTGATGCCCTTGAGCTCATTGATATAGCGCTGCTGCTCGGCCTTGCTCATGCTCATGAGGAGGCGGAACAGCGTGATGGTCTGCGCCTCGTAGCGCTCTGGCGCGCGGCCGGCAAGGTTGTTGAGCTTTGAGCGCTCGCGGGCGGGGTCGAAGACTGCCTTGCCCATTTCGATCTTTGATTTGGCGACCTCGGTGGCAATGTCCATGCGTTCGACAAAACTGTTGAGGAGCGTAGTGTCGATGCCATCGATGGCCTGGCGAATGTCAGCAAGGTCCATAGGGACCCCTTTCCTGAATGGTTGCCTGGGGTAGTTAATTTGGGACGGGGCTTTTTTAGCTACCCTTTGACTGTCGACGAATCGATGGGTGCCGGGGCAAATATCGACTGGCATATGGGGGTAGCAAAAAAAGCCCCGTCCCAAATTAACTACCCTTGGGGTTGGTGGACTAGCGTTGGGCGGCGTCTTCTAGGAGGGCGTCCCAGATGGCCAGCGCTGCGGCTGCTTCGGCTACGGGGACGGCGCGCGGGACGATGCAGGGATCGTGGCGGCCGTGGACCGAGAGCTCAGCATTTTCCATAGCGTCCATGTCCACCGTCTGCTGCTCGCGGCCAATGGAGGGCGTGGGCTTTACGGCCATGCGCCACATGACGGGCGCGCCGGTTGAAATGCCACCCAGGATGCCGCCGGCATTATTAGACTCGACCTCGATCTTGCCGGTCTCGGCGTCGATGCGATACGGATCGTTGTTCTCGCTGCCGCGCATGGCGGCGACGGCAAAGCCCATGCCAAACTCCACGCCCTTCACGGCGGGAATCCCAAACGCGATCTGTGCGATGCGGTTTTCGATGCCGTCGAACATGGGGTCGCCGATGCCCGCGGGCAGGCCGTAGATACCACACTCCACGATGCCGCCGATGCTGTCGAGCTCATCGCGCGCGGCCAGAATCTCCTCGCGCATGCGGCCGGCGGCCGCGGCGTCAATGCACGGCAGGTCGTTTGTAAGGATCGCCTTGCGGTCGGCCTCGCGATAGACCATGTCGTCCATGGGCAGATCGGAGATGCCACCGATCTGCGCCACATGCGCCATCACCTTGATGCCGCGGGCCTCGAGCGCCTGCAGCGCGAGACCGCCCGCGATGCATAAGGGCGCCGTCAGGCGGCCGGAGAAGTGTCCGCCGCCGGCGACGTCGTGCATGTTGTGGTACTTCACGCGTGCCGGGAAATCCGCATGGCCCGGACGGGGCTTGCGGCGCAGCTCGGAGTAGTCCTTGGAGCGCGTGTTGGTGTTCTCGATGATTGCGGCGATAGGCGCGCCCGTGGTGTGTCCATCAACCACACCGGCGATAATGTGAGCGGCGTCGGCCTCGCGGCGCTTGGTCGCGGTCTCGTCACGGCCGGGGGCGCGACGGTCCAAAAAGGCCTGCAGCTGCTCCAGGTCAACGGCGATACCTGCCGGAATGCCATCGAGCGAGCAGCCTATGGCGGGGGAGTGCGACTGGCCGAAGATGCTTAAGTGTAAGACGTTGCCAAAGGTCGAGGACATGCTATTCCTCCTCGAGCGTGACCTTGCCGCCCAACAGGCGGTAGTGGTCGAAGAAATCGGGATAAGACTTGTTGACGGCCTCGGCACCGTGGATCACGACCTCGCCGGTGGCACGACTCGCAGCGATGGCGGCCATCATGGCGATGCGGTGGTCGTTGTGCGAATCGACCTCGCCGCCGGTAAGGGCATCGACGCCCTTGATGATGAGGTCGTCACCGGCGATGCGCACCTGCGCGCCCAGCGCGGTGAGCTCGCGGGTGGTGGTGGCCAGACGGTCAGATTCCTTGATGCGCAGGCGCGCGCAGTCACGGATGAACGTGCGGCCCTGAGCCAGCGATGCCACGGCCGAGATGACGGGCACCAGGTCAGGAATGTCGTGGGCGCTCATCTCAAAGCCGGCGAGCTTGTCGGACTGGACGGTGGCGGCGTTCGTGGAGCGCACGATGCGGGCGCCAAAGCGCGAAAGCGCGGCGAGTACGTTGCGGTCGCCCTGTGCGGAGCTCAGCGACACGCCCTCGACGGTGATGGGGTCGGTGCCGATGGCGCCGGCGCACAGCCAAAAGGCCGCATTGGACCAATCGCCCTCGACCGCTACGCTGCCGGGCGTGCGGTACGAGCCGCTGTTCACGCGGAAGTTCGTGACCTCGGGCTGGCCGTCCTTGGCCGGAATGCGCTCTACGTTGACCTCGACGCCAAAGGCCTTCATGGCCTGGATCGTCAGGTTGATGTAGGGGCGGCTTTCGATAAGGCCGGTCACCTGCACGCAGGAGGGCTGGGCCAAAAGCGGGGCCGCCAGCAGCAGGCCGGAGATATACTGCGAGCTCACGTTGCCCGGAAGCACAAAGGTGCCCGGGCGCATGCGGCCGCTCGTCTTGAGCGGAAAACCGCCCAGGCCCTGCAGGTCGCAACCGGCGGCGATGATCTCGTTCGAGAGCGGGGAGAGCGGGCGGGCTCCCAGGCGGCCCTGGCCCACGAAGGTGGCCTCTGCGCCCAGCGCGCAGGCGACAGGCAGCATGAAGCGCAGCGTGGAGCCGCTCTCGCCGCAGTCGAGCGTGCCGCCGGCAAGGGCCTTGAGCAGGCCAAATTCAATGCTCTTCATGGTGGGGTGGACCTGGAAGCCGTCCTCGACGATCTCGATGCGGGCGCCGAGCGCCGTAAGGCAGCGCACCGTGGCCTCGATATCGGCGCAGGTCGTGTTGCAGGTAACGTGCGTCTCGCCGTTGGCAAGCGCGGCGCAGATGATGAGGCGATGCGCCATCGATTTGGACGCGATGGCGGGAACGGTGCCCTTAAGCGGGGACGGGGTGATGCGGGCTAACATGCGGAAACGTCTCCCTTCTGGCCGAGGCCCTCGGTAATCAAATCGTGGAAGGTGGAAAGCGGCGTGCGGTCGATGCTGCAACGGCCAATGTCGTGCGGAATTACCAGGTCGATGGTGTCACCTGCGCGCTTTTTGTCGTGGAGCGCCTCGGCAAAGACGGCATCGGCATCTAGGTCGCAGCGGGTCTTGAGGCCGTGGCGGGCGCAGAGCTCCTCAATACGGCCGGGCAGCTCGGCGTCACAAATGCCGTGCAGGGCTGCGGCACGCGTGATGATGCCCATGCCAATCGACACGCAGTTGCCGTGGCCGAGCTCAAAGTGCTCGCAGGCTTCGACGGCGTGCCCCGCGCTGTGTCCAAAGTTTAGGAGCTTGCGCTGATTGGTTTCGCGCTCGTCGGCAACGACCACGGCGCGCTTGATGTCGATATTACGGGCGATGATGATTGCCACACGGGCCACGTCTCGGTTCAGCAGCTCAAGCGTGAGCGGGGTCTTCTCCAGCTCGGCGAAGAGCTCGGGGTCGGCGATCACGGCGTGCTTGACGACCTCGCCGCAGCCGTCGGCGAACTGTTCGGGCGTAAGGGTTGCCAGGCACCCCACGTCGGCGATGACCACGCTCGGCTGCCAAAAGGCGCCGGCTAGGTTCTTGCCAGCTGCCAGGTCGATGGCCGTCTTGCCGCCGACCGACGAATCCACCATGGCGAGCAGGCTTGTGGGAATCTGCACAAACTTGCAGCCGCGCATGTAGGTGGCGGCCACAAAGCCCGCCACGTCGCCCACGACGCCGCCGCCGAGCGCCACGATCACGTCGGAGCGCGAAAGCTCGTGCTCGGCCACAAACTCCAAGATGGCAACGTAGGTCTCGGCACGCTTATGGGCCTCGCCGGCCTCGAAGGTGCAGATGCTCACCTCGTAGCCTGCGGATTCGAGGCTCTGCTTAACGGGCATCTGGTAGAGGGGGCCTACGTTGGTGTCCGTCACGATGACAGCGCGCGAGCCGCCGGCGGTGGCTCGAACGAGCGGGCCGGCCTGCTCCAGCAAAAACGTGCCAACATGCACCTGGTAGGGGCGTGCGGTGTCGATATCGATGGTAATCGCCATAAGCTTCGGTCCTTTCGACCTGGCGTGATGGGTGGTCTAGTGGGAGGCCTCGTCGTCGAGCGCGCGCTTGATGCGGTCGCCCTCGGCAAGGAGGTTCTCAAGATAGCGCTGGTCGCGGTCTTTAAGGGCGCGGCTGTAGGCGCCGAGCGATTTAATCAGATGGTCAATCTCGAAGGCGAGCGCATCGGCGTCGTCGATCATGAGCTCGGACCACATCTGCGGATTGAGATGCGCCACGCGGGTGAGGTCGCGGTAGCTGCCGGCCGAAAAGCCGTGGTGGACCTGAGCGGTCGGGCTCTTAACATAGGCGTTGGAGACGACGTGCGCGAGCTGGCTCGTAAAGGCGATGACGCGGTCGTGCTCGGCGGCGCTTGTTACGCTGAACTTGCCAAAGCCCAAGGGGCGTACCATCTCGCGCACCTGGCCCAAAAGCTCCAGCTTAAGTGCGTCGTCCACTGCGGGCGGTACGAGCACGAGCGGTGCGCCCTGGAACAGGTCGGCGCGGGAGTGCGCGTAGCCCGAGAACTGCGTGCCCGCCATGGGATGCGCGCCCACAAAGTAAAAACCGTGCTCGCGGGCAAGCTTAAAGGCGCGCTCGCACACGATGCCCTTGACGCCCACGGTGTCGATCACTACGGGGCCCATGATGGCCTCGGTGTCGGTGGCGTCGGCGAGTGCCTGGGCGTGCGTCTCGAGCCACTCGATGCAGGCCTCGGGGTAGCATGCCAGGACGATGATGTCGCATTCGCCGAGCGTCTCGTCGTTGAGCTCGCCGGCAACGGTGCCCATGCTGGCGGCCGTCATGACGTCGTCGTCGGGGTCCCAGGCCAGCACGCGGACGCCCGCCTGCGCATAACCGCGGGCAAAGCTGCCGCCGATGAGGCCCAGGCCCACGATGCCGGCGCACTTGGGGCCACCCTGGTTAACGCGTGCGTTTCTCACCGTACCCATGGGCTACTCCTGAACGGTCTCTTGGCAGACAACCTCGCGGATGGCGCGGATGCGGCGCATGGTGTCGTCGAACTGGTCGGGGGTGAGGGCCTGAGCACCGTCGGACCAAGCGTGGCTCGGGTCGTCGTGGACCTCGATCTCCAGACCGTTGGCGCCACAGGCGGTCGCGGCGAGCGCCATGGGCTCAACATAGCGGGTGTAACCGGTGGCGTGGCTGGGGTCGGCGACGACGGGCAGATGCGACAGGTGGTGCAGCACCGGCACGGCGTTGAGGTCGAAGGTGTTGCGGGTGCGGGTCTCGAAGGTGCGGATGCCGCGCTCGCACAGGATGACGTTGTCGTTGCCCTCGCTCATGATGTACTCAGCTGCCATAAGCAGCTCGTCGACGGTGCCGGACATGCCGCGCTTGAGCAGAATCGGGGTCTGTGTCTTGCCGACCTCCTTGAGCAGGGGGAAGTTCTGGGCGTTGCGAGCGCCAATCTGCATGACGTCGATCTTCTTGTCGAGGAAGACCTGCACGTCGCGCGGGTCCATGATCTCGGTGACGATCGGCATGTCGAGCTCGGCGGATGCCTCGCACAGTAGGTCCAGGCCGGCGGGACCCATGCCTTGGTAGGCGTACGGGGAGGTGCGGGGCTTGTAGGCGCCACCGCGCAGCATCGTGGCGCCGGCGGCCTTCACGCGGCGGGCGATGCGGATGAGGTTCTCGCCCTCGACGGAGCAGGGGCCGGCGATGACCTGGAACTGGTCGCCGCCGATCTTGACGCCGTGGCCGCAGTCGATAACGGAGTCCTCGGGGTGGAACTTGCGGTTGGCGCGCTTGAACGGCTCGGAGACGCGCTGCACGCGCTCGACGACGTCCATGGACTCGAGCAGGAACGGGTCGATCTTGGTCGTATCGCCCACCAGGCCGATAATGGTCTCGTTCTCGCCGCGCGAGACGTCGGTTTTGAGTCCCTTTTTCTCGATCCAGCTGACAATGTGGCTTACGGCCTCGTCGCTGGCGCTCTGCTTTAAAATCGCAATCATGGTGTGCCTCTCACCTCGATGGATAGTCCTTGCAAAAACGGCCCGCATCGCGAGCCGTTATATATGTGCATGAGAGTTTATACTATCTGACTCGCTTTTGCCGCCTAAAGCGCGCCGTCGCGGCGCGTCTCCCACGTAATTGCAAAGCTTTTTCTATTATTTTGTTAGCCCGTGTCGCACTTGGGTATAATGTCTACCGTTCGCCCTATTAGCTCAGGGGATTAGAGCGTCTGCCTCCGGAGCAGAAGGCCGTTGGTTCGAATCCAACATGGGGCACCATCGAACGTAAGACCGTCCGAACCTCGCATGGTCCGGGCGGTTTTCTTATACCGACGCGACGTGATGGGACGTGGTATGGCAACAACGGATATCGAGCGCGGACTCTCGACCACCGAGGTCGAGGAGCGCACCGCCGCCGGTAAGATCAACCGCAACATGGAGCTCAAGACCAAGTCGGTCCGCGAGCTCATCATCGAGAACCTCTGCACGCTGTTTAACTTGATCAACGTGGTCTTGGCGATTTTGGTGTTGCTGACCGGTTCGTTTAAGAACCTGACGTTCCTGTTCGTGGTGTTCTTGAACACGGCAATTGGCTTTATCCAGTCCATGCGTTCCAAGCGGATGGTCGACAAACTTACGTTGCTCACCTCTAAGAAGGCCATCGCGGTTCGCGACGGCGCCGAGGTGGAGCTCGACCTGGACCAGATCGTGCTCGACGATATCATCCGCCTGGGGCGCGGTGACCAGATTCCCGCCGACGCTGTGGTGGTGTCGGGCGAGGCGCTCGTCAACGAGAGCCTGCTGACGGGCGAGAGCGACCTCATTAAGAAACAACCGGGCTCCGAGCTCATGAGCGGCAGCTTTATCGACTCGGGCCTGCTGCGCGCCCGTGTGATTCATGTCGGCGCCGATAATTACGTGGCAAAGATTAACAACGAGGCCAAGTACGTCAAAAAGGTCAATTCCGAGATCATGAACGCGCTCAACGCCATCGTGCGGTTCGCGAGCATTATCATGATTCCGCTTGGTCTGGCACTCTTTGCCTCGAGCGTGAGTGGGCTGTGGGACGCCGCGGGAACCCCGGGCGATAGCGCGCTTTCCTGGTGCTTCTCCGAGCTGCTGGCCGGTCGTGTGCCTTCTTCGGCGCTGCTGTCCACGGTGGGCGCTCTGCTGGGCATGATTCCGCAGGGCCTGGTGTTGCTGACCTCGTCGGTGCTCGCGATTGCCACGGTGCGCCTGGCGCGTCGCAAGGTGCTCGCACAGCAGCTCTACTGCATCGAGACGCTCGCGCGCGTCGACGTGCTGTGCCTGGACAAGACGGGCACCATTACCTCGGGCCGTATGGAGGTCGAGGGCACCTACCCGCTGCCTGTTGAGGGTGTTGGCTTTGGCGCGGACTCGGATGAGGCGGCTGTCCCCGTCGAGACCACGGTGCTCGACTTTGCGCTTGCCAACGTGGCACGTGCGACCTCGGCAGATGCCAACGAGACCTGCCAGGCGCTGCTCAACTACTACGCCGATCGTCCGGTCGAGGTGTCCGAGCCGCTGTCGGTCATTCCGTTCTCGTCGTCCAAAAAGTGGAGCGGCGCGTCGTTTGCTCAGGGCTCCTATGTGATGGGCGCCGCGCAGTTTGTGCTTTCGGACCGTGTGTTTTCGCAGGTCGAGAACCGTGTCGCCGAGCTCGCCGATACCTGCCGCGTGCTCGTGGTGGCGCGCGTGGACGGCTTTACGCCCGATGGCGATATGGTGGGCGAGGCCGAGCCCGTGGGCTTTGTGACCATCCGTGACGAGATCCGCACCTCGGCGGCCGAGACCATCGGCTACTTTAACGAGCAGGGCGTGACCCTCAACGTGATCAGCGGCGACGACCCTCGTACGGTGTCCTCGATCGCGCGCGTGGTGGGCGTGCCCGGGGCGGATGCCTACGTGGACGCCACGACGCTCGATACGCCGTCCAAGATTGATGCGGCGGTGGACCGTTACCACGTCTTTGGACGTGTGACGCCGCAGCAGAAGCGCGAGCTCGTACAGGCGCTCAAACGCCGCGGGCACACCGTGGCCATGACGGGCGACGGCGTCAACGACGTGCTGGCGCTCAAGGAGGCCGACTGCTCCGTGGCGATGGCCGCCGGCTCCGATGCCGCGCGCAATGTGGCCGAGATCGTGCTCGTCGATAACGACTTTGCCTCGATGCCCGCTGTGGTGGCCGAGGGCCGTCGTTCTATTAATAACCTGCAGCGCTCTGCCGCGCTCTTTCTGACCAAGACGCTGTTCTCGATGGGCCTGGCGGCGCTGTGCATCGCGCTGCCGCCGTATCCCTTCGAGCCCATTCAGATGACGCTCATCAACTTCTTCTGCATCGGCGCGCCGGGCTTTGTGCTGGGCCTGGAGCCTAACAACGCCCGCGTGAAGGGGTCGTTCTTGACCAACGTGCTTAAGCGTGCGCTGCCGGCGTCGATTGCGGTCATTTTGGCCGCGGCACTCGATATCTTTGTGGCGCGCGTATTTGGCTTTAGTCAGCTTACGCTTTCGACCATGTGCCTGCTCACGTCGTGCGCGGCGAGCGTCAGCCTAATCTGGCGCATCTCGCAGCCGCTCACGCCCTTGCGCGTGGTGCTTTTCGTGTTTGTCGTCGCCGGTATTTTGACGGGCGTTATCGGGTTCCCGGGGCTGCTGTCCATCGCCAATCTGTCGATGGGCCAGATGGTCATTTTGGCGGTTATCATCGTCTTTACCTGCGCGGTGTTCTTTAAGCTTGCCACGATGATGGACTCGCTTAAGCCCCGTCGCCGTCATGCGGCCACCGGCTTTGGCCGTGGCGTGCGCGTTCGTCTGGGTCGCGGCGGCGGCAAGGTGAGCTCGACGGGATCGACCGCCGAGCGTTTTGCCAAGCGCGTTGCCGCCGATATGGCGCAGCGCCGCGAGGAACGCACTGTCCGCGAGGCCGAGGCCCGTGCACTCGAGGGCGTGGCCCAGACCAAGCCCAAGAAAAAGAAGGGCGTCGGTGCCAAGCGCTCCCGCGTGACCAAATCGGCCCAGGGCATCAAGGTATCGATGCCCAGCAAGAAGAATAAGCCCGTAAAGAAAGACTAGCCCCAACGCCTCCCTAAGTTGCGGTGAAATAGGGACTGTTTAAGCGTTTTAACCTCCTATTCAGTTCCTATTTCACCGCAACTTAGGGGTGAGCGGGGATGTTGAATTGGTGCCTTGCGCTTGTGGGGCCGTGTCGATGTTATGCTCTAACCTCAATTGTTTGAATTGCTTCGGAAAGAGGATGCCGTGATCTGTCCGCATTGCCTAAAGACCATCGAGGACGGCGCCTCGTTCTGCCCCTATTGCAACGCATACGTTGGTCCGGGCGATGGACCCGAGCATACCGAGTTTGTGTTCTGCGACGGCTGCGGCGCCCGTCTGTCCCCGCATGACCGCACCTGTCCCAAGTGTGGACGCCCCGCGCCGGGCATCCTTTCCGAGGACGCGGCCGCATCCGACCTGGCCGCAGGGCGCACGGCCGGCTTTCCGCGCCTGACGCAGGAGCAGATCGATACCGAGGTGCCCCACGCGCCGGCTTCTGCCGCCGCGGTGCTCTCCGACGCAGCCGACCCCAACGAGACCTGCGTGCTGCCTGCCTTCGATAAGGATTTTGGCATCCCCAAGGTCGATATCCCCACGCCGGTGTCCCTGCGCGATGATGCTCGGCCCAAAAAGCAAAAGCCCAAGCGCAAGGTTCACCCCGACGAGGATGCCTATCACAAGCACAAGCGCCATATCCCCAAACCGCTCATCGTCATCGCGGTGCTCGCTGCCGTGTGCGGTGGTGCCTATTGGTTTGTGACTGCCGATCCCATGGACGTCATGCCCGGCTTCTACGACCAGTTTAGCCAGGCCGCCAAGACCACCTTCCCATCGCGCCAAAAGGGCGAGGCCACCGAGAAAGAGTCCAAGCAAGAGGATGCGTCCGAGGTCGTTCAGGAGGAGACCGTCTTAACCGACGACCAGCTCTACACCAGGCTCGACGGCCTGTACCAGACCATCGTGTCGTACAGCGACGAGGATCAGATTGGCGAGGTCATCGATTCGTTTAATAACGGCTATCTGCGTACACCGCTCTCCATCCGCCAGGAGCTGTCGCAGAGCGCCTATGCCTTGCGCGATCAGATTAAAAAGACCCAGGATGAGCTCAACAACCTCAAGGTTCAGGACGACACGGTCTATGCAGAGGACATCGATCATCTAAAGCAGCTTGCCCAGTGGATGTACGAGCGTGTCGACGTGATCTGCCAGAGCTGGGATATCTCGCTGTCCATTCCCGACGGCGAGTCGCTAAGCGCTCGTCAGAGCGAGATCCTGGCGCCCATCGCACAAGGCGGCAACAGCGCGCTTAACCAGTACGACGCCAACGTGAGTACATGGAGGCCGCAGCAACGTTCGTAATTTGTTGCCCTCCGGCGGCATAACCTGCGTGCGCAATTGATGGAAGCCCGTGCTTATTGCTACAATTCGTACAAATATGCTTTAAACGCACGAGGAAGGAACCACATGTTTGGTTTTAAGAAAGAGCTCTATACGCCCGAGTACCAGCTCGTCGGTGACGAGTGCGCGGTGATCGAGACGTCGAAGGGTACCATCAAGGTCAAGTTTGACGGTGAGGGCGCCCCCATCCATGTGGCGAACTTCTGCGAGCTTTCCACGATGGGCTTCTATGACGGCCTTAAGTTCCATCGCTATGTGCCCGGCTTTGTGATCCAGGGCGGCGACCCCAATACCCGCGATATGTCCGGCGCCGACGTCGCTGCCGGCCTTGAGGGCCCCGACGGCATGCCCGGCACCGGCGGCCCCGGCTACTGCATCAAGGGCGAGTTTGCCACCAATCCGCGCAACAGCCATGTTGACGGCGCGCTTGCCATGGCTCGCTCCATGGATCCCGATTCCGCGGGCTCGCAGTTCTACTTCTGCCTGGGTGCCCAACACAACCTCGACTCCGGCTATACCGTCTTTGGCACCACGGTCGAGGGCCTCGACGTCATCTCGCAGCTGCGCGCCGGCGACGAGATCGTTCATGTCGAGATCGTTCACGAGTAAAGGGGACTTCCTTGAATAGCCAGCTGATCCAACAGGGCCGCGCCGCTTATCGCGCGGGTGATTTTTCCGCTGCCGCCCAGATGCTTGGCGCGGCAAAGACTCCCAACGAGATCATGGGTGAGGCCGACCACCTGCGCGGCAACGCCCTGATGCATCTGGGCATGTACGCCGAGGCCGCCGAGGCCTACGCCGCCGCCCTCAACGACGGCACCTATGGCAAGCGCGGCGCCCTGCTCACCAACCGCGGCAAGGCACTCGCCGCGGTGGGCGACTTCACCACGGCTGCCCAGGCGTTCTCTGCAGCTACCCAGGATGCTTCCTACGCCACGCCTTTTAAGGCCTACCTGGGTCTGGGCAACGCGCTGTTCCAGGCGGGCGACTATGCCAACGCCGGCACTGCCTTCCGTCAGGCTGCCATCGACGGTGCCAACCCGGCTCCTGCCGCCGCCCTCGGCGATCTGGGCCGCTGCTTTATCAAGCTCGGCCGCCCCGCGGACGCCGTTGAGACCTACCGCACGGCTATCGACTTTGCCGGCCCGCGCGACGATACGCGCGCCCTCAACGTCGGCATGGGCCAAGCGCTTTCCGCCGCCGGCCGTCCCTCCGATGCGCTCGATGCCTTTAACGCCGCCACCGCCGACGGCATCTACCAGCTCACGCCCGAGCAGGCTGACGAGCTTGCCCGCGTGCACGACTCGCTCGCCGCGCTTTCGGCCCAGACGGCCATGTCCACGGCCCCGGCTCCCGCGATGGACGCTCCCGCTGTCGACCCGCTCGATCCCACGGGCGCGACCGGTCAGTTTATGCCCGACCCCTCTGACACCGGCTTCTTTACGCTGTCTGAGTCCGAGATGGTCCAGCAGGACCGCAAGCAGGCCAAGGTTCGTCGTCGCCACCGCCACACGGGTCTTAAGATCTTCCTGGTGCTGCTTTTGCTTATCGTGATCGCTGCCGGCGGTCTTGGCTATGCTTATACGCGCGGCATGGGCTATCCCTCGCAGGAGTCCGTTATCACCGACCTGTTCCAGGCTGCCGGTGACGGCGATACCGTCAAGGCCGAGTCCTGCCTGGCCTCGAGCCTGTCCGAGGACGCCAAGGCGATGATCGTCTCCTCGATCCCGCAGGGCGCCACCGTCTCCATCGAGGGTATGGATCAGTCCATGACCGAGACCACCGCCAAGGTGAAGGCTTCGCTGTCCAAGGGCGGCGAGCAGGAGTACACCGTTAAATTCGTGCGCTCCGACAACCATATCGGCTGGGCCGTTTCCTCCTTCGATATCGATTTCTCGGCCGCTGACAACCAGTAGTGACCTTATGGGATTTGGCTCTGCCCGGCGCTTCACCGCAAGTGAGGTGCCGGGCTTGCGCTAGTATGATGGGCTAGTAGTTTTCCAGCAATCATCCAACACATCAGGAGTTGCGTTGTTTTCTTTGATGGATATGTTCTTCGGTAGCTATGCGGGCGATCTCGCCATCGACCTCGGCACCGCCAATACGCTCGTCTCCGTGCGCGGCAAGGGCATCGTCATCCGCGAGCCCTCCGTTGTCGCTATCGACAAGAACGACGAGCGCATCCTGGCAGTCGGCATCGAGGCCAAGCGCATGCTCGGCCGTACGCCCGGCAACATCGTGGCCGTTCGTCCCCTTAAGGACGGCGTCATCGCCGACTTCGATGTCACCGAGGCCATGCTTCGCTACTTTATCGACAAGGCTTCCGAGAAGCGCTATCCGTGGACTCCGCGTCCGCGCGTCGTTGTCTGCGTTCCTTCCGGCGTCACATCGGTCGAGAAGCGCGCCGTCTTTGAGGCTACGATTCAGGCAGGCGCTCGCCAGGCCTATCTGATCGAGGAGCCCATGGCGGCTGCCATCGGCGCCGACCTGCCCGTCGAGGAGCCCACGGGCTCCATGGTCATCGATATCGGCGGCGGCACCACCGAGGTCGCCGTTATCGCTATGGGCGGTATTGTCGTGTCGCAGTCCATCCGCATTGCCGGCGACGAGTTCGACCAGGCGATCCTCACCCATGTTCGCGATGCCTACAACTTGGCTATCGGTGAGCGCACAGCCGAGGACATCAAGATCAAGGTCGGCTCCGCCGTGCCGCTCAAGGACGAGCTCGATGTCGAGGTCAACGGACGCGACGTTATCACGGGCCTGCCTAAGACCGTGCGCATCGAGAGCGAAGAGATTCGTCGCGCGCTTAATAAGCCGCTCGACGAGATGGCCAAGGCCGTTAAGGACGCTCTGGACGCCACGCCGCCCGATCTTGCCTCGGACCTTATGTACTACGGCATTCTGCTGACCGGCGGCGGTGCGCTGCTGCGCGGCCTCGACGTGCGCCTGCGCGACGAGACCGGCGTTTCGGTCAACGTCAGCCCCACGGCGCTCGATAACGTCGTAAACGGCTGCGCCCGCGTGCTCGAGGCCAACGCCTTTGACGGTGGCTTCGTCCAAACCAATGCTTAATTTCCAAAAGGTGGATTCCATTT
Organism: Collinsella sp.; assembly: GCA_048203815.1. Taxonomy (GTDB): domain Bacteria; phylum Actinomycetota; class Coriobacteriia; order Coriobacteriales; family Coriobacteriaceae; genus Collinsella. The sequence continues at coordinate 13,594 of DBFBKG010000005.1, read as the reverse complement.
GGCACGATCTTCGGGTTTCTCTCCAAATCTGAATACCAAGCGACAATCAACGGGTATGCGCCCGTTGATTGTTTTCAGCCTTATTTCGGTGTTGCTGCTCACGTTTTATATCCGTGAGGGCGAGGCCGGGCCGATTCATGCCGTGCGCTCGGGCGTGACGACGATTACCTCGCCGGTGCGCTTTTTGGGCTCGGCCGTGGCGGCTCCCTTCAACGCGATCGGCAACGTGTTCTCCAACCTCACGGCTTCGCAGGAGTCGCTCGATGACCTCAAGAAGCAAAACGAGGTGCTGACCTCTAAGGTCGCAGAGCTTTCCGAGGCTCAAAAGACTGCCGAGCGCCTGGAGGGCCTGGTCGGGCTGCAATCGACCTACAACCTTAAGTCGACCGCCGCTCGTATTGTCGGCGCGTCGGGCGATGCCTGGACCTCGACCGTTACCATCGACAAGGGATCTGCCGACGGCCTTACCATCAACATGCCCGTGACGAGTTCTGCCGGTGTTATCGGCCAGATTATCGAGGTATCGGCCAAGACCTCTACCGTGCGCCTGATTGGTGACGAGAACTCGGGCGTGTCGGCCATGGTGCAGGACACGCGCGCCCAGGGCATGTTGCAGGGTCAGGCTGACGGTACGCTTCGTCTTGAGTACGTGAGCGTCGACTCCGACGTCAAAGTGGGCGACATCATCGTGACCTCGGGCATCGGTGGCGTGTTCCCCAAGGGCCTGCCGCTCGGCACCGTTTCCTCGGTGGAGAAGTCCGCCAACGATGTGTACTACACCATTGTGGTGCGCGCTCAGACCACGGCAGAGAACAACGAGGAAGTGCTCGTCATTACCTCGCTGACCGACGAGCAGTCGGCCTCGGACGAGGATGTGAGCACCGCTAATAGCACGCCGCAGGGAACGTCGCGCGATGCTGCGACCAAGACGAAGGACGAGGGCTCGGATGACAGTTCCGACACGTCCGAGACGACCGATTCCGGCTCGAGCGAATAGGGGGCATGTCCATGGATCTACACGAGCAGGGGGCGAGCTCCCGAACGTTTGTAATCGCCGCCATTGTATGCGTACTGCTGCAGGCAGGCCTGGCGCCGCAGATCTCCATTGCGGGCGGTCGCGTCAACTTTATGATTATCCTGGTGTGCCTGAGCGTGTTCTCGGGCGATCCCACGCGGGCTGTCGTCTGTGGTTTTTGCAGCGGCCTGTTCTATGATCTTTCTGCTGCCGTGCCGGTGGGCGTTATGTCGCTACTGTTGACGGTAGGCAGTTTTGCCCTGGTGCACAGCGCGGCTGGTCAGACGGGCGGCTCCCCGAGCGCGCGCGGTATTACCGTGGGCGCCTTCGCGCTTGCCATCAACGTGGTCTACAGCATCATCTTGCTGTTTATGGGTTTGGAGACGAGCTTTGTGGTGGCTGTTTTTGGCCATGCGCTGCCGTCTTCGATCCTGACGGGTCTGGTTGCCATTCCGTTTTTGATGTCCGGTGTCGTGCCGCAGTCCAGTTACGGATTCTCCGCACGCGGTGGTCATCAGACGGGTATGCGCTTCAAGCCCAAGACCCGCAAACTCAAATAGGGGAGGCCCGTAGATGTCTTCCCAGATGACGGTTATCATCGCCGGTATCGTGCTGGTCGTGGCCATTGTTGTCGCGCTGGTCATCATGCGTCGCGGCGATTCCCGTTTTACCTACGACACGCAGCATGGAACGGCCCCGCGCGCCACCGAGGGCGAGGGCAATACCGCCGCGACCGCCTTTAAGGGTCGCTTCTCCATCCTCACCGCCGGCGTGGGCGCGATGTTTGCCGCGCTCGCCGTCAAGCTGTGGGGCATGCAGATGGTCTCGTCGGACTACTACGACAAGCAGGCCAAGAGCAACCAGACGCGTACCGTCACCACGCCGGCTGTGCGCGGGCGAATCCTTGATCGCAATGGCGTGGCACTTGTGCAAAACCGTCCCTCACTTGCCGTTGTCGCCTATCGCGATCTGGCCAATGACACCGTGCTGGTGCATCACCTCGCGAATGTGCTCGGCATGCCCTACGTCGCGGTTCTGCGCAACATTCAGGACAATTCCGAGGGCGCCCAGAGCCTACATACCATCGCGACGGACGTGCGCCGCTCCACGGTTGCCTATATCAAGGAGCATGCCGGCGAGTTCCCGGGCGTGAAGATTGCCGAGCGCACCGAGCGCCAGTACCCGTACGGCGAGACGGCCTGTCACATTTTGGGCTATACCGGCACCATTACCTCCGAGCAGCTCGAGGCGCAGAACAAGAAAGCTTCGGGCGATAACGATAGCGCCGCCGGTCAGATTACATACCAGTCGGGCGATATCGTGGGCCAGGCGGGTGTCGAGAGCTACTACGAAAACTTGCTGCAAGGTATTCGCGGCGAGCAGACGGTGAAGGTCGATGCCTCGGGCAATGTGACCGGACAGGCCGGCGCTGTGCCCGCCAAGGCCGGCTCCGACATCAAGCTCACACTTGACCTCAAGATTCAGCAAGCCTGCGAGACGGCGCTTGCAAGTGCCATTGAGCTCGCTAAGACCACAGGCCACAGCGACGCCGGCAACGGTGCCGTGGTGTGCCTCGACCCCAATAACGGCGAGATTCTGGGCATGGCCAGCGAGCCCAAGTTCGATCCTTCGGTGTTTATCGGCGGCGTCTCCAACGATGTTTGGACCGAGCTCAACGATGACGAGGGTTCGCATCCGCTGCTCAACCGCGCCATTAGCGGCCAGTACATGTCGGCTTCGACCATTAAGCCGCTCTCGGCGCTGGCTGGTCTTGAGTTTGGAACCTACACTTCAACGCAGACAACCAACTGCACCGGCTATTGGACGGGTCTGGGCAAGTCGTGGGGCAAGCGTTGCTGGCTTCAATCCGGACATGGTGTCATGACGCTGCAGTCCGGTATCGCCAATTCCTGCGACCCCGTGTTCTACGACATGGGCAAGGCGTTCTTTTATGACGAGCAACATCCCGAGGGCCTGCAGGAGGTCTTTCGTCGCTGGGGCCTGGGCAAGACCTGCGGCATCGACCTGCCGAGTGAGGGCACGGGACGCATTCCCGACGCCGAGTGGAAAGAGTCGTACTTTACCGATGCCTCGGCCGAGGACCGCAAGTGGAATGCCGGCGATATGACCAACATTGCCATCGGCCAGGGCGACATCCTGGTGACGCCCCTGCAGATGGCGTGCGCCTATATGGGTCTTGCCAACGGCGGCAAACAGTACGTGCCTCACGTGTTTTTGTCAGCCGTGTCGCGCGATGGCGACGGCGATGCCTATAAATACAACGGCAAGGGCAAGAAGAAGCGCCTGGAGGCCAAGATCAACAGCGATTCGGATTTGGCTCTTGTCCGCAACGGCATGCACGATGTGATTTACTCCGCGTCGACTTCGACCGCCGCGCACTTTAACTCCCTGACCCCTACGGTCTACGGCAAGTCCGGCACGGGCGAGAAGAGCGGCGAGGACGATTACGCGTGGTTTTGCGCCTACGCGCCGGCCGATGACCCTAAGTACGTGATTGCCACTATCTTGGAGCAGGGCGGTGGCGGCTCCGATACCGCGTTGCACGTCGTGCGCGATGTCCTCGGTGCGATTTATGACGAGCCCGACACGTCGACGGCCACGGGCGATTCCTCGGTTCGATAGGAGGTTGCGATGGACTTTTCGCCGGCGGACCTGTTCCGCTCAACCAAAACCGGCTCTCGCAGCAGCCTGGACCGCGTTAACAAGCAGCTCTCGGCTTCGCGCGGCACGTTCCGCCAGAAGGTACACATCGGCGTGCTGCTGGCTACCGTCGCGCTCGTTGCCTATGGCGCCATCATTATTTGGTCGGCGTCGCAGTTTAAGGCCGATGCCTCGTTCTCGCGCCACCTGCTGGGCATTGGCATTGGCGCGGTGCTGGCGGTGCTCGTTTGGCGCACCGACCTGCGTGGCATTTCCAACTTTTCGACGGCTCTGCTCGTCGTCGATCTCATCGTGATCTTCTCGCCTAAGATTCCGGGCCTGTCCTACACGGGCGGCTTGGGAATGACGGGTTGGATCAAGATTCCCGGTATCGGCCTGACCTTCCAGCCCGTTGAGCTTGCCAAGCTCATCACCATTTTCTTTATGGCCACGCTTGGCTCGCAATACAACGGCCGCATCGATACCGTTCGCGACTACATTAAGCTCTGCGGTATGCTGTCCATTCCGTTCTTGGCCGTCGTCGCCATGGGCGACCTGGGCTCGGGCCTGGTCGTGCTGGTCTCGGGTGCCATCGTCATCTGCATGAGCGGTGCACGCCGCGAATGGGTGCTGTCGACCTTGGCCCTGCTGGTTGGTTTGATTGCGCTCATCTTGGCGCTCGACTCGGTCTTTGATTCGCTCCTTGGCCACGACGTGCTGATCAAGCAGTATCAGATGAACCGTCTGACAGTCTTCATCAACCCCGACAAAGCCGATTCGGATGATGCCTACAACCTGCAGCAGTCGCTCATTGCCGTCGGCTCGGGTGGCTTCTTTGGTAAGGGCCTGGGCCACGCGACTCAGTCGGCCGGTGGCTTTCTACCCGAGTTCCACACCGACTTCGTCTTCGCCTTCCTGTCCGAGACGTTCGGCTTCTGCGGCTCCTTTTTGCTCCTGTGCCTCTACGTGCTGCTGATCTTCTCGACGATTCGCGTCGCCTTTAAGTGCGAGTCACTGTTCTTGCGCCTGTCGTGCGTGGGTATCGTCGGCATGTGGGCGTTCCAGACCTTCGAGAATATCGGCATGTGCATTGGCATGATGCCGATTACCGGTATTCCGCTGCCGTTTATTAGTTTTGGTTCGTCGTCGATGATGATTCAGTTGCTGACGGTGGGTATCGTACAATCCATATGGCGGCATCGTTCGGGCGCCGCGTAACCGCTGGAGGGGTTTGCCATGAAGATTCCCGTAGATAAGTTGACCAGCGCTTTTAAGATGGGCGCGTCTGTTAAGAAGGATTCCGATACACCGGTGCGTGTCTCGGTTTACCTTGATTCGACCGCGTCTCCCTTTTTGGTCGAGACGGTGCGCGATGCCTTTGTGCCGCAGACGACTTCGGGCATTGTGCGTGTTGATCGCCTGGGGGAGGACCGTATCGTTCCCAAGGCCGATACCGACGTGGTGTTGGTCCTCTCGTGCGGATCCGACCGCCTGGAGAGTGCTGTGCAGGAGCTCGTGATTGCCGGCGCGCCCGTGTGCGTGCTTGCCGAGTCCGCCGTCGAGGTGCCGTTCGTTGAGGAATCTACGCCCATGTTCGGCGTGGTGGCGGCGACCGATAAGACCTATTTGCTCGAGACGCTTGCCCGCTGGATCCTCGATCGTACGGACAAGGAGACGGCTTTTGCCGCCAACTTTGCTTTTATGCGCATCGCGGCGGCAAATCGCATCATTACCTCGTGCGCGCTCACCAACATGGCGACGGTCGCCTTGGTGTTTTTGCCGGGTGCCGACTATCCCGTGATGGCGCTGGCGCAGGTGGGCATGCTCTTTGAGCTGGCGGCCATCTTTGGACGCGGCATAAAGCCCGAGCGCGGCTACGAGGTCGCGGGCGTGCTCGCCGGCGGTCTGGTGATTCGCGCCGTCACCCGCGCATTGGTGAAGCAGACGCCGCACATCGGCTTTGTCGTTAAGGCGCTTACCGCAGCCGCGGGTACCTATGGCATGGGCCGCGCGCTCGTGTCGCTCTACGAGCGCGATGTGGACTACAGCCGCGCCAACGAGGTCGCTGCTGCCACGTTCTCGCGCGTTCGCGACCTGGTGACCACGGTCGCCGGTGCCACCCGTCCCATGAGTCCTTTCGAGGATGCATCCGATCTCGCTGCTTAGGGGTTTCTTTTGCGCGTTCCATACCAAGACTGTTTTCATCTGATCGAGCCGCTGCTCGCCAAGGTCGAAAAGCCGAGTCGCTATATCGACCACGAGTGGGGGACGCTCTCAAAGGCCGATGCCGACTATCGCTGCTGCATGATCTATCCGGACGTGTATGAGGTCGGTCTGCCCAACCAAGGCATCGCCATTCTCTACAACATTCTTAATCAGGCCGAGGGCATTTCCTGCGAGCGCGGCTACGTGCCGTGGCCCGATATGGGCGATGCCATGCGCGAGGCGGGGATTCCGCTTCTGTCGCTCGAGGGTGCAGCGCCCGTGGCCTCGTTCGACATCGTCGGCATGCACGTGCCGCACGAGATGGCCGTGACGAACTTCCTCGAAGCGCTCGATCTCGCCGGCATTCCGCTGTTGGCTGCCGACCGAACCGAGGACGATCCCATCATCGTCGCCGGTGGTCCCTCGGTGTATAACCCCGAGCCGTACGCGGCATTCTTCGATGCCATCCTCATTGGCGAGGGCGAGGAGTCGCTGCTCGAGATCTGCCAGCTGCATCGCCGCTTGCGCGACGAGGGCGTCTCGCGCGCTCAGATTGTCGAGCAGCTTGCGACGGTCGCCGGTACCTATGTGCCGTCTCTGTATGAGGTGCGCTATGACGAGCCCTGCTCGCCGCATGGCTACACCGTGCCGCGCGAGGGCAAGGACGTCCCGCCGGTAGTCTACAAGCGCGTCGTCGAGGACTTTGGTGCCACCAACCCGCTTTCTCAGTCGTGCGTGCCGTATGCGCAGCTCGTCCACGATCGCCTGTCTATCGAGATCCTGCGTGGCTGCGCCCGCGGCTGCCGTTTTTGCCAGGCAGGCATGACGTATCGTCCGGTACGCGAGCGCTCGGCCGACCAAATCGTGTCATCGGTGATCCAGGGTTTGGAAAAGACTGGCTATGACGAGGTGTCGCTTACCTCGCTTTCGACGACTGACCACTCCTGTATCCGCGACGTGCTCGGTAGGCTCAACCGTCGTCTGGAGGACACGGGCATTCGCGTGTCCATTCCCTCGCAGCGCCTGGATTCGTTTGGCGTTGATATGGCCGAGTCGGTCGCCGGCGAAAAGAAGGGCGGCCTGACGTTCGCGCCCGAGGCGGGCAGCCAGCGTATGCGCGACATCATCAACAAGAACGTGACCGAAGAGGACTTGGATCGCGCGGCCAAGGCGGCCTTCGAGGCTGGCTGGAACCGTATGAAGCTCTACTTCATGATGGGCCTTCCCGGCGAGCGCGACGAGGACATCGTGGCTATCGCCAACCTGGCCGATCACGTGCTGGAGCTCGGCCGCTCCGTGGTGCCCAAGGCGCGCCGCGGGTCTATCTCGGTGTCTATCTCTGTTTCGGTGTTCATCCCCAAGGCGGCAACGCCCTTCCAGTGGTGCCCGCAGCTCGATTACGACGACGTCAAGCGCCGCCAGAAGCTGCTCATCACGAGCGTGCGCAACCGCGCCGTTCGCGTACACTACCACGATGCGGAGACCTCGCTTATCGAGGCCGCGCTCTCTCGTGCCGGTCGCGATATGACGCCGGTCATCATCGACGCCTGGCGTGCGGGCTCGCGCTTCGACGCCTGGGTGGAGCACTTCTCGCTCGACAACTGGAAGGAGGCCGCTGCCAAAAACGGCATCGACCTCAACGAGTTGGTGCACCTGCCTTACGAGCTTGACTGGCGCCTGCCCTGGGAGCACGTAAGCCCCGGCTGCTCGCGCGGCTTCCTCGAGCGCGAATACCGCCGTTCGCTTGAGGGCGTCACGACGCCCGATTGCACCCGCACGTCGTGCACCGGCTGCGGAATCTGCCCCACGCTCCACGCCAAGAACGTATTGATGGGTGATCGCGCATGAGTGAGCGTTTGACCGACAATCCCACGCTCTTTAGGCTGCGCGTTCGCTACGGCAAGCGTGATCGCCTTAAGTACCTGGGCCATCTGGAACTAATCCATACCATTGAGCGCATCGTGCGCCGTGCGGGCCTGCCCTATGCCGTGACGCAGGGCTTCTCGCCGCATATGCGCGTGGGCTTTTCGTCGGCGCTGCCCGTGGGCACGTCGTCGACCTGCGAGTGGTATGACCTGTTTATGACCGAGTTCGTCGCGCTTGACGAGGCCTTTGAGCGCCTGGCCGCGGCGTCCCCGGCAGATTTGGCACCCATCGAGGCCGCCTATATCGACGTGCGCACGCCGGCGCTGACGGCTCAACTTACGCGTCTGTCGTACCGCATCGACTTGCACCTGGACCCCGAGGCCCCCGTGAGCGCCGACGAGGTGCGCGCTGCGATCGACACGCTGCGCGCGGGTCATGGCATTGACTATGCGCGCGGCAAAAAGAGCAAGCGTCTTGATCTGGACCATACGCTCGTTGGCTATGAGCTCGCGGCGGGGGAGCGTGAGGACCATCTGGTGCTCATGCTCGACACTCATGCCGACAACGAGGGCTCCATGCGTCCGGAGATTTTGCTTTCTGCTGCTGATGTTTTGTTGCAGGGCTTGACCCCGGGCGTCGATGCACCTATTGTTTCCACCGGTATGCAAGACCTCGTGACCATCTGCTCCTACGATGTCGAGCGTCAGAATCAAGCATGCGAGGACGACGAGGGCCGACTCGTCAGCCCCATACCTGTGCGAACTTGTGGATTTGCTCCACATACTCGTTGACGGGGGTATTATCGCCTGCTACTATATTCGGCTGTTGCACTAACTGATGCATGAAGGGCAAGTAAACATGTACGCAATCGTTAACACGGGCGGCAAGCAGTACAAGGTCGCCACCGACGATGTCATCACCGTCGAGAAGATCGAGGGCAATGAGGGCGACAAGGTCACCCTGCCGGTCATCTTCCTCAACGATGGTAAGAAGATCGTCACCGATCCCGACAAGCTGGCCAAGGCCAAGGTTACCGCTCAGATCGTTGAGCAGTTCAAGGGCGAGAAGCAGCTGGTCTTCAAGTTCCACAAGCGTAAGCGTTATCGTCGTCTGAAGGGTCACCGTCAGCAGCTCACCAAGCTGAAGATCGTGAAGGTTCAGGCTACCTCCCGCGCCAAGAAGGCTGTCAAGGCAGAGGCTGAGGCTGTTGCCGAGGCTCCCGTCGCCGAGTAGATTACACTCGTAACGAAAGAGTAGGTATACACAATGGCACACAAAAAAGGACTCGGTTCCTCCCGTAATGGCCGTGACTCCCGCGGTCAGCGCCTTGGCACGAAGCGCTTCGCCGGCCAGACGGTAACCACGGGCACGATTCTCGTCCGTCAGCACGGCACGCACATCCACCCGGGTGAGAACGTTGGCCGTGGCAAGGACGACACGCTGTTCGCGCTGGTCGACGGTACCGTTGAGTTCCACAAGGGTATCAAGCACAGGGTCAGCGTACGCCCGCTCGCGAACGCGTAATTCACCCTTCATAGAGCACATATGTGGGAGGCACTTGAGTTTTAGGATTCAAGGGTCTCCCTCTTTTTGTAGGAGGCGATTCTGTTGTCACAGTTCACCGATATCAGCCGCATTAACGTGTGCGGCGGCGACGGCGGTGCCGGATGCATGTCGTTTAGGCGCGAGGCCTTTGTCCCCAAGGGCGGCCCCGATGGCGGCGACGGCGGCCGTGGCGGCAATGTCGTCATCCAGGCCGATGCTCAGCTGTCTTCGCTGATCGATTACCGCTTTAAGCATCACTTTCGTGCCGAGCGCGGAACGCACGGTCAGGGCGCCCGCCGCAACGGCAAGAGTGGCGAGGACCTGATCCTTAAGGTTCCCATGGGCACCGTGGTGCGCGAGCTCGATCCCGAGACGCAGACCCCGATGTTCGAGATTGCCGACTTGGTTCACGACGGCGAGCGCGTTGTCGTGGCCCCTGGTGGCGCCGGTGGTCTGGGCAATACGCACTTTGTGACATCGGTGCGCCGTGCTCCCGCGTTCGCCCAGTTGGGCGAGCCGGCTGAGGAGCACTGGATTGAGCTCGAGATGAAGCTCATGGCCGATGCCGCGCTCGTTGGCTTCCCCTCGGTGGGCAAATCCTCGCTTATCGCGCGCATGAGTGCCGCCCGACCCAAGATCGCCGACTATCCGTTTACCACGCTCGTGCCCAACCTGGGTATGGTGCGTGCCGGCGAGTACTCCTATGTCGTTGCCGACGTTCCCGGCCTCATTGAGGGTGCGAGCGAGGGCAAGGGCTTGGGCCATCAGTTCCTACGCCACATCGAGCGCACGGCACTCATCATGCATGTCGTCGATATGACGGGCGGCTTTGAGGATCGTGATCCGGTCGAGGACTATCGCATCATCAACCGCGAGCTCGAGCAGTATGGCGCCGAGCTTTCGGAGCGCCCTCAGATCGTCGTCGCCAACAAGTGCGATGCGCCGGGCACGGCTGACAAGATTGCCGACCTCAAACGCGCTGCGCTCGACGATGGACATATGTTCTTTGCCGTGTCTGCTGTGACGGGCGCCGGCCTCAACACGCTGATGCTTGCCGTGGGCGAACAGGTGGCCAAGCTGCGCGCCGAGTTGGCTGTCTCCGATGAGCCGGTCGATCTGCGCGATGATGAGTGGGAGCGCCGTCGCCTGCAGCGTGAGAAGCGTTTCCGCATTGTTCAGGAAGAGCCCCATGCCTTCCGCGTGGTCGGTCGCGCCATCGAGCGTATGGTCATCCAGACCGACTGGGAAAACGAGGAGGCCGTCATCTACTTGCAGCATAAGTTTGCGCGCATGGGTGTTGACGACGCGCTCGAGAAGGCCGGCTGCCGTGCGGGCGACGAGGTCCGCATTTGCCAGCGCGCCTTTGACTTTGAGGGCGCCGAGGACTTCTCGGAGTACGAGGAGGAGCTTGAGGACGAAGGCGTTGAGGTTATTGACGTAGCGGCCGAGGGTTCGGACGTGGCTGATGTCACCGAGGGTTCCGAAGGCACTACCGAAGTCGACGTTGTTGAGACCCCGGAGGGCGAGTAAGCCATGTCGCTGCGCGGTGGAATCGGTCTGCCCGAGCTTCCTCTAGAAGACGGGCAGGAGTTTAGGCTCGGCATTATGGGTGGTACCTTTGACCCGATTCATTACGGGCACTTGGTTACCGCCGAGCAGGCGCGCGAGTCGCTCGACTTGGACGCCGTGCTCTTTATGCCGGCCGGCTCTCCCGCCTTTAAGCTCGACAAACCGGTGACGCCTGCCGAGGACCGTTATGCCATGACGGTCCTCGCCACCGCTGCGAATCCGGCTTTTTTGGCGAGCCGTTTCGAGATCGACCGTCCGGGCGTGACCTATACGGCCGATACGCTGCATGCCCTTCGCGATTTTTACCCGCCTCAGGTAAAGCTCTACTTTATTACGGGCGCCGACGCGATTATCGATATTGTGACCTGGCATGATGCCGGCCGAATCGCCGAGCTTGCCACGTTTATTGCGGCGACGCGACCGGGCTTTGATATCGATAGGGCCCGGGCGCGGATTAAGGAATCGAGGCTGCCGTTTGACGTGCGTTATATCCAGATTCCGGCGCTGGCGATTAGCTCGACCAATATTCGTAAGCGAGTTGCCCGTGGCATGAGCGTGCGCTATCTTACGAGCGAGTCCGTTCTCGGCTATATTCGCAAACGCGGGCTGTATACCGATCTGGGTCAAGAAGATTTTGAGTGATGGGGGTCTACGTTGTCGGTAGAGGATCAGTTTGAGGGCGATGAGCGCGCGCTGCTCAAGCGCATTCAAGAGCTGCTCGATGTGCGTATGAAGGATAAGCGCAAGCGCTTCATGCATTCGCTGGGTGTTGCCGAGACTGCGCTCCATCTGGCCGAGGTGTATGGCGTCGACCGCTTTGATGCCGCCGCCGCCGGCCTGATTCACGACTGGGACAAAGTGCTCTCCGACGACGAGCTGGTCACGCGCGCTCTGCATTACGGCATTAAGATTGCCGGCTCTCCGTCTGCCGCGACGCCGCTTTTGCATGGTCCTGTCGCCGCTTATGAGCTTCCGCAGTTATTTCCCGAGCTATCGCCGGCCGTTTTCCAGGCTGTCGACCGTCATACCGTGGGCGCCTGCGACATGACGCCGCTCGATATGGTGGTCTTTGTGGCCGATGCCATTGAGCCCAACCGCCATGGTGATTATGCCCACGCGCTGCGCAAGATGGTGGGGGAGTCGACGCTTGACGAGTTGTTCTTCTCCTGTTTTGCACAGGGTCTGGTCTACGTGATCCAGTCCGGGCGCTATCTTTATCCCACGGCTATTACGATTTACAACTATTACGCCCAGCTGCGCTAGCTCGGGTGTGTCTAGAAAGAGGTATTCCATGGCCGACGAGACCATGACCGACGAGCAGATTCTTAAAGATGTGGAGCACAAGAGCTTCGTTGCCACGTCCGACCGCACTGCCGCCTCGCTGTCCGCGAGCGGTGTCGCCGCCGAGGATGTCGCCCGCGCCGCCGCGCAGGCCGCCTACGACAAGAAGGGCGAGGACGTGCAGGTGCTCGATCTGACCGAGCTCTCCGACGTGTGCGACTACTTTGTGCTCGCCACCGGTACCAATAACCGTCAGGTCGATTCGATTGTCGACGAGATCGAGGAGAAGGTCGCCGAGGCTTGCGGTGAGCACCCGTTCTCCATCGAGGGCCGCGAGCAGAAGACCTGGATGCTCATGGACTACGGCTCGGTCGTCGTCCACGTCTTCACCCCCGAGGCACGTGACTTCTACCGTCTCGAGAAGCTCTGGGGCGACGCCCCCCAGCTCCCCCTCAACCTCCTCTAAATGTTTTTTCTGGGACGGGGATAAATAAATCATTCCTACCGTTCACCGAACCGCCCATCTTTGTTGAGCGGTTCGGTTTTTTCTTCCCTTTCTTTTGTATGCTGTGGCTACTGCATTCTCGGAAGGGAGGGCTTCGATGACTCGCGTTGCCCGTGCGTTGTCCGAACTCGGCCATTATCACGTCATGCTCAAGGGTTGTGCCGGCCAGCTGATCTTTGAGGACGATGACGACCGCCTTTATTTTCTCAATCTATTGAATAGACGATTTAGGTCCGCTCACATTCGTTTGCAGGCTTGGTTCCTCATGGACAATCATGTTCACCTGCTGTTTGACGACCCCGATAATCAGATGAGCGTTTCCATGCATACGATTGATACGGCATATGCGAAACACTTCAACCAAAAAACCGGCCGCCGCGGACCGGTGTTCCAGGAACGATTTAAGAGCGTGATCATTTCTGACGATGAGCAGCTGCTCCGTTGCGTTCGATATATCCATGACAACCCTGCAAAGGCTGGTATTTCTTCTGCTCCTCTTTATCGTTGGAGCAGCTTCCATGAGTATTTCTCTCATTCCGAGATTTGCGATTGTGACGGTATCCTCGATCTGTTTGGGGGTACGGAGGCGTTTTATCTTGCGAGCACCGACGGCAAACCTAATTCCTATTTTATGCCCGAAGGCAAGCATATTTCCGATATGGATGCGCTAGAAGTTGCCCAAGCTCTTTTGGCTCCACATGAGCCTCATCAACTTAAATCTTTGCCGAAATCAGAGCGTAATCGTCTTCTGGCATTGCTGAGGCATCGGGGGTTTACGATTGACCAGATTGCGCGCCTGACGGGAATCGGGACCAATATCATTCAAAGAGCGAAATGACGCTCCAAATGATTAAAAAATCCCCGTCCCAGAATAATCATTGGGAGGAGAAGCGGGATTGGCGGCCGAAGGATAGGGCGGTGTCGCCGAATTTGTCTCGGACGGCGTC
>DBFBKG010000004.1:0-2552 GCA_048203815.1 Collinsella sp. | reverse complement strand
CGCACTGACCGATGACGAGCTCACCCAGATGACGTCCTACATGAACGACGCCGTCCAGATGCTCGAGCCCGTCTTGCAATATGACTTGCCCGACGTGGAGCCCACGTTCCATCCCATCGGAAGCCTGTCCAACGTGATGGGTGACGACTTGCGCGAGTCCGAGCGCGATCTGCCGTTCGACGTTGCGCTCGAAAACGCCGGAAGCGCGCGCGACCGTTACTTCCGCGTGCCGTCCATTTTGGGAGAGGGGGAGAGCGAGTAATGGCTCAGAGCTTCGATTCCCTTACCGCCGCCCAGATTGCCGCGGGCGTTGCCGCCGGCGATTTTACCGCTACCGAGGTGGCCCAGGCCTCCCTTGCCGCCATCGAGGCGCGCGAGGGCGGGGTCCAGGCATTCCTGCAGGTGGCGCCCGAGCTTGCGCTCGAGGCCGCTGCGCGCGTGGATGCCGACCGCGCCGCAGGCAAGCCGCTGCCCCCGCTCGCGGGCGTGCCGCTGGCCATCAAAGACAACATGAACCTCGTGGGCACGCGCACCACCTGCGCTTCCCGCATGCTCGAGAACTACCAGAGCGTCTACACCGCCACCTGCGTCCAGCGCATGCTCGATGCCGGCTGCCTGCCCATGGGCAAGGCCAACATGGATGAGTTTGCCTTTGGCAGCTCCACCGAGAGCTCGGCGTTCCACCGCACCAACAACCCCTGGGATACCGAGCGCGTGCCCGGCGGCTCCTCGGGCGGCTCCGCTGCAGCCGTCGCCGCGGGCGAGGTCGCGCTCTCGCTGGGCTCGGACACCGGCGGCTCCATTCGCCAGCCGGCGTCGCTGTGCGGCGTGGTGGGCTTTAAGCCCACGTATGGTGCCGTGAGCCGTTACGGCGTGGTTGCCTTTGGCTCGTCGCTCGACCAGGTGGGCCCCTTTGGCCGCACGGTCGAGGATGTCGCGCTGGCCATGAACGCGCTTACCGGTGCGGGCCACGATCCGTACGACTGCACCAGCCAGGACTGCGCCGTCGACTTTACCGAGCATCTCAACGACAGCATCGAGGGCAAGCGCGTAGGCATCATCCCCGCGTTTATGGAGGCCGAGGGCCTGACGCCCGAGGTCAAGGCCGCTGTTCAGCGCGCCGCCCAGGAGCTGCAGAACCAGGGTGCCGAGCTGGTCGAGGTCGACCTGCCGCACCTGGACGCCGCCATCGCCGCCTACTACGTCATCGGCCCGGCCGAGGCGTTCTCCAACCTGGCCCGCTTCGACGGCATTCGCTACGGCTATCAGGAGGAGGGCTGCGCCAACCTGTCCGACCAGAGCTCGCTCTCGCGCGCCCATGGCTTTGGCGCCGAGGCCAAGCGCCGTCAGATGCTCGGCGCTTACCTGCTGAGCTCGGGCGTGTACGACAAGTACTACTACGCCGCGCAGAAGGCCCGCACGCTCATCACGCAGGACTACGACGCCGCGTATGCCAAGGTGGACACCATCCTCATGCCCGCCTCGCCGCGCACGTCCTTTAAGTTTGGCGAGATCAGCGACCCCACGCAGATGTACCTCTCCGACCTGTACACCATCTCGCTCAATATTTGCGGCAACGGCGGTATCTCGGTGCCGCTGGGCCTGGGCGAGGATACTCAGCTGCCCGTTTCTGCCCAGCTGGTGGGTCCGGCCTTTAAGGATCGTCAGCTGCTCACGTTTGCCCGCGCCCTGGAGCGCGGCTTTGCCGATGCCGCCACGGGTGCGCCCGCGCTTTCCGTCGCGCCCGATTTTGCCGGGAAGGGAGGCGAGCTGTAATGAAGGAGCTTTCCGAGGTCCTGCAGGATTGGGAGGCCGTGATTGGCCTGGAGATCCATACCGAGCTCACCGCACTCGATACCAAGATGTTCTGCAACTGCAAGCTCAGCCACGATGACGAGCCCAACGCCAACGTGTGCCCGGTGTGCCTGGGCCTGCCCGGCGCCCTGCCGGTGCCCAACAAGCGCGCCATCGAGAGCATCGTCAAGGCCGGCCTCGCCACCAACTGCGAGATTCAGCGCCACTCGATGTTTTACCGCAAGCACTACTTCTATCCCGATATGGCCAAGAACTTCCAGACCACGCAGGGTCCGGTCGCCTTTGCCATGTACGGTCACCTGGACCTGGACGTGACCGGTCGCGGTGCCGCCGAGCGCCCCGACTGCGCGTTTGGCGAGGCCGAGGCTCAGAGCCTGGCGAGCGCCTCGGCCAACGCCGAGGGCCTGTCCACGTCCATGACGTCGACCATGCGCGAGGGCAATCAGCGTGCCGGCCATCTGGCCAGCTACGACGCGTCCAACCTGCAGATGCCCGAGCGTCGCGAGGACGGTTCCTACACGGTGCCCATCCGCATCCTGCGCATCCACATGGAGGAGGACGCTGCCAAGATGGTGCACGTGGGTGGCGCCGAGGGTCGCATTACCGCCGCGGCCGAGTCGCTCGTCGACTACAACCGCTGCGGCACGCCTTTGATTGAGCTCGTGACTGAGCCCGACTTGCGCACGCCCGAGGAGGCCCGCCTGTTTATGGAGAAGCTCCGTCGCATCTTTGTGACG
>DBFBKG010000003.1:0-7644 GCA_048203815.1 Collinsella sp. | reverse complement strand
ACGCTTTCCCGCGACGTATGGGAAACGGTGAGCGCATTCGCGAACACTGCCGGCGGAATCATCGTGCTCGGAGTGAGTGAGCGCGCAGGTTTTGTCCCGGTTGAGAACTTCGAGACCGAGAAAGTGCTCAACCAATCTTGTGTCAGGCATGGGTGATGCGGGCGGTCGAGGAAAGCTGGCCAATCCGCCTAAATACACGATCGAGCGAGTGGAGCTTCAGGGCGTCATCGTTCTCGTCATTACGATTGAGGAGCTCGATCCGTCGAGCAAGCCCTGCTATGTCATAGAGCGGGGCGCCCAGGGCGGCAGCTACAAGCGCATCGATGACAAAGATGTGCCGCTTTCATCGACCGAGGTGCTCACATTGGCGTCATACGGTCGAGCGACTCCGAGCGATCGGGACGCGGTGGCGGGTGCGGGCGCGGACAATCTCGACGAGACGCTGGTCGACCGTACGATAGATCGGGCTTTCTCGTTGACGCCCCGGGCAATGCGCGGCGCGCCGGACAAACAAACGAAGCTGGAGCGCCTAAATATCCTTGATTCCCAGGGCAATGTCACCAAGGCTGGACTCCTAGTTGTGGGCACCTACCCTCAGCAGTTCTATCCCAAGCTCTTCATTGACGTGGCTGTCCATGCGGGAACTCAGAAGGGCATGGCGGGGTCGCTGAGGTTCATGGACCGCACAATCTGTGAGGGAACGTTGGGCGAAATGATCTCGGATGCCGTCGCAGCCGTCGCCAAGAATTTGCGGCGAACCTCGACCGTCCAAGGCGTCTCGCGTGTCGACTCGCTTGAGATTCCCGAGGAGGTTCTGCGCGAGGCAATCGCCAACGCCGTAATCCATCGAGAATACGGGGATCGGTTCTGTGGACAATCGATTGCCGTCGACGTCTTTGACGATCGTGTCGAGGTGACGAATCCTGGCGGCCTTTACGGGGGAAAGACTCGCGAGAACTTGTTTGACGGCAGCTCCCGATGCCGTAACGCGACGCTTGTGAAGCTCATGTCGATTGTCCCGCTGCCGGATGGCGCAGGTTCGCCGGCTGAGGGCAATGGCTCGGGCATCCCGATGATGATCGATGCCATGCGCGCGCATGGTCTGGCCGAGCCCCTGTTCTGCCCGGGATTCGATCGGTTCAAGGTCGTACTTTACCGTTCAAAGATCGAGCCGGTCGATCATGGCGGGGGCTTAATTGTGACGGCACTCAAACACTACGGCGAGCTGGGGACGCGCGAGCTGGCAGAGCACACAGGGCTCACAATTTCCCAGGTTAGGTCGCGCGTCAACGCGCTCATTGCTCAAGGCGAGCTTGAGCCCACGGCGCCGGCGACGAGCCGCAACCGCAAGTATCGACTGTCGGAGCGCGTGGGATAGATGCGTTAGTGGACGAGGCGACCCAATAATCGACTCTCGATTGGCGTCCATTAAGGTAAAGCGGTTGTTGCCCAGTCGACGGTGATGCTAAAGACTCGGCTTACGCCGGCATGGCCCCGAACCCGTCCATCAAGAACAGCCTAAGAACCAGCTTGATGACATATCCCGGTTTGACTTCAGCCGTGCCAAAGACGCTGCGCTCGGCGAGCTCGCTACAGTATGCGTAGATATCGCGGATAAGGTCCGCGCCCGAAAGCGTAAACATGTAGCCTGCGTCCGAAAGCGCATTGGGCGCGGCGGGCAACTTGGCCATGTGGCAGAACGTTTGCAGGTCGGGCGCCATAACATTCTGGTAGTTGAGGTGGCCGCTGGTATCCTGTGCGGCAAGCTCCAATTGGCGCGCAAAATCCAGCGCCGCTGCCAGCACAAAGCTCGGCGTAGGCGCGTTGACGTCCTGAGTGGTCGCCACGAGCCTGCCCGCCGCCTGCGTGACAAGCCAAGCGACCTCGCGCTGGCAACGCACGGCCTTGCGCGTAACCGGCTTGATGGACGAAGAAGAAACGCTCCCCTTAGGCGGATTCGAAGCAGCCATAAGACCCTCCCATGAACAATCCGGCCCAACAAGCCCGGATGAAACACGTGCTACATCAGTATACAGGGAAGTGGGGTAGCGGGGTACAAGCGCGCCAGCGGCAAACCGAGAGCATCAACGATGTGCCGATCGCGGAATGAGATCTCGTAATAATTGACTCTCGGCCATATTATTGAGGGGCATGACTCGCGTTCGTATGGTTGTAGGTGCTGGCGATGAACGACATTGACCTTGCTGTTCCGTTGATGGATGGACCAAGCTATGACCGCGCCTGCAGTCTCGTGCCTTCCGAATACGTTGAGGCATGGGAGTGGTTTCTGGGTGAGGAACAGCGCGGCGGCGTTTGGACCAGCCTTCCGCACCACACCAAGGAAGATAGCCCTCAGTATCAGTATCGTTTGAGAATTGGCTCGGACTTCTTTCCCGTAACGCGGGATTCAGGGATCTTCTGGCCGGGCCAGGATCGGGTGAAGCAAGATCCCAATAAGATCTTTGCGCTTTCGGTCCATAACTCTAAAAAGAGCTTCTACACCGATGTACCTCCGCTCTATTTGGACGATGGTACGTGGGTCATTAAGTACTCGGTTCAAGCGCCGGGTACCGTTGGTTTTCGAGACCAGAATTACAACCGTAAAATGCTCAACTGCATGGAATGTGGCGTTCCAGTCGGAGTCATATTTGCAACCGAGGTGGGCTACAAGGTGCTCGGCCTTGCGTTTGTTGAACGGTTCGAGCCCGAAAACGGATGGTTTGTTCTGCACGGTCCTGTTCATAAAGGCGGACCGGACCCCCGTTTTGCGCCCGACATGAGCTATCTGAAGCACATGCCCGTCGATATTGAGTTTGCCGGACAGGGTGCGACCGACGACGAAAAGGTCCGCTATGCGTTAAGGCGCGAGCGATTGGGGCAACAATGGTTCCGCAAGCAGCTCGTTGCCGCCTATGACGGCCGTTGTGCGGTGTCGGACTGCGGCGTCAGCGAAGCTCTGGAGGCTGCGCATATCGAGAATTACTCGGGACCCAAATCGCAGGTTGCCAGCAACGGCATTCTGCTTCGGCGCGACCTGCATTCCCTATTTGATGCTCACCTGATTTCGTTTGAGCCTGTTTGCGGCGAATATCGGCTGTGCGGATCGTACCTGCTGGATAAGACTGACTACGCCTCCTTTGCGGGTGCGACGCTAAGGCAGCCGAATGAGCGTCAGTGGCGACCCAATACGGTGTTTCTTGAGGCCCATCGCATTGAGTTCGATCGCTCGGAAAAGAAGCGTGAAAAGGCGGGGCTTCTGCCGTATTAGCGTATTTGGCTTTGGCATTCTTTGACGATCGTGTTGTTTGATCGGATCGCGTGGCGATGCAATCTCGCGCCCGCCCGCCGGTGCATGCTCTTCCTGATTTGTATAGCGAGAGGGGAGCGTGTATGAGCTGGCGAGGCGATATTGCGATGGGGAAGTACGGAAAACTGCCGTGTGCCCTTATAGACAACAATATGTTTCCGAGCGTAGAGGTTGATTGCGGGTCGTTTGTCGTCACCTGCCCTTGCTGCGGCTCGCAAATACCGTGTCTCGACATTCGGTTTATCGATGCGCGCGACAGACTCAGCGACGAAGTGAGAAAACGGACAGGCGTTCATATGCCGGTGTATCCGGAGAAATGCCCTGTTTGTGGCCTCGATATCGTGTACGACGCCGGCGACGAGGGATAGGTGATGCGGAGGAGTTGGCTGTGAGTGTCTTTTGCCTCTACAAATAAATCCCCTCACCGAGTTGCTTGTGGAACTCGGCGTGATGGTCGCGTGCCCAGGTAAAGAGCGCCTGGTCAAAGTCGGTACGCGTGGCCGGGACGCCAAAGACGCCGGCAACTTCGACGCGTATAAACTCCAGTGCCGGCAGCTTGTTGATGGCAGTGAGGGCAAACGGGGACGAGGGCTCCTCGAACAGATAGCGGCTGCCTTGCAGCGCGTCGCAACTGGTGCACGTGTTGCCGAGCGACGGGGCTTTGGAGGCTCGCGCGCCTACGGGCTTGTAGCCGCAGCGCTTATGAAGGTAGTCGCGGATCTCGCCCGGCACGCAGCCAAGAGCGGGCACGATGGCGAGTGCGTTGGCGTTGGCCGTGTCGATGGCAATGTACCTGGCTTCGTTGGGCGCGTGCGCGATGGCGATGCTCTCGTCGTTATCGGTTCGATAGGGAATGCCGAAGGCCGCGACCGAGGTCTCTTTGTGACACTTCCAGCACTCGCGCTTGCCCAGTACTAGATATATATACGGCGCTGAGGGGTCGGATCGGTCAACACCGGGCAGCCACTCGGCAAAGGGCTCGGGGTTGACGCCGCTGGGTACATACCAGATCTTCTTGGTCCGGTCCCATTTGGCGCCCAGCGCCTTGGCTTCTTCTTTGTGCGAAAAGGGGACATCGAGCTCGGTGCGCATGGCGGCTCCTTGGTGCTGCAGGTGCAAGTGGCTCAAGGATACCGCAGGGCGCAGACATCGCGGCGTTTTGTCGAGAAGTTGCGGCTCGGATGGGTTCGAGACGCGTTGGTCTCGGCCTCGGTGGCTATTGACGCGGTTTTGTGCATGGGCGGGGTGGTTGCTTGGGCGGTTGGAACTGCCAGCGGATTTGGCGACATAAAATAAAACAGCCCAGAGACATAGTCTCTGAGCTGCGAACATTTGGTGGGCGTTAGAAGATTTGAACTTCTGACCTCTTCCGTGTCAGGGAAGCGCTCTCCCCCTGAGCTAAACGCCCGATCAAGGGTGCGCAAGCGCGCAAGGGATAATATAACGGAGCCTGAACTCGGTGGCAAGAACATTTTTAAAAATCGCTTACATTGTGGAATTCGGGGGCTTTGTTATATCCATTTCAAAAGAGCCTGCTGCCGCGATTTGGCTGTCGCATAATGCAAGGCCATTGCGGTATCGAGCTATGGAAAGACGCCTGCGGAATTGTCCTACCGATAAGCGGACAAGCCTCTAGCTGATGCCTTCGCCGTGGTAAGGTAAGCCGAATTGTTTCCAGGCTGTTTCGGGGGAGTGGAATGAGCAAAGAGTGTGTCGAGCAGGTCGAAGGCGCAGGGGCTTCGGTGCCGATGACCGATATATCGAACATTGATGTGCCCGAGGGCACCGACGAGCTCAGTCGCAGCACCCGCCGTGCATGGCGCGATCGCCTCAACGATGCGTCGTCGCGCAAGATGGCATTGGGCGTCTTGGCTACGCTGGTGGGCGGTTCGTTTTGGGGCTTCTCGGGCACCAGCGCGAGCTTCCTGTTCGATACCTATCACGTTGATACCCTGTGGCTTATGAGTGTGCGCCAGATTCTCGCCGGTCTGCTCTTTATGGCCGTGGTGGTCACGCGCGATCGCGAGCGTCTGGTTAAACTCTGGACCACGCCCGCCGACCGCAGACAACTGCTGCTTTTTACCGCTTTTGGCCTGCTGTTCAACCAGTTCTGCTATCTTTCGGCCGTGCGCCTGACCAATGCCGGAACCGCGACGGTGCTTCAGTGCCTGCAGCTGATCATCATCATGGGCTACACCTGCGTGGTCGATCGCCGCAGGCCGCGCGTTCGCGAGGCGATCGGCATTGGTCTGGCTCTCGGCGGCACGTTTTTAATCGCCACCGGCGGTGACCCCACCAGCCTGAGCATCTCGCCGCTCGGCCTGGTCGCGGGCCTTATGTGTGCGGTCAGCGCCACCTGCATGGCGGTGATCCCCGCCAAGATCCTGCCCGAATATGGCAGCCCCATCGTCACGGGTTCCGCTATGCTCACGGCGGGCATCGTTTCGTGTGCTTTCGTTCGCCCTTGGGCGCATATGCCGGCGCTCGATGTTGCCGGTATCGAGGCGCTCGCGGTGTTCGTGGTCATCGGTTCGTTTTTTGCCTACATGCTCTATATGCAGGGCGTTAAGGACATTGGCTCGGTCCGCGCAAGCCTCATCGGAACCGTGGAGCCGGTCTCGGCGACCATCACGAGTGCCGTTATGCTGGGCACGGTGTTTTTGCCGACCGATCTTATCGGCTTTGCCATGATCATCGTGATGATGTTCCTCACGGTGTAGCGGGTGCGGTTGCTTTAAAGGATAATAGGCTGGCGGCGCGTTGCTTTGGCGGCGCGCCTTTGTCTATAGAGAGGATCTCTTATGAAATACTTTGGCACCGACGGCTTTCGCGGCGAGGCCAACGTTGGGCTGACGGTAGAGCACGCGTACAAGATCGGCCGCTTTGTGGGCTGGTATTACGGCGCCAACCGCGGGGCCAAGGCGCGCGTGATCGTGGGCAAGGACACGCGTCGCTCGAGCTATATGTTCGAGGCGGCGCTGGTGAGCGGCTTGGTCGCGAGCGGCGCGGACGCCTACATGCTGCACGTGATCCCCACTCCGGGCGTGGCGCATCAGACCGTGGAGGGCTGCTTCGATTGCGGCATCATGATCAGTGCGAGCCACAACCCGTTTTGCGATAACGGCATTAAGCTCGTCAACAGCGACGGTTTTAAGATGGACGAGGACGTGCTGGAGCTCATCGAGGACTATATCGATGGCAAGAGCGAGGTTCCGCTGGCTACGGGCAACCACATTGGCGCCACGGTGGACTACATGCAGGGCCGCAACCGCTATATTGCCTCGCTCATCGCGAGCGCGAACTTTTCGCTGCAGGGCGTCAAGATCGGTCTCGACTGCGCCAACGGCTCGGCATCCTCGGTGGCCAAGCCGGTGTTCGACGCGCTGGGCGCCGATGTGCGCGTGATCAACGCCGCGCCCGACGGATTTAACATCAACGTGGACTGCGGCTCCACGCATATGGAGCGCCTGCAGCGCTACGTGGTGGAGCAGGGCCTGGACGTGGGCTTTGCCTATGACGGCGATGCCGATCGCTGCTTGGCCGTGGACGAGCGCGGTCGCGTGGTCGACGGCGATCAAATCCTGTACGTGTGCGGCGTGTACCTGAACAAGCACGGGCGCCTTTCGGGTGGTACCGTGGTGCCGACGATCGCCAGCAACTTTGGCCTGATCAAGTCGCTGGAGCTTGCCGGTCTGAGCGCCGTGACCAGCGGCGTGGGTGACCGTCACGTGTATGCCAAGATGCGCGAGGGCGGCTTCAGCCTGGGCGGAGAGCAAACGGGTCATACGATCTTTGGCGATATCGAGCGCACGGGCGACGGCATTATGACCTCGCTGCGCGTGATGGAAGTGATTCGTGCCGAGCGCGAGACGCTCTCGCAGCTCACGGCTCCGTGCAAGCTGCTGCCGCAAGCGCAGGTTGCCGTGCGCGTGGCCGACAAGGATGCCGCGCTCGAGAACATGGGCGTGCAGAACGCGATCGCCGAGGCCGAGGCCGCGCTCGCGGGCGAGGGCCGCGTGCTCGTGCGCAAGAGCGGAACCGAGTCGGTGATTCGCGTGCTGGCCGAGGCTCCGGACCAATCGGCTGCCGACGCCGCCATGAAGCGCATCGCAAGTGCTCTGGAAGCTCTGTAGTTACGCGGTTTTACCAAACCGCGTAACTGCTCGACGCTGCAAACGACCCTAAGCGGCAATCTGACGTTCAATTTCAAGGGCGCGACCAGAAGGTCAGCGCCCTTTCATTTCACGTCACCTTGCTCACTTAGGGTCGTTTTCGCTGACGTTGCCAGAACATCGGCGTCAACCTAGTCGTTTAAGAACGTCCCCAATGACTAGGTG
>DBFBKG010000002.1:0-10525 GCA_048203815.1 Collinsella sp. | reverse complement strand
CCCGGGAACACCGTGTGCTCGTAGCTCTCGTTTTCGTAGAACACCTGGATATAGTTCTCCAGATCCTCGGCGTGCATCTTGCCCTCGTAGCCGGGGATGGTGAGCACCTTGTGGCCGCCAAACTCGATGGCGCCCGCCTCGTGACAGGCGACGTGGCCAGTCTCGGCGGCAACGACGCCCTCGTAGGGCGCAAGCAGCATGTCGATCACCGTCGCGTTGGCCTGCGTGCCGCCCACCAGAAAAAACACGTCGGCATCGGGGGCCTGACAGGCCTCGCGGATAAGCTGCTTGGCACGCTCGGTGTGCGCATCGGTACCGTAGCCGGGCTGCGGTTCCATGTTGGTGTCGACGAGCGCCTGCAGCACTGCCGGATGTGCACCGTGGGAATAGTCGTTGTTAAACGCGAGCATGGCAATCCTCTCTTACCGGGTATCGGTCAGATGATTCAAACGGAGCTATTGTACGCCGTTGGGATAGGCAATGCGCGCGGCAAGGCACTCAAGCGCCAGCACCAGGGCAAAGCCGCAGCTCACGTCACTCAAAAAATGCGCTCCGATCACGATACGGCCAAAGGCGACGAGCGCCGCGACCGCAGCCGCCGTCCAAAAGGCTACGCGGCGGCGCGACGGTTTTTCCTTAAAGGCCGCCGCGGGAAGCCCGGCGAGCATAAGACCGATCGCCGCGTGCGCCGTGTGTCCGCTCGCAAACGACTTGAAGCCGTCCTTAATCACGCCGGCGGCAATAAAGGCCCACTTGTCGGGGTTGCCGATCACCCACCACGGCTGAAAATTGAGCCCCGGCGTGACCTCGATCACGCGCATGCGCGGGCGCGACCACAGCGGCTTGACGATCACGTTGAGGATAATGGCCTGAGCAACCCACACGGCAAGCACCATCAACGCCCAGCGTGCGAGCTCGTCGGACTCGGTCGTGCGCGTGAGGCGATAGACGATAAGGTTGGCGGCGATAACCAGCACAAATGTCAGCATCAACTGAGCCGCGATGAGTTTGCCGCCAACCTTCAGGGACGAGACGATCTCGTAGCCGGCCAGGCCAACGTTGATCAGAACGCCCAGCGCAGCAAGCCACTTGCTCGTCTTGGAATCGGGGCGTGCCGAGCGCACGAGCATAACGCCCGCGACGCTCGCCGTCAGTTCGAACGGCAGCTCGCCGGCGGCCTCGATAAAGCGGCCGTACATGCTGCCGATGTTGAACAGCGCGCTCGAGATCTGATAATCGAAGAAACTGCCCACGCCCAGACAAAGACACAGGACAACCGCGATAATGGCGACATCTTTCTTATAGATGTATCCGAACATGCTTTCCTTTCGATGGAACCAGATTGCCCAAATGGGGCGTTTGCAGCGTCGACCCGTTAGTCGTCGTCGCTAGCACCCAGCTGCTGCAGCAACATGAGCGCCGCGGCCACGGGGCCGGTGCCGTCGTTGGCGTCGAGGCCGCGGCCCAGGCCGCTGCCTGCGCCGGCGCCCGCCTTGTAGGGCACCGACAGCTTGCGGCTCTTGGGGAAGTTCACCGCGCCATAGCGGGTCTTAAGCTCAAATGCCACCTTCTTGGGCACGTCGACGCCCAAAAACGTGATGCGACCGCCGCTGAGCGTGACGCTCTCGAGCCCCAGACGCTCGCCGCGAATGCGGATGCGTGCGCGATTGAACAGGTTGAGTCCCGCCAACGGCAGCTCGCCATGCGCGGCCTCGGTCTCTTCCTGCACCTCATCGATGCTCTCCAGGTCCTCGGCCGCTGCGAGCTTACGGTACACGAGCACGCGCTGATCCACCGCCGGCAGGTACTCCTCGGACAAGAAGTAATCGGCCGGCAGGTTAATGCCCACGCTCGCCGCCTCCACGCCGGCATCGTCATCGCCGCGCGCCTCGGCCACGGCCTGGCCCAACATCTGCGTAAACAGGTCAAAGCCCACGCTCGACAGGTTGCCGTGCTGCTCGGCGCCCATAAGCGAGCCGGCGCCGCGAATCTCCAGGTCGCGCATGGCGATGCGCATGCCGCTGCCCAGGTCCTGGAACTCGGATAGTGCGGTCAGGCGCGCCGTCGCCTCCTCGGTGAGCGGCAGCTCACCCGGGAACATAAAGTATGCGTATGCCTGCGTAGCCGAGCGGCCCACGCGGCCCTTAAGCTGGTAGAGCTGTGCCAGGCCCAGGCGCTGCGAATCCTCGATGATGAGCGTGTTGGCCGTTGCGTTGTCGATGCCGCTCTCCACGATGGTCGTGGCGATAAGCACGTCGATCTTCTTGGTCGCGAACTCGATCATCACGTCCTCGACCTCGCGCGGGCTCATCTTGCCGTGCGCCACGCCCACGCGCGCCTCGGGCGCGGCCTCGTGCACGCGCGCCACGGCGTCGTCGATGGTCTTGACGCGGTTGGACACGTAGTACACCTGACCGCCGCGACCCACCTCCAGGCGAATCGCCGCACTTACCACGTCGGGATCGTACTCTCCCACGTGCACGATCACGGGACGACGCCCGGTCGGGGGTGTGGTGATCAGGCTCATGTCGCGCACGCCACTCGTGGCCATCTGCATGGTTCGCGGAATAGGCGTTGCCGAGAGTGTGAGCACGTCGATTTGCTCGCGCAGGTTTTTGAGCTGCTCCTTGTGCTGCACACCAAAGCGCTGCTCTTCGTCGATGATCACCAGGCCCAGGTTCTTGGGGTTCACATCGGCCGAAAGCAGACGATGCGTGCCGATGAGCACGTCTATCGTGCCCTCGGCAAACGCCTTGAGCGCGCGCTTCTGCTGCGCCGGCGTGCGAAAGCGGCTGAGCACCTCGACCTCAAGGCCAAACGGGGCAAAGCGCTCGAAGAACGTCTCGTAGTGCTGCTGGGCAAGAATGGTCGTGGGGCAGAGCACCATGACCTGGCGGCCGGAGTCCACGCACTTAAACGCCGCGCGCAGAGCGACCTCGGTCTTGCCAAAGCCCACGTCGCCGCACAGCAGGCGGTCCATGGGCTTGGGCGCCTCCATGTCGGCCTTGATGTCGGCGATGGCCTCCAGCTGGTCGCGCGTCTCGTCGTAGGGGAAGCTCTCCTCCATCTCGATCTGCTCGGGCGTATCGGGCGGACAGGCGATACCGGTAATCGACGAGCGACGCGTATAGAGGTCGACCAGGTCAAACGCCAGCTTTTTGGCATTCTTGCGCGCCTTGTTGGTGGCCCGCGTCCAGTCGGCGGTGTTGAGCCTGGTCAAGCGCGGTTTATCGCCGTCGGGACCAACGTAGCGCGTGATGCGGTCGACCTGCTCGAGCGGCACGTAGAGCTTGTCGCCGTCGGCATATTCCAGCAAGAAGTAGTCGCGCTCCTTGCCGCCCACTTCCTGGCGCGCAATCTCGCTAAAGAGCGCGATGCCGTGAGTGGCGTGCACCACGTAGTCGCCCGGCTTAAACGGGAACGTGATCTGCGTAATGTCAACCTTGCGGCGGCTGCGCGCGCGGTTGGCGTCCATGCGGGCGTTGAGGTCGGCGATCGAGAACACGGCCAGGTTGGCATCGGGCACCACCACGCCCTGCGGCAGGGCGGCATCCACAAAGGTCACGCGTCCGCGCGAGATGGTGGGCACGGCGGCACCGGCGGCAGCCTGGGCGGCACCCGCCTCGAGCGGGCGGGCGTTGAGCGCATCGGCGCGGCGCTCGCGAATGGAAGCATGGGCCTCCTGGCGTGCGGCACGGTCGGCGGAATCCGCCGCTGCCACGCGCACGCGGTCGCCGATAGCGCCGGCATTTTCAGGTGCGGCCGTCAGCGACTCCTCAAAGGTAATGCCCTCGTCGCCAAAGGTGAGCTCCATCGACTCGCGCGCACCGCGGTCGGGGATGGCAAACACGCAGGCATAGCGCTTGCCCACGACCTCCTGAATGCGCGTCATAAAGCGATTGTCCGAGCCCGCAATGGCCGGCTGCTCAATCTTGAGCTCGGCCGTCACCGCACCGCCGGCACGAATGAGGCTCACGTAGTTCAGGCGCTGCTGGGCACCAAAATCGAGCTGTTGAGCGCGCACGTACAGACCGTCCAGGCGGTCAATCCCCGCCTCGCCGGCACGGGCCTCGATATCCTCGTAGGCGCGCAGGCAGTCGTCGAACAGCGAGCGCGGCTCGGACAGAACCACGAGTGCCTTGCCGCTCACGTGCGCCAACGGGCTTACGGTCTGGCCGTACATCACCGGCAAAAAGCGGTCGAGCTCGGGCGTGACGATACGCGCATCCACCATCTCGAGCAGCGCCGCCAGTTTGCTGTCGTCCTGGCTGGCGCGATAGAGCGCCACATGCATGTTGTGGACGGCCTCGTCGGTAAGCGCCAGCTCACGGCAGGGGAAGATCTCGATACTGTCCTCGTTACCGATGGTCTGCCCCGTTGAACTCACCATGCGGCGGATGCGGTCAATCTCGTCGCCGAAAAACTCGATGCGCACGGGCGCCTTTTCCTGCGCGGGAAACACCTCTACGGTGTCGCCGTGAACTCGGAACAGGCCAGGCGCATCGGCGGCACCGGCATTGGTGTAGCCCATGCCCACCAGGCGCTGCGGCACCTCGTCAAAAGGAATCTCCTCGCCCACCGCAAAAGTAGTGGACTCCCAGTAGCGGCTCTCGACCGGCGGCACGCAACGCAGCAGCGCGCGGGCCGAGGCAACCATGATGCAGTTGTCGCCGCGCACGATGCGTCCCAGGGCCTCGCAGCGCTGAGCCACCACGGCGTCGTCGGGCGCCTGCTCGCGCCACGGATAGTCCTTGCGCTCGGGAAAACGGCACACGTGCGCCAGGCCCACGTAGGCGGCAAGGCTGCGCGCGGCGCGATCGGCCGCGTCCTCGCCGCTCACAATGTAGACCGTGGGGCGCGGACGGCGCGCAAACTGGGCTGCCGCCGTAAGCGTGCGGCCCGACTGCGACACAGCCAGCGTCACGTCCTCGCCAGCATCGAGTCCGGTCTCGACAGTCTGCAAGGCCTCGGCAGTGTAGAGCTGCGCGGCTATACGGTGAATGAGCATGCTGTTCCTCCGGCATTGCAACGCCAAAAGCCCGCCGGGGCAAGCTCGGCGGGTCGTACGTCAAAGTTCATTAACGTTTATGGTACCGCACGACCCCGTGGCCAAAAGCCAAAGCGACATCATGCCAAATGTTGCCCACAACGGTCTTGCTAACGCGTTTTCCCAGCTTATTAATCCACTCTCCGCTTTTTGATTTGCTGTCTTCCGGCAGCGATTTACACCGTCCGCGCCCCCTGGCGAGCATTTCGAGCTGCAAAGCGCCTATAATTGATATTGCTTACGTATTCAATGTCACTTTTTGAGGAGGGGGGGGGGTAAAAACAAATGGCCAACACTCCATCTTGTGCACTGTACGCCGGGCTTAAGTCACTCGGTCGCATCAACAACGGTAACGCCGCGCAAATTCTCATGGCCGGCAACGCCCGTTACGGTGGACGCCTCATCTCCGAACGCTTGACGGTCCCGTCGTTTATCTCACGCGAAATCGTTCACGCTAAGCCCGGTGACCTTCCCGAGCTGCTTTTTGCACCCTTTGAACAAAGTGCGCGCCAGATACTCAACCTCATCATGCAAAACCGAGGCTCCGACCCCCAATCGCTGAGCAAGGTCGCTAAACGCTATATGGAGTCGTGCGTCCCGAACATGCAGGATGCCCTTACCAACTGCGGCGTCGACGGCATGCTCTTTAGGAACGGCGTCGAGCGCATCGAGACCGCCGACGATAGCGACATTAAAGATCGCCTCTACATCCACCTGGTCTTTTTTATCGTTACCGGCTGTCTTGGCGACCCCGCCCGCGCCATAGAATACACCGAGTCGTTTGTGTCCGACCAGATGCTCTCGACGCTCGGCACGGTCGAGACGACCGTCACCTCGTTTTTCTCGGCTGCCACACGCCCTACGGGAGATATTCGCCTGGGCCTGCTGCGCGTTGTGGGCAACTCGGCGCGTCCGCCGCTGCGCCCCCTATCCATGGATCCGACGGGCAGCATTATCGGATCGCTGACGGGCGACGAAAACGCCATCACTGACGTCGATTCCGATGTCTCGCGCCAGCACCTGCGCGTTTGGCTGCAAGACGGACGCTGGCTTGCGCAGGGCCTCGACTCCACAACGGATCGTTTTTGATCTCGGGCGTCGACCGCTGCCGACAGGCTATCGAGCCGGCCCGCCGTGACCGCCCCGCCAACTTTGCCAACACCCCCGTCGAGATTCACAACGGAGATACGCTCTGCTTGGGTGCCACGACGCGCTTCTTGGTCATCCGCATCACCGACTAGCCCGCGCACACATTATCGACGCACAAGGTGCCGTTATTTGCATCAACCCATGCAAATAACGGCACCTCTTCAATTAAGTCAACGGTTGCGCTACCTTTTCACTAACATCACCGTTATGCATTTTCTTTTCGAAAGGATCGCCCCGTGACGTATGACACGGACATGAATATCATCGCGTTGTCCCCCTTTGAACCAAACGCAATGTTTGCGACCTCCGAAGACCCCGATACCATTCGCCGCTTTACCACCCTGCTGGATTGCGGGGCAGTCGACGGAGGTTCCCACCATCTTCGCAAGGTCGCCAACACCGAGGGCGAGACCTTTGCACTCAAAACGCTGTGGCCTCTCGATAGCCGCGAAGAAAACAGTCCCGCCGTCACCCCTTCGGACATCAAGACGCTCACCGAGGAATATCGCAATCTTGCGGCCGTCTCCCTGTTGAGCGGTTTTGCCAAAACCTATGGCTACGGCTACACCGGCAACACGCCGGCCATCCTTATGGAGTGGATCGAGGGCCTGCCCCTTCGCGATGCCGTGGCAGAACTAACCGACCCCGCCGACGGCGGCCGCATCCCCGCCAACACCGTCGCCGCCATCGGAAAACGCCTGGGAGAGATTCTCCTGGGCGCCCAAAAGCTCGATGCGCCGTTTGCGCACCGCGACATCTCGCTGCGCAATATCATCATTCGCACGACGCGCCGGCCTCTTGCCCAGCAAATTGCGCACTGCAGCTTCGACCTTTGCCTGGTCGATTTGGGCAGCTCCAGCATCAAGCGCTCGGACCCTTCGTTTACCATGTCCACCGGCATCTGGCGCAACGGCACCCCTGAGTTCGCCCCGCCCGAGATGCTCTCCAACGACATCCCCGAGCTGGCGCCGCTTCGCACGTCGCCCTGCATCGATACATATGAGCTCTGCAGCGTGCTCTACACGCTCTATGCCGGTCACACGCCATATCGCCTAAACGAGCATATGGACCAGTCGCCCTACCTGTACAAGATCGAGCACGAGCCCGAGCCGCTCGAGGCGCGCTTACCCGGCGACCAAAAGCTCGTCGATGTCATTATGAGCGGCATCCATAACGAGCAGTCCCAGCGCGCGCCGCTGTCTTCGATTGTCGGCAAGCTCGATGCCTGGATTAAAGGCATCGATTTTGAGCCGCGTACGCCGCTGCCCACCCCGGTCGACTTTAGCCAACAACCGAAGCCTTCCGGCTCCGACAAGGCCCAGACGCGCCACCCGCTCATCTCGCGTCGCGCCGCGCTCGCGCTCGGCGGCGTCTGCGTTGCCGGCATCGTAGCTTCTGCCCTTGCCACGGGGTGCTGGGGGCTCATCGACCTGGCGCACGGCATCAAGCCGTCACTCGACGATTACACCTGGGAAGAACTCGCCCTGATCTCCCGCAAAATCCAAGAGACATCTTCCAAAAAAGGCGCTCGAGATTGCCGAAACCTACCACCTGGTAAACAGCGAGCAGTCGCTCGAAAACGAGAACACCAAGACCGTCAGGCTTTCCGACGGGACCAAGGCACAAGTCCAGATCGTGGGATTTAAAGCAGATACGCTCACCGATGACGGCCTCCCTGCGGGCATCACCTTTATGTTCCGCACCCCCATCGCCATGCGCGCCGTAAATGACAGCGCCGCGACGGGTGGCTGGGAGCAATCGTCGCTTCGCGAATGGTTGGCGGACAAGGGCATGGCTACGCTGCCCGACGATCTCCGTAATCAGATCCGCCCGGTGCGAAAGCTTACCAACAACACCGGCGCCACTAAAGACGTCTCCAGCATCACCGCCACCGACGACATGCTCTGGCTGCCGTCCATGAGCGAGCTGTGCGGCTACCAAGCGCCCGAAACGTTCGCAGAAAGCTGCGAGTACCTTTCTGACCTCTACAGCGGAGAAGGCGAGCAGTACCAGCTCTATCGCGAGCAGAGTGTGAGCGGTCTGACCACCAATGATGCCATGATCCGCACCGTCGCCGGCCAAAAGATCTGCTACTGGGAGCGCACCCCTAGCGCCGACTGCAGCGAAGGCGCCGACTCGACGTACTTTAACCGCGTTGGAAAAGACGGCGACGTATTTAGTTGGGCAACGCCCGGAAACAATCCGGACCAAATGACCTACGTCCTGCCCGGCTTTTGCATCTAACACCTTCCCCGGATACCAGAAAGGAGCCTTGCATCATGCGTGCGGAAACACCTTCCGAGGTGCTCTTTGATTTCCTTAAGTGCGACCTGCAGATCAATAATCGCGAAGCGGCGCGCATCTTGATTTCGGACAAGCCGATGGGCTCCAAACCGGCCCCAAGGTTTCGCATTACCGAAAAGACGTTCCTATCGCGACGCGTGGTGCACGTCGTTCCGGGTACCGACAAGATCGACCCCGAGATGTTTGCCGATTTTTCGCAGAGCGTCCAGAACTTGGCCGCCGCTGTAAAAATCGGCGGCGGCAGCAGTCCAGCGGCCGCCAACGCTCGCCAGCAAGCCATTACGGCGCATGCCCTCGAGCGCATGGCAACGTCGCTCGAACACTGGGAGCTCGATGGTTCCATCCTGCGCAATATCTTTGACCGCATCGCCGTCATGCCGGGCCTCAAGCAAAGCGACCGGCGCCTTTTGGAACTCCTTGCGCTAACGGTCTGTGGATGCCTGGCCGATCCCAATGCCGCCGCCTCCGAAGTCAAAGACTTTGCCATCACACAGCTAGCCCAGACCTTTGGCACGCTCGAGACCACCGAGGTCGTCCAGGCGCAGGATACCAACCACAAGGTCAACGAGCCTCCTGCAAAACTGGGGCTGCTCAGGCTTGCAAAAGACGGCTCGGCCTTACCGCCAATCTATCCCTTGAGCCTCGATCCCGAGGGCACGGTTTTAGGCTCGTTCGCACGCGACCGAAACGCCATCACCAACGTAGGACCCGATGTATCCCGCCGGCACCTGCGTGTAGCGTTTTCTAACGGCACATGGCTCGCAAGCGGCCTTCGCTCCACCAATGGAACGGTGCTGGTGACACACAGTGGCGCGACCACCGTTATCGAAAAGCCGCGCTCGCTGCGCACCGCCGATGACGAGGACAAGCAGATTCCCATCCACGATGGCGACCTGCTCAAGCTGGGCTCCTCGACCGAGTTTTTGGTGCTGAAGATCTCCTCGAACGTACGCGCGCTGGCCTAGGGCCGAGCTCGCCCAATAAGAATCAATGCAAAAGAGCGCCGCTGCACACATCGCAGCGGCGCTCTTTTATATGACGTGGGCATCTAAAATCGAATGCAGGGGCCGACAATACTCACGCAAGATAACTTAAACATAAAAGCCGCGTGGAGGTCGGGTCCCCACGCGGCTATCAGGTTTGGGCTAATTAAGCCCGGAGGTAAACACTAGAAGTGATTAGTGCTCGCGACGCTTGGTCATGTACATGCCCACAGCGACAGCCACGGCGCCGGTAAGGGCAGCAGCGGAGGTCACAACAAAGGTCGGGTCACCAGTGGTAGGAAGGGCAGCGGCGTCCTTCTTGGCCTTAGCCTCGTCCTTCTTGTCAGCAGCAACCTGCTTCTTGCCCTCATCACCCTTCTTCAAAGGATCGGACTTGGGGGTCTTAGCGGTGAAGAAGGCGTAGACAGTGGTGTCCTCGGTGATAGGAGTAGAGAAGTCAAACTTCTTGAAGGACTCCTTGGAAGAAGACCAGCCGACAAAGTTGAAGCCATCAACGGAAGGATCGCTGGGCTGAGCAACAGTCTTGCCGTCCTCGACCTCAACAGTGGTGGTGGAACCATTAACGTAGAAATTGACCTTGTGGGTCTGGACAGCAGGCGTCTCGTTCTTGGTCCACTGGGCGTAGAACGTCACGTGGTCGCCGCCGCCCTGGACGGGCTTGCTGAAGTCGACCGGATCGGTGCCCTCGGAGTCGTAGGTCCAGCCGGCGAAGGTGTAGCCCTCGCGGGTCGGGGCCAGGGGCTGGCGGGCAACGCCGTTGCCGTCGGTAACGCCCTGGAGCGTCACATTACCGTCAAAGAATACACCGCCGTTGGCGAAGTAGAGGACGTCCTTGACGTTCTCGTCAGCGCCCTTATCCTTGGTCCACTGAGCGTAGAATGTCACGTGGTCGCCGCCGCCCTGGACGGGCTTGCTGAAGTCGACCGGGTCGGTACCCTTGGAGTCATAGGTCCAGCCGGCGAAGGTGTAGCCCTCGCGGGTCGGGGCCAGGGGCTGGCGGGCGACGCCGTCGCCGTCGGTA
>DBFBKG010000001.1:0-8561 GCA_048203815.1 Collinsella sp. | reverse complement strand
ACCCCCAATATGTTGTAAAACACCCCCGAGCATATGTTCGAAAACACAATATGTTGTGTTTGCAGCAAAGGCGGGATGCCACCTGTAGAACCACGCCCGCGAACCTCAACCTTCAAGTTGACCTTGAGGCGATTTTTACGTCCCTTTACACACCGTTCACATCGCCCCCAAACTCCCCACCCACGGTACACACGGCCCACCAACGCGTCGGTGTCTGGCGAAAAATGGGACGGGCCCCAGATTGCCCATGTGCGCAAAAGTGCGTCTCGGCAATCTGGGGCCCGTCCCCTTTAACATTTATAAATATGCAGGTCAGCGAGGTGCTAGCGATGTGCCAACGGATGCGCCGCCAGATAGACCTCGGTCAGTTGCGTGCGGTCGACATGCGTGTAGACCTGCGTGGTCGAAATATCGGCATGGCCCAAAATCTCCTGCAGCACACGCAGGTCGGCACCGCCCGCGAGCATGTGGGTGGCAAAGGAGTGGCGCAGGGTGTGGGGATGGAGCCCAACCAGCCCCACCTGGCGCCCATACCGCTCGCATATCGCATGCACGGCCTGGCGCGACAGGCGACGTCCGTTCTTATTTAAAAAGACCGCCGAGGTCTCCGTCCCGTGAGCATGGGCGGCCAGGAGCGTGCGCCCGTCACCTATATAGTGTGCCAAGGCACGAGCCGCGCTTCCCACCAACGGGGCCAGACGCTCCTTGGAGCCCTTACCGCGCACCAGGACAAACCCGTCATCGATATGGATATCGCCCACATCGAGCCCAACCAGCTCACTCACGCGCAAGCCGCAACCGTAAAGCACTTCCAAGATGGCGTGATCGCGCAGTCCCATCTCGCCCTCGGGAAAGTCTTGATCGAGCAGTGCCGAGACGTCCTCCACCGAAAGGTATTCCGGCAGGCGATCTGCCTTTTTGGGCAGGCGCAACGCCGCCGTCGGGTTTTGGGCCACGGCCCCATCGCGCACCAAAAAGGCATGCAGGCCCTTCACGGCAGCAAGCGCGCGCTCCACCGAGGCGTCGGAATAGCCTCCGTCGCGGCGATCGGCAACAAAGCCCTCCACGACCTGACGGGTCACCTCTTCAAAAGACGCAATGTCAGCCCGCTCCAGATAGGCGCAGTACGTCGTCAGGTCACGACGGTAGGCCGCAATCGTGTTGCGCGCCAAACCCCGCTCGACCGCGAGGTAATCGAGATACTCCCCCGCCACCACAGCGAGCGACGAGGGAGTAGCTTCAGTATGTTCCTTATTCTCCGGCACCCTTAGTCCGTAGCGAGGTTCTTGGGCGTCACCTGCAGACGGTCGACACCCTCGTGCTGGCCGATCGAAGCGCGCACGAACTCGCGGAACAGCGGCTGCGGGTTGGTCGGGCGGCTCTTGAACTCGGGATGAGCCTGGGTTGCCACATACCACGGATGTACGTCGCGCGGCAGCTCGACCATCTCGACCAGACGCTCGTCGGGCGAAAGGCCCGAGATTACCAGACCGGCGTCCTCGAGCTGGTCACGGAAGGCGTTGTTGAACTCAAAACGGTGACGGTGACGCTCGTAGACGAGCTCCTCGCCGTATGCCTCGCGCGCGAGGGTATCGGCGGCGAGCTTGCACGGATAGGCGCCCAGGCGCATGGTGCCGCCCTTCTCGGTCACGTCCTCCTGCGAGCTCATCAGGTCGATGACACTATACGGGCCATCCGGATCGAACTCGGAAGAGCTGGCGCCGGCAAGGCCGACCACGTTGCGGGCGAACTCGCACACGGCTACCTGCATACCCAGGCAAATGCCCAGATACGGAATCTTGTGCTCGCGGGCGAACTCGGCCGCGAGGATCTTGCCCTCCAGGGCGCGCTTGCCAAAGCCGCCAGGGACCAAGATGCCCGAGGCGTCACCCAGGACCTCGGAGACATTCTGCTCGTCGAGGCTCTCGCCATCGACCAGCTGCACGTCAACGTGGCGATCGTAGAACACACCAGCGTGGTGCAGGGCCTCGATAACCGACAGGTAGGCATCGGGCAGCTGCGTATACTTGCCCACGACGGCGATCTTCACCTTGTCGGCGTGCTGGTTGGCATGGTTCTGCTTGCGCAGGAACTCGTTCCACTGACTCATGTCGCGCTCATGCGGGTCCAGACCCAGACGCTCGCAAATGCGCAGGTCAAAGTCCTGCTCGGCAAGCAACTGCGGAACATCGTAGATGCTCGCGCAGTCCTCGTTGGTAAAGACACAGTCGGTGTCGACGTCGCAGAAGCTTGCGATCTTGCCGCGGATGGCATCGTCGATATGGTGGTCGGAGCGCAGAACGATAATATCGGGCTGGATACCAAAGCTGCGGAGCTCCTTAACGGAGTGCTGCGTCGGCTTGGTCTTGACCTCGTGGGCGGCGGCGATATAGGGAACGAGCGACACGTGGATGTAGCAGACGTTCTCGGGGCCGGCCTCCTTGCGATACTGGCGAATGGCCTCGACAAACGGCTGCGACTCAATGTCGCCGATAGTGCCGCCCAGCTCAGTGATGACCACGTCGGAGCCGGTCTGCTCCTCAATACGACGGAACTTTTCCTTAATGGCGTTCGTGACGTGCGGGATCACCTGTACGGTGCCGCCCAAAAAGTCACCGCGACGTTCACGGGCGATCAGGCTCTTATAGATGGCGCCGGTCGTAAAGTTGGAATCGCGGGTCAGGTTCTCATCAATAAAGCGCTCGTAATGACCCAGGTCCAGGTCGGACTCGTAACCATCCTCGGTAACGAAGACCTCACCATGCTGGAAGGGGCTCATGGTACCGGGGTCGACGTTCAGATACGGATCGGCCTTCTGCATCGTTACTTTGTAGCCACGCGACTTGAGCAGACGGCCCAGCGAGGCCGCGGTGATACCCTTGCCCAGGGACGAAACCACGCCACCGGTTACGAACACATGCTTGGTCATATTGAGTTACCTGCGCTTCCCGTAGAAGTTGTTTATCCACATCTTACGGGTCTTCATTGTAATACTCGCGCCGCGGACCGTTCGCAATTTTTCTCGCGTGCGATTGCATTTCTCAATCTTGAAACAAAACGCCGCCCGGTTTCCCAGGCGGCGTCGCTATGGCAAGGGTTACATGCTGCTATCGATCAGCAACCTCGTCCTCAAGCATTTCTTGAACGAGCATGCCGGTACGGACGCCCTCAAGATACCACTCGCCACGTTCGGTGAGGCAAATGCCATTTGCAAGCTGACCGCCGTCGTCGCTATAACGCGAGACGACATCAATCATGCCTTCGGAATCCAAGCGATCGATTGCGGCGCGGGCACGATACGGCGAAACCCCCACGCGCTCGGCAAGCGTTTTGCGCGAGAAACCATACGGCCCGCCATTGTCTTCGGTTTGCTGGTCGATCTCCATCAACACCAGCACCTCGACACGCTTCATATCGTTGACACTCGCACGACCCTTGCCCGCCATAGCAGCCTCCTCAAACCGAGCACGAGCATCTAACGCGCCGTGCGCGACCGACACACCTCACGATGGCAGGTAATATCCATCATGCGGCATCCCGCTAAGGATGAAACAGTTACGGTTATTGTATACCGCTCAAATTGTTTCTAGGCAGGTAAACAGCTATTTTTCGCCGAAATAGGCGCTTTATTGATCAAAAAACCGTACCGGGCGCTAACCCGATACGGCCAAAATGCAATGCAATTACCGCGGTGCTTCAAACTTAGCGATGGAAGAAACCGCGGCGCTCAAACTTGGGCTCGCAGCACACGTTGATACCCAGTTTGCGCAGTACCGTCTCGTCCGTCGGCGAGATAATCACGCTAAAGAAGGCATCGCAACCGCGCAGCTGCTCCAGGCCCGAAAGGACGCGAGCGGCCGTCTCACTCGTGGCCGAGGTGATCGACAGCGCCATAAGCGTCTCGTCGGTGTGGAGGCGCGGGTTTTTGCTGCCCAGGAAATGCGTCTTGAGCTTGCTGATGGGCTCGATCGCTTCATCGCTAATGACCTCGAGCTCAAGGTCAACGCCCGAGACATGCTTAAGTGCATTCATGATGAGCGAGCTCGCGGCGCCCAGGCGCGTGGAAGTCTTGCCGGTCACCACGGAGCTATCAGGCATGACCATGGCGCCTACGGGGCCACCTGTCAGCTGCTCCCTGGTAAGGGCGGCCGAGCGTGCCGGCGAGTAATTCTTGTCGATACCGGCCTTCTTCATAATGATCTTGAGACGGTCGACTTGCTCATCGCCCACGCCGGTACGGCGCACATTTTCGACCGCGGTAAAGTAGCGGCGGACGATCTCCATCTTGGAAGCGTCGCGGCAGGCATCGTCATCGGTAATGGCAAAACCGACCATATTGACGCCCATGTCGGTGGGGCTCTGGTAGGGGCTCTTGCCCAGGATCTTTTCCATCAGAGCACGGACCACCGGGAAGGCCTCGACGTCACGGTTGTAGTTGACCGTGGTCTTGTTGTAGGCCTCCAAGTGGAAGGAGTCGATGATATTGGCATCGTCGAGGTCAGCCGTGGCGGCCTCATAGGCGATGTTGACCGGATGCGTGAGGGGCAGATTCCAAACCGGGAAAGTCTCGAACTTGGCGTAGCCGGCGGCAGTGCCGTGCTTGTGCTCGTGATAGAGCTGAGACAGGCAGGTGGCGAGCTTGCCCGAGCCAGGGCCGGGAGCGGTGACCACAACGAGCGGACGAGTGGTCTCGACAAACTCGTTCTTGCCATAGCCGTCGTCGGACACGATCAGGTCGACGTCGTGCGGATAGCCCTCGATGGGATAGTGCAGCTTGGCAGGAATGCCGAGCGCGTTCAGGCGATTGCGGAACACATCGGCGGCGGGCTGGCCGGCGTACTGGGTGATAACCACGGCCGCGACAGCAAAACCGTTGCCGCGGAACAGGTCGACCAGGCGCAAAACGTCCTCGTCATAGGTAATGCCCAGGTCACCGCGAGCCTTGTTCTTCTCGATGTGGTTCGCGTTAATGGCGATGATGACCTCGACGTCGTCGGCAATGCTCTTGAGCATGCGGAACTTGCTGTCCGGCTCAAAACCCGGCAGCACGCGACTCGCGTGATAGTCGTCAAACAGCTTGCCGCCAAACTCCAAATACAGCTTGCCGCCAAACTGCGAGATGCGCTCCTTAATATGAGCGGCCTGCAGCTCGATATACTTCGCGTTGTCGAAACCCTGGCGCATATATGGCTCCCGTCCCGTTTCCATTTAATGTTCTAGGCGATTATAACGGAGCCCGCCCTCCCCGATACCCAGACCATCAACAGGCACCAACCAAACACGCCACCGATAAGTTGCGGTGGAATAATTCCCGTTTAACCCCTCAAGACGGCCAAACAGGAACTATTCCACCGCAACTTCCCCTTTTGGCGCAAAGTAACCTGATCCCTTTGCACCAACAACAGAAACGTCGCAGGTTGAGCATAAGTCAGCGAGCGACGCCCAGGACGTACAAGTTGGCATGAAAAAGGCAAGGCATAGACCTTTGGGTCATGCCTTGCCTTTTGAATGACAAATTGTCGTCATGGGCGGCGCGCAGCGTCGACTGGTTGCGCGGTTCGTAGAACCGCGCAACATGAGAGCGCCCCCTCCCGCGCACGGAACGGGAGGGGGCTAAAGGTAGGAGTCTACCGGTGGGTTTACCCCACCGGACAGACGATGACCAGGTGATCCTTTACAGGATCGTCAAGGTTTCCGTGGGGTACCCGTTGGGTACTTAGAGCAGCACGCAGGCGACGGTCAGGATGACGGCGCAGACGACGGAGAGAGCAACGATAAGCTTAAGGGCAAACTTGAGCCAGGTCGTCCACTCGATCTTGGCCAGGGCGAGACCGCCCATGATGGCGCCGGAGGTCGGGGTGAACAGGTTCACGACACCGATGGCGGCGGAGAAGATCATGACCATGACCTCGGGCGAGAAGCCAAGCTTAACAGCCAGCGGTCCCATGATGGGCATGGAGACGGTGGCCATACCGGAGGTCGAGGGGATCAGGAAGGACAGGCCGAAGTAGACCAGGAAGCTCATGGGAGCGAAGATCACGCCGGACAGGCCAGCCAGAGCATTGGCGGCAGCGTCGAGGACGTAGACGTCGAGGCCGGTGCTAGCCATGAGGACGGAGATACCACGGGCGAGGGCGATGACGAGAACAACGGACATCATGTCGGCAGCGCCGGTGATGAAGGTGTTGACGATCTGCTTCTCGGACAGGCCACCGATGATGCCGATCAGGACAGCCATGAGGAAGAACCAGGTGGAAGCCTCGTCGAAGTACCACTGGCCAATGGGCAGGCCGGTGATCAGGGCAGACCAGCCCTGGACGACGGCGTTACCGTCGGCGTCGTAGACAGCGCCAGCGTCGAAGAAGTTGGCGACGCCCTCGTTGAGGTCGGCCAGCGGGATGAAGCCGACGATCATGACAACGAAGGTGAAGGCGAAGGCGATCAGAACACCCTTCTGACGACCGGTGAGCTTGACCTCCTTGTGGACCTCGGAAGCAGCCTTGCCGTGAGCCTCTTCGGCGTCCTTGAGCTCCTGCATCGACAGGATGGTGGAACCCTTGTCAGCCTTAACCTTCTTGGCATAGTTCATCACGAAGACGATGGACATAGCGGTAGTGACAATCCACAGGACGGCACCGAGGCCGATGATGATGGACTGGTTGACCTCAATGCCAACGCCGGTCAGAGCGTCGACGGCAGCGCCGACGGCGAACGGGTTAACCGTGGAGCCCAGGCAGCCGCAGCCAGCGCCGAGCAGGACGGTAGCGGCGCCGACCATGGGGTCGAAGCCAGCGGCCATCATGGTGGCGGCGAGCAGGGCGTAGAAGGGAACGGTCTCCTCGCACATACCATAGGTGGTACCACCGAGGGAGAAGATGAACATAAGGACAGGAATGAGCATGATCTCGTTACCCTTAAGCTTCTGCACCAGGACGGCGATGCCGTTGTCCAGAGCGCCGGTCTCGGTCATCATGCCGAGGAAGCCGCCCAGGATCATAACGAAGAGGCAGACGGGCAGAGCGTCAGCGAAGCCCTTAATCGGGGCGGTGCAGAAATCGCTCAGACGGGCGGCAGTAACCGCGCCGCCGGACGTGCCGGAGACGATAACGGTAACAACTGCAACAATTGCCAGCAGAGCAAGAAGAATGGTGAACGATGAAGGCATACCGCGCTTTTTCTTAGCGGTCTCAGTCATAGTTCTCATCCCCCCTTCATAAATCATTTACTGATCTCGCCCGAAGCGGCTCTTCCGTGCCGTGCCTGCCGCTCGATGCGAGATTTTTACCAGATAAAGCCGCTCGGGGTGCGCAGCAATACACCCCGAGCGAGATGCTAGATGCTCTTACTTGAGCGTGGCATACATGACAGCCTTGATGGTGTGCATGCGATTCTCGGCCTCGTCGAAGACCTTGGAAGCGGGGCTCTCGAAGACCTCGTCGGTGACCTCCTGCTCGGTGATGCCGAACTGCTCGCACTTCTCGGCGCCAATCGTGGTGTTGGTGTCGTGGAAGCTGGGCAGGCAGTGCAGGAAGATGGCACCCGGGTTGGCCATAGCCATGACCTCGGAGGTGACACGATACGGGGTGAGCTGAGCGATGCGCTCGGCCCAGACCTCGTCGGGCTCGCCCATGGAGACCCACACGTCGGTGTAGATAACGTCGGCACCGGTGACGCCGTCCTTGACGTCGGTAGTCAGCTTGATGGTGCAGCCGTTGGCCTCGGCGATGGGCTTGCAGGCCTCGATGACGTCGTCAGCGGGCATGCACTCCTCGGGGCCGCAGGCCACGAAGTTCATGCCGAGCTTGGAGCAGACAACCATGAGGGAGCGAGCGACATTGTTCTTGCAGTCGCCCATGAAGACGAGTGTCTTGCCCTTGATGTCGTAGTTGAAGTTCTCCTGGACGGTCAGGATGTCGGCGAGCATCTGGGTGGGGTGCCACTCGGTGGTCAGGCCGTTCCACACGGGCACGCCGGACTTGGCAGCGAGCTCCTCGACGTCGTCCTGGGCAAAGCCACGGAACTCGATGCCGTCATACATGCGGCCGAGAACGCGGGCAGTGTCCTCGATGGACTCCTTCTTGCCCATCTGCGACGAACCGGGATCGAGGTAGGTGACGCCCATGCCCAGATCCATGCCGCCGACCTCGAAGGCGCAGCGGGTACGAGTGGAGGTCTTCTGGAAGAGCAGAACGATGTTCTTGCCCTCGAGATAGCGGTGCGGAACGCCAGCGCGCTTCATGTCCTTGAAGTTCTTGGAAAGCTTGAGCAAGTACTCGATCTCCTCGGTGGAGAGGTCGAGGAGCTTGAGGAAGCTACGGCCGGAGAGGTTAACACCCATGGTTCGTTTCCTTTCGAAATAATGAATTGCGTAAGTATTAGTGTTGCCCGTTTGACAGGCGAAACCGGTGCGGTTGTAGGGGGACCGCACCGGAAACGGAAAGACTTAGAGGTCCTCGCGCCAGAAGGGCATGCTCATGCAGCGCGGGCCGCCGCGGCCGCGGGAGAGCTCGGCGGAGGGCACGACGAGAAGGTCCAGGCCCTCCTTGTACAGCACGTCGTTG